>CAZAKZ010000003.1:0-98578 GCA_964485695.1 uncultured Planctomycetota bacterium | reverse complement strand
TTGTGCATGTTCAAAGGCTATTTTCCGGACATATGTCCTTGGATAATACAACTACATCGTGGCCGACAGGCGCGACCTCTTCAAGGTGAATCGCAACGGGACGGGGCTCCATACCCTCTACTCGGATCCCTCGGGCTACTTCTTCTCCTTCACCGAGGACAAGACCACCGGCGACTGGCTCATCGGGGACTACTCCCTCCGGAGTATCGTGCGCGTGAACCGCGACACCATGAAGATGACAACGATCATCCCCCTGAACGCCCCTCCCACGGGCATGAACCAGGATCCCCAGCGGGACGAGGTCATCATCAGCGGCGGCAGCACCACGTTCCTGAGCTACCACCCGGTCACCCATAAGGTGAGCACCATCGTCACCGGCGCCGGCTCGGCCAACGCCAGCACCCTGGACCGCGCTCCCGGCCAGACCGGAGCCCTCCTCTACGCCGGCATGACCACCGGCGCCATCGTCAAGTTCGACCGGAATGGCACCAACCTGGGCACCGTGGGCACCACGGGGGCCGGCAGCATCCTGGGCGTCGCCTTCGACAAGTCCAGGAACCTCGGACCGGAGCTCGTGAAAGCGCCCAATGAACGCATCGTGCGCCTCAGCTTCCCGGGCGACGCGGGCAAGGCCTACGTGTTCGCCCTGAGCCTCTCCGGCTGCAAGCCCGGCATCTCCCTCCTGGACGCCCGGGTCATTCCCCTGAATCCAGACCACCTCACCATCGCCACGACCCAGGTCTCCCTGCCGCCCCTGCTCGTGAACAACATCGGGATTCTGAATGCCTTCGACGAGGCGGTTGTTACCCTGAACCTCAACCCTCTGGGCAACGTGGTGAAGGGACTCCGGCTTTATGCGGCGGCTGTCGTGCTCGATCCCAACGCGCCCGTGGGTATCAGCCAGATCAGCACGCCGCTTCTGTTCGTGCTTTGATTCCGTTGTGACGTGAATAGAGAGAGGAGAGGGACATGAAACCATCCGGTATTTGGATACTCGTTCTCCTGACGGGCCTCGCCCTCGCCGCGACAGCGACGGCCCAGCCCTACGGCACCGACCTGATCTCGAGCCACGGCTCGGGCACCCTGGTTCGCACCACGCCGGCCGGGGTCAACACCACCTTTGCCACGGGCCTCGGCAACGGCGGGCTCTTCAACATGGTGACCGTGGACAGCGACAACAAGATGATCGTGGTCCTGGACACCATCAACAGAGCTCCGGCCACGAACCAGTTGCTACGGGTGGATCCCGTCATCAGCGCCGTGGTGGCCACCATCTGGAAAGGGGCGCCGCTGAGCCTGGTCCAGAGCTGGCTCGAGGTGGACCAGGACGGCGACTACATCGTGGCTGACGGCACCTCCAGTGCAACCGCTTCCCACCTCTTCAAGATCAAGCGGGACGGCTCGAGCGTCCACACCCTCTTCAGCCTCCCGGGCGGCTACTTCTTCTCCTTCACCGAGGACAAGATCTCCGGGGACTGGATCATCGGGGACCTTTCCCGGAAACTCTACCATGTGGACCGCAACCTGGGCACCCTGGTGACCACGGTCCCCTTGCCCGCCGCCGCCACGGGCATGATGCAGGATCCGGCGCTCCCCGATATCCTCATCAGCGGTTCGCCCGGCATCCTGGCCTACCACCCCACCAACCTCTCCCTGCGCACCGTCGTGAACCAGAGCGGCTTCTCTCCCAACTGCATGACCCTGGACCGGGCCCCGGGTGTGAAGGGCGCCCTGATCTACACCGGTGACGCCCGGCCCGTGTCCGGCCAAATCAGCCGCTTCGACCGTAAGGGCGTCAACCTCGGCGCCCTCACCAACACCGGCCAGCGGAGCTGCCTGGGCCTCACCTTCGACCGGGGCCGAAACCTGGCGCCGGTCCTCATCACCCCGCCCAACGACCGCTTCATCAAGGTGAGCTTTCCGGGCGATGCCGGCAAGGCTTTCGTGCTGGCCCTGAGTCTTCTGGGCTGCAAACCGGGCGTGACCCTGCCGGACGGCCGCGTTCTGCCCCTGAATCCGGACTTCCTCACTTCCATTACGGCAACGGGTTCCATTCCGACCATCCTCACGGGCAACATCGGGATCCTGGATCCGTTCAGCGAGGCCACCGTCCGGCTCAATGCCAATCCCCTGGGCCTGGCGGCCAAGGGTCTGAGAGTGTGGGCTGCGGCCGTGACCCTCGATCCAAAGGCGCCTTCCGGTATCAGCCAGGTGGCCCCGCCGCTGCTCTTCGTCTTGAATTAATCCTAAGAAACCTGCGCAGGGCACCCCCACAGGGGTGCCCTGCATCCGTTTTCCCCCGGGAACCCGGTTGAATCGAATCTGCGTATCGTGTAGTCTCCAGACAGGTAATCCGGGTTGGATGGAGATCGTTGCCGTGTTTGGAAACGGGAATACGGCAGGTCCGGTCAATGGGCAAACGGTAGAGAATTTCCGGCTACGCCCTGCCGTCCCGTTCCCTGTTTGCTGAAGGCCATTCGTTCCGGGTATCCAGCCGGAGTCATCCGGGGAGGAGGAAGCAGGCACTCATGTCTTCCCATCACCGATTATCCCGCGTCCTTGTCCTGATCTTCATGGCGCTGCCCTGCCTCGCCTTGACCCCGGGCGCCCAGGTGATCCTGGTGCCGCGGGAGGTGCCCACCATCCGGGCGGCCCTGGCCGCGGCCCGGCCAGGCACCACAATCCAGGTCGCGCCGGGCACCTATTCGGAAAACCTGATCTGGCCCGGCGTGGACGGCATCCGCCTCGTGTCCGAGGCCGGGCACGAGAAGACCATTCTGGATGGGGGCCTGCGAGGTCGCGTCATCCAGTTCGGCCCCGGCCTCACCCGTGCCACCCTGCTCCAGGGCTTCACCCTCACCAATGGAAGTGACGGTGAGGGCGGCGGTGTGTACGTCGGGTCTTCTCCCACCCTCCTGTTCAACCGGATCATGGGATGCCGGGGCGAGGACGTGCTCAAGAACCGGGGCGGCGGCATCTACGTGGAGGCCTACACCTCACCCCGCATCGAAAGGAACCTCATCCTGGGCAACGTTCTGGACAAGGGGAGGACCAACGAGGGGGCGGGCATGTACGTGGCGGACGGCGCTTTTCCCGAGATCCTCTCCAACCTGATCCTGAACAACGTCTGCAAGGGACCCGACCAGGCCCGCGGCGGCGGCATCCACTTCGGCCTCACGGGCACGCCCTCGGCCGTGGTCTCGAGCAACGTCATCGCAGGGAACAAGGTCGACGGATCCCTTGAGGGCCGCGGCGGCGGCGTGAACGTGGAGGGCGGAACGACCGTCCTCATCAACAACACCCTGGCCGACAACAGCTGCATCTCCCTGGTCCGCGCCGTGGGCGGGGGCCTTCACATGGGGAAGACCGGCGCCGCGGGCAGCAGGATCCACAACAACATCGTGGTCCGGAACAGCGTCTCCGCCTCCGTCCGGTTCGGCGGCGGCATCCACTGCGAGGGCGTGACGCCGGCCATCGATTTCAACGACGTCTGGGGCAACACGGGCGGCGACTATTACGGCTGCGCGCCCGGCCTGAACGATATTGCCCGGGACCCGGTGTTCCTGGGCCTCGGGGACTACCACTTGAATTCTCTCTCTCCGTGCGTCGACGCCGGTTCCAACTCCCTGGTGCCGGCTGTTTCCGTCGAGGACAGCGAAGGGGATCCGCGCATTCTCGACGGTAACCTGGACGGTCTCCTGGGTAACGGCGCCCGGGTGGAGATGGGCGGCGACGAGATCACCGGTGTGGGCCTCTCCCTGACCGGCATTCCCGGTCCGGGCGCGAGGGTCACGTTCAACGTCCTCGGCCCGGCCGGCACCCCTTGCTTCCTGGTCTCGAGCTTCCGGCCGGACAGCACCTTCATCAATCCCTTCGGCTCGGTTCTGGTCGGCTTTCCGGCCGTGGTCATGTTCAGTGGCTCGGCGCCGGCGACCGTCCCCTTCCAGATACCGTTCATCAACGCCCTGGCCGGGACCCGGGTCTACACCCAGGGCCTGGTGGCCCGGATGGTGGGCGGCAATCCGGTGGGTCAGCTGACCAACCGCCTGGACATGACCCTCATCAAGCGGTTCTCCCGGCCCATCGTGGAGGGATTCCACAATACCCATCAGATGGAACCGGGAGTCACCACAGCTGCCTGGACCCTCAGGGGAAAACCGGGCCTCCACGCCACCCTGGGGTACGGAGGCTCCGGGAACGACGGTCCTATCGCAGTCTACGGTCAGAGGGTCCTCGATTCGAGCACCCGAACCCCCAATCCGGGCGGCGTTGTGGAGTGGAATTTCTCCTCGCTCGAGATCGCTCATGCCGGGGCCCTGAGGCTGAAGGGGCCCTACCCCATCCGCCTCAACGTGCTCGGTGACTGCCGCATCGAAGGTACCCTGGACGCCTCCGGCCTGGACGGCCTGAACGGTCCGCCAGGAAGGGCCACGGTGGTGGGGAGGGTGCCGGGCGGAGAGGCCGGCCCCGGCGGGGGCGCGGGCGGATTGTCCAACGCCTTTCCGAACAATCCCATTGGCGCCCTTCCAATGGAGCTGCGCGGGGGTCCGGGCTATCCCAGGGCGCAAGTGTGCGGGAACATCAACAAGTCCGAAAACCGCCTCATCACGGTGGTGGAGCCCAACTGCGGCGGGGGCACCGGCGGCAACCGCGGCATGCCCATGGGCACGATCTTGCGGAGCGGCTGCAGTGGTAACGGGGGCGGCCACGCCACCAAAGGCATCCAGACCGACTACCTGTGCTCCAACATTGGCGCCTACGGCCGCGAACCCACCATCAACTGGATTGTGGCCACCGGACCCAACGGAGTCTTGTCTCCCACGGCCGGTACAGGCGGCGGCGGGGGGGGCAACGCCGCCATCACCACGGGCAACCCGAGCCCGAAGGACGGCATCGTGGCCGGCGGCGGCGGCGGCGGCGGCGGCGGAGTAGAGATCGTCACTGCCGGCCGGCTCCGGGTGGGCCCCACGGGCGTCATCCTGGCCCGCGGGGGCGACGGCGGCTTCGGTCATACCACTCTGACGAATACACCACTTCAGACGATTCAGGCCGGCTTCGGAGGCGGCGGTGCCGGGGGGTCCATCTGGCTGAGCGGCACCTCGGTGACCGTCCAGGCCCAGGCCACGGTCCATGCCACGGGCGGCCTGGGAAATCCGAATCCGCCGGTACCGGGTCGCTCCGGAAACGGCGGCGACGGGTACGTGCTCATCCGGGATGTCTCCGGCAACCCGACGGTGTCCAGCAACAACATTGTCCCGGCCCCCGTGCAGGGCCGCAGCAAGTACACGCCGGTCCACAACGGGAAGTCCTTCGCCTATTCCAGGTGGTACCCGGCCGGAGGCGCGAACCCGCAATGGGCCTTCGACGCCAGCAATCCCCAGACCGGTCTGGTGATCCCGGGCAACGACCTCACCTTCCAGGCGCCTCCGACCACGGGGCAGAAGGTGTTCATCGCCTGGCAGGGCGCCCCGGACCTGAACGGCGCTGCCGATCCCAACCCGGCCACCTGGATCCCGGCTGGGAACACCATGCAGAATCCGTTTGCGAAGTTCGAGAACGACATTCAGAAGATGAGGGGCGGAAAGATCCGCCACATCCGTTTCTTCATCACCTTCGACCTGGGCCCGGTCACGGTGCCGCCGCCTCCGCAGGTGGTCGTCTCGAAGGTCCAGATCAATTACTGATATTCAGGGATCGAGTCATGAAACCAGCAAGACTATCGGCCTTGATACTGGTGGTGGTCTCCGGATTCACCACGGCCCAGGGCAACGTACTCCGCGTGCCCGCGGAGCACGTAACGATTCAGGCGGCACTCCTTGCCGCCCGTCAGGGCACGACGATTCTGGTGGAGAGGGGAACGTACGGGGAAAATCTGTTCTGGCCCCGCGTCGACGGGATCCGGCTCCTGGCCCAGGAGGGGCCGGCCGTGACAATCATCCACGGCGGCGGCCTCGGGCGCGTGGTGCAGTTCCCGTCCGGCCTGACCCGGACCACGGTGCTGGAGGGATTCACCCTCACGGGCGGGTTCGACCGGGACGGGGCCGGCGTGCGCATCTTCTCCTCGCCCACGCTTCGGAACAACCGCATCGTGGGGAACCGGGGGGAGCACGCCCTCCAGAGCGCCGGGGCGGGTATCCTCGTCTCGGGTGGAGGTGCGCCTCTCCTCGAGGGGAACCTCATCCAGGGCAACCGCCTGGACAAGGGATTGATCGCTCAGGGCGCGGGCATCCACGTGACGGGCAGCGCCGCGCCGGTGATCCAGGCCAACGAGATCCTGGACAACGTCTGTAACGGGATCCTGGAGGCCGAGGGCGGAGGCGTCTACGTTCACGCCACGGCCTCGGCCATTGTGACGGGCAACGTCGTGGCCCGGAACACGGCCACTTCCCTGACCGCGGGTCGCGGGGGCGGAGCGGCCGTCCACGGCTTGCCCGTCTTCTTCTTCCACAACACCGTGACCGACAACGGCGTGGCCGGATTCACCGCGGCAGGCGGCGGCATCTATTTCGGTCCGGGCGCAGTCACGGGCAGCCGGCTGTTCAACAACATCGTGGCGAGGAACACTGCGGGCGGGGGGCTCCATGTGGACGGCGCGACCCGACCCGACCTCGACTACAACGACGTGTGGCGGAACACAGGGGGGGACTACAGGGGCATCTCGCCCGGGAAGAACGATCGATCCGTGGATCCGGTGTTCGCGGCCCAGGCGGATTACCACCTGGCTCCGACTTCACCGCTCATCGACGCGGGCCTGAATCTCCCGGAGGCGGCGGCCTCGGGCCCGGATCCCGACGGCGATCCGCGGTTCCTGGACGGCAACCTGGACGGCCTGGGGGGCAACGCGGCCCGCGCGGACATGGGCGCGGACGAGTTCTCCAATACTCGCCTCGAGAGGTCCGGCATCCCCTGGGGAGGCAACCGCGTCCTCTTCCAGGTATCCGGTCCGGCGGGGTACCTGTATCACCTGTTCTGGAGTCCGCACCGTGCCAATGCCCTGGTTCAGCCCTTCGGTCAGATCCTCATCGGCGCAGAGGCCTTTCCACTGGCCTCGGGGGCTCTGCCCGGCAGGGACCCGGTGACGATCCCCCCGCTCCACCATTTGGTAGGATTCCGGATTTACGTGCAAGGGTTGGTGCTGAAGCCCGGCACCGGGCCTTTGAAGGGCAACCTGACCAACCGGGTGAGCTTCACCGTGCTGGATCCCGTCGGCGGCCTCGTCGAATCCTTCCTCAACAAGAACATGATGGATCCCGCAAAGACCACGGCAGACTGGACCTTCTGGCCTTTCCTGCCGGGTCTCCATGCCGCGCCGGGATTCGCGGGGACCGGTGCAGACGGAGATTTGAACCTCTCGGGCGGTTTGACCCTCGATTCCAGCACCCGGAGCCCCGGCCCCGACGGCATCGTGGCGTGGAACTACCGCGCCCTCACCATCGGCCCGGGCGGTGTCCTGAAGCTGAAGGGCGCCTATCCGATCCGGATCAACGTGCGAGGGAACTGCGTCATCGAGGGCACTGTCGACGCATCGGGCCACAACGGCCTGAATGCACCGGCCGGACCCGCGAGTCAGGTGGGGAAGATCCAGGGGGGCAGCGGCGGCCCGGGCGGCGGGGCCGGCGGAGACACCAATCTCTCTCCGAATAAACCCATCGGCGCCCTGCCCATGGAGCTGCGCGGCGGGCCGGGGTACCCCAAGGCGAATGTATGCGGGGATATCAACAAGTCCGACAACCGTCTCATCACCGTGGTCGAGCCCAACTGCGGGGGCGGCACGGGCGGAAACCGAGGGCTACCCCTCGGAACAGGGTTCCGGAGCGGATGCTCCGGCAACGGCGGCGGTCACATGACCATGGGCTTCCAGACCGACTACCTGTGCTACAACATCCGGAACTTCGGCCGCGAACCCTGCGTCAATTGGGTTGTGGCCTATGGACATATAATAGTCGTACATCCCACGGCTGGTACGGGCGGCGGAGCCGGGGGCAATGCCTCCATCACCACGACCAGCCCCACTCCGGCCAAGGACATCGTGGCCGGCTCGGGCGGCGGCGCCGGCGGCGGTGTGGAAATCGTCAGCTTCGAGACGCTCACGCTCAAGGGCACGGCCCGGATCCTGGCCGCCGGGGGCAACGGCGGCGCCGGGCATTCGACAATCGTGGGGTCCAAGACCGTGTCCGGTGGATTCGGCGCTGGCGGCGCCGGCGGCTCCATCTGGTTGAGCGGTACGTCCGTGGTGGTGGAGAGCAAAGCCGTGGTCGATGCCACGGGCGGTATCGGCAATCCCGTGCCGCCCAATCCATCGCGCACGGGCAACGGCGGAGACGGCTACATCATCATCCGCGACCGTGGGAACGCCCCGACAGTCCAGACAGGGGCCAAGGTCACGCCCGGCCAGGTCACCCTGCGAGAGTACTACGATCCACCCGAAAACGGCAAGTCACAGGCAGTGTCCCTGTTCTACGATTCCGGCATGGCGAATCCGTCGTGGTTCTTCGACGCCAACGATCCGGTAACCGGCGAGGTGGTGCCGGGCGGTGACCTGGTTTTCCTCACACCTCCGGTCAAGGGCCAGAAGGTGTTCATCGATTTTCAGGCTGCACCAGACCTGAACGGCAAGCCGGATCCCAACCCGAATCTCTGGTTTCCGCCGGGCCCCGACGCCTTCATACCCGACATTTCGAAGATCAAACAAAAAGGCGGACTCCGCCACATCCGGTTCAGGATCCGCATTGATACGGGGAAGGTCGAGAAGGGGAAGCCGTGGAACCGGGTTGGGATCGAGAGGGTGGTCTTACACTACTGAAAAGTTCCTGATATAACAGGAACTTTTCAGGTAGTCACAGGATGATCAGCACGGGTTCGCTGATCTGGCTGATGCCCAGCGGAGCATTGGGATCGATGACCACCACCGCCGCCCAGAGCCGGACACCCGTGATGACGGATCCCAGCGGGTTGAGGCTCAACGTGGCAACGGCCTCGCCCGAGGCGTTCAGGATGCCGAGGTTGTTCACGAGCAAGGGGGGCAGGGGTTGCCTGGTCGTGAGGATCGTGAGGTTGTCCAGGACCAGAGGGATCACCAGGCCGCCGGGGAGTTTCACGCCCGGGGTGCATCCTGAGAGACTCAGGGCCAGGGTATACGGCTTGCCGGCATCGGCGGGGAAGCTGATGCGGAGGTAGCGGTCGTTGGGCGGTGTCTTGATCACGGAGGCGAGGTTTTTGCTCTTGTCGAACACGATGCCGGTCACCCAGGTCGAGAAGGACGCGAAGACGCCGAGGTTCACGCCGGTTCGGTCGAACCGCTGGATGGAGGAAGCGGTGCTCGAAGCCGAGGACATGTAGATCATGGCCCCGCCCGCGCCGGGGGATCGGTCGGTGACGAGTCCGCGGTCGCCCAGATTTGTCGCAATGTTACCCGTGAGGGTGGTGACCGTGTTCGATGCGGGATCGAATCGCGCCAGCTGGAGTGCTCCGAGATAGATGTGCGGGAGATGGGGGTCCTTGGTCAACTCGTAGGTGTAAACGCTGTTGTGGGTCACCGTGGTCTTCACGCCGGACCAGTCGTGCGGGTAGCGCAGGAGCTGATTCGCCCCCACCCCGAGGATCCAGTCGCCGGATGTCCTGTCGCGCGTGAACGCCGGGACGCTCGAGAAGCCGGGGACGATCGTGGACATCCCCGAACCGTCGTGTTTCACCTTGACGACCTGAATTCCAGCTGCATCCCTCTGGCTCACGAGGTAGTCGCCGTCCTGATCCACCTCGACCAAGAACAGCCATCCGGTCGGTATGGTGGTCGTGATCAGACCCGTCGAGTGATCGATACGCACCAGGTGTCCCGTGGTTCTCCCCGTGCTGACCGCTCCGATGATGTGCTTGTTGTCGGGATCCATCTTGATCGACCAGAGCTGGCCGTAGTTCCCGATGGTCGAGATCGCGCCCTTCGGCGAGACCCGGAAGAGGTTTCCGCTGTAATCGGAAACGATGAGGTCCGTTCCGTACGGCTGGGCATCGGCCGGAGCGACGAGGAGGATGGAGATGAACGCGAGGAGGAGGAGGGAGGGCAGGGGATTCATGTCGACTCCTTTCCGCTTTCGGGGGGATTCACGATTTGCTTCGATTCTACCGGGATTCCGGCCCAAGGACAGGACGAATACGTGTATTCATGGAGTCGAGGCGATCCCTTACCTCGTCGTCCTCCGGACCCGTGAACCGTAGGCCTTGAAGACATCGTAGTCCTTCTCGTAGATCTGCTTCACGACATCTCGCGCCATGTCTCTCACGAGGGTGCTTTCCACATTCATGTCGCTGGCGCATATTCCCCAGACGAAGAACGCCCATCCTTGCCACATATCGTACTTCGCCTTTCGCGCGTAGCGCTTGAAGAGCTCGTCTTCCCGATCCATGAAATTGATTTCGAGGCCCAGTGTATAGGTCGCGTAGCAGGGGATGACGAATGCGGTCAGCAGCCAGGGAAACAGCAGGGGGCCGTATTCAACGCTTTCCTTGACCGATATCCTCGCCACGAGGTCGTCCTTCAGGCTGAAGCCGTCGCTTATCGAGAACGGGCCCTCTTTCAGCACATCGCGCACGATCCGGGCGTTCTTGTTCGTGGTTGCATTCGCCATACTGCAGCGCACGGCAAAGCAGCTGACCCCCAGGGGCAAGGCCTCCTTTTCCTTTTCGAGAGCGGCCAGTTCCTGGTCCCAGTCCGGGTGATTCGGGTGGGAAACCACAAGCATGCAGCCGGGAGCGACCAGGAATGCCACCAGGAGGAGTAATCCACCGGTTTGGATCCGCTCCATGGTTTCTACCTTTCATACGGGGTAACTCGGTGGATTCTCCAGGATCTGCGCGCGCAAGTAAAGAGGTTCCGGACAATTCGGATTCCAGTAGGAGAATCACCGTATTTTCCCCCCGGGCTTTGACAACGCGGCGGGCTGCGGCAAAATTAGATGATGAAACGATTCGCCTCTTTTCTCCTCGTGATCTTCTTTCTCCTTTCGGCTCAGGCGCAGGATCTGCGCATCCCGGTGCCGGAGGAAACGAGGGCCGATCGAGCCTCGGTGCGGGCCCTTCTCCGGGACAGCCGGAAGCTGGCGAGGAAAGGCAAGGCCCTCCACGCCCACTTTCTCCACGCGTACCGGCTCCACCCGGAAGCGCCCAAGATCCTGGAGCAGCTCCTCCTCACTGCGGCAACGGACGCTGACCGCCGGTTCTGGGCACATCGCCTTGCTGCCGTCCGCACCTCGGGGAACGGGAACTCCGAGGATCCGCACCCCGGCCGCATTGCCACGGCGCGGGTCCGGGCGGTCCAGGATCTGGCGGCCCTGGTCAAGGACCTCGACGAGAACCGGCCCACCTCTCCGCTCGTAGCCCGCTGGGCGGCGGGGGCGGCGCTCGAGGTGCTCGAGAATGCGCCGGCGCTTCGCGCGCGATTCGGCCCGGTGTTCAATGTGCATCTGGAGCCCCGCCTGCCTGCGTTCCGGCCCGTGGTGAAGCGGCTCGCCGTTCTTCAGGCCAAGGCCGAGGCGAAGGGGGATCTCGGATCCGCGATCCGGATCGCCGCGTGCCTGAATGGACTCGAGACCCAGGCGCGTTTCAAACAGCTGCAGGGGCCGCGTCCTCCGGGGGCCGGAAAGGGGAGAAACCGGGCGGCCGAGGCGCTGCAGAAGCTGCGGGCACAGCGGTGGAAGGCGGAAAAGGACCTGCCGGATCTGAGTGAACTGCTCCAGCTGGCGCAGGCCCCGCACCGCGCATTCAACCGGCGGCATGCATCCATCGGAAATCCGGCCGCGTGTCTGTCGCCCGGCAAGCGATACCGTATCGAAACGACCTGCGGTCTCGAGACCCTGGTCGCAGCGGCGCAGACCGTGGAGCAGCACCATGGCCGGCTCGCAGGCTGGTTCGGCCAGGATCCCTTCAAGGACAGGCCGGGATTGATCCGCATCGTGCCGGCCCCCGCGGACCTCGAGTCCGAGGCTGCGCTCAGCTGGTGGGCATCGGGTTTTCAGCGCGGCGACGAGACCGTCATCCGGTTCGCCTGGAACACCTCCGACGCCCTCGGCCGGGCGATCACTCGCCAGCTCACCCGGCGATTCGACGCCGCCATCCACCCGGGCATCCCAGTGTGGCTCGCGGAAGGGCGCGCCACCTGGACCGAACAGGCGTACGCCTCCACGGAGGATGCGAAGTTCCGGACAAAGCACGCGGTGTTCGGGCGCATGAATGACGCCTACCTGAACGGCTACGGTTCCGCGGCCAAGCTGAAGTTTCTTATTGAGGATAGGATCGAGGATTCCGGCTTCGCGGGGTACGCGCTCTACGTCTATCTGTCGATCGACCGATTCGCGGGCTGCCTCGAGGCGTTCATGAAGGACTGTGTAAAGAACCGCGGCAACCGGTTCAAGCTCTTCCTCCGGCACTTCGGGGACGGGAAGGACGACCGTCCCGGCGACTTCGAGGCGTTCGCCGGCGGTTTCCACGAGTTCATCAAGGATTTTAACCGGTTCAAGCCCGCGGCGTGGACCGAGGAATACAGGGGAAAAAGTCCGCACCGCGAGTACCGTCTCATCACCGACGTGGCGACCTGGATCCCCGGACGCGCGCGCACCGAGCCGTGGTTCGGGGAGGCCCACGCCCGGACCGCGGGCGACCTCCTCCTGGAGGCGGGGGAGCACGATCTCGGCATTGCAGGGTGGTGCTGGGCGCTGGCCGTGGACGAGTGGGACCCGGCCCTGGTGGACCGCCTCGCCGAGCTGTTCCATGCCCAGTGGTACCGGGCGGGCGCGTGGGCGCTGCGCTGCGAGGCGCACCGCCGGTTCCCGCGCGTGGTGCCGGGGCCAGGGACCGCGCCGTTCTGGCCGCGTCTCGAGGGTGTGAAGGCGCTGCTCAAGGCGTACCGGGATGCGGTGTGGCACTACTACCGTTTGGGAGACGCAATCACCGCGGCCCACGTGGCGCGGGAGCACAACCGCCTGGCCGCCAGGGTGGCGAGGCCGCGTATCTCGTTGCCGGATAGTGAGGATCTTCCGGTCTTTCCCGCCTCCCCGGCGCACCACGTCGGTGCCCGCGGCTGGGTGGAGACCGGATTGACCGACTTCGAGAAGCGTCGCGTGCAGGGGCTCTGGTTCGCTGATGCAGGCGGCGACCTGATTCTCGGCCGCAAGAGGTCGCGGTCCGGGACGGGCACGGCCGATAGCCATTCATTCGTGCGGTCGCGTGAGTGGCTGCCGCGCGGCCGCTACGTGATCCGGGCGCAGATTCATCCGGAGTCGGCCCGGTTCAGCGGCGCTCTGGTCCTCGGATACACGCGCCGGGACCGGAACATCCGGGTCTACCTCGGCAACGACCCGGGCTCCGTCGGGAAGACCGGGACAGACGTCCCCGTGACCTACATCACGGGCGTCGACTGCCGCATTGACGGGCGGTTTGTACGCGACCGGAACCTTCCCGGCTCCAGCCCCCGTCGGACCCGGGTGTTCAACCCTCCCCGATGCGCCTTCCGCCTCGAGGCCGTGGTGGACGGGGATCAGGTGCACGTGTTCATCGATGGCCGGCCAATGTGCTCTTACCGAACGCCCGGAGGTAGCCCGGTCGAGGGATACGTCGGTTTCGCCTCTCGCCGCGGATCCTTTCGCGTGCAGTTCCCCACGGTCGAGCGCCTCGACGGCATTCCCCTTGATCGCCTCGGACGCCCCTGGCCCCGAGGTCTGGACCCCGCAGAGCGGCAGGAACTCGAGCTCAGCGACCTGCTGAACCGCCCGACGCGCGGCCTGCCCCTTCGCGCTGCGGGCACGGTCGTGCTCTGGATCCCTCCGGTGGAGTCGGCAAGTACCGGCAACGACGACAAGGAGGCGGAGGCCACCGAGACGTTTCTGGAAGAAAAGGGCCTCGCTCTGGCAATGAACCTCGGCGGTCACCTCCGGAAGTACGGGTACCGCGAACCCATCGTCCTGGCCGTTCCGGATCGTATCGGCAGCGAGGCGGGAAAGAAGCTCCGTAAGGCCCTCGACAGCCGGGGGGCCGCCGGAGTGAAGATCGTCGCGCACGAGTGGCCGGGCGGACTGAAATCCCAAGTGCTGTTCATCGGACCCGACGGGACCCTGCGCACGGCCGAAGCTTATCCACTGGAGTCCGAGGACCTGCCCGTGCTCGTCCGGCAATGGGCCCTTGTCTGCGCCAGGCTGGCGGGTTCGTGAAGTCGGACGCCTACTCCATGACGATCACGCGCGGTTTGGAGATCACCCCGATGCTGTTCGGGGCCTGGGGGTCCAGGACCACGGCCACGGCCCAGATCCGGAGTCCCCTCAGTAATTCGCGGAAGATGCGGAGGTCCAGGGTGACCGTGGCGCGGTCAAAGGTATCGAGCACGCCGATGTTGTTTTTGAGCAGCGGAAACAGGGCACCTTTCAGGCTGAGGCCCAGCACATCGTCCGGCACGAGCTGGATGACACGGCCGCCAATGGGGATGCCGGGAGTGAAGCCGGTGATGGAAAGCCCCAGCGCGTAGGATTTCCCGGTATAGCCGGGGAAGTTCAGGTCGATGCTGTAGTGGTTGGGTGAGCCGATCTTCACGGGGACCACGTTTCTTCCCTTGTCGAAGCACAATCCTGAGTTGATCGACGGGATGTTCCTGTGGGTGGTGACGACCGTACCGTGGATGTCGAATCGGTAGATGACGGTGGTCCCGCTGACGATCTCGCCGTTTCCGCTCCAGCGGTCGAAGCAGATGGCGTTGAAGTTGCCGGATGCGGAGAAGATCGTCTTGATCGTGCCGATTCCCGTGTCCACACGATGCACCCGGCGGCCCCCTCCGTTGCCGACGATCAGGGCTCCGTCGCGGTGATCCTGGGTGATGCTGAAGGGATTCATGCTCGCCAGCGAGTACGTGGTGACCACGACGCCGTCGCCGGCCACCATGAAGATGGCATGGACCGAGAGGTCGCCCGCAGCGTAGTGCCCGGTGGCCACGTCCTGAATCACGCCCTGCAGGTTCTGAAAGGGGGAGCCGCTGCGCACGGTGGTGATGCTGCTGCCGTCGGGCTTGAGAAGGAAGAGGTCCGTGTTGCTCGCAACGAGGTAGTCGCCGGTGTGGGTGGGATTCAAGTAGTCCGGCTCGGCGATGGGCGGTCCGGACCAGAGGGTTTTCACCACCTGATTCAGGTTGGTGTCGACCACCAGGATCGACGGCGCCGACGTTCTCTGGGCCACGATCACGTCGCGGTTGTTGTTGGCCATGGCCACCATGTTCAGGCCGCCCTTCCACGTGGTCACGGTTTTCACCGCACCGGTGGGACCGATCCTGAGCAGGATGCTCCCGGTGGTCGAAGCGAGCAGGTCGGTTCCGTAGGGTTGCGCGGAGAGGGAGGGGGAGGCGATCAGGAAAGCAGTCAGGCCGAAGACAAGCAGGATTCTCATGACTTCATTCTCCATCCGGGATCCGGTGGGACATCATGGGGGAGCAGCATCATCTGTCTCCCCGTCTTTCAGCACGAACGTATTCTATCACTACCCGCAATGATCCGGATAGCGCCCCCCTGGATGAAGCGCGGCTGATTGACCGGCGCGTCCGGCCTCAATTGCTTTTTAATAAAGAGTTTACAGCGCCTGTTCGTTTCCGTTCGCCTGGCATCGATCCGGGAAACGGTAGGCGGGGCTCCGTCCAGGATATAACGGATCGAGTTCCGGCGCAGCGGACGCGAGGCGGAAAACCTGTTGCATCGACATCCTGGCTCCAGTATGATCCTGGAGATACATCTCCACTTGATAGGTGAAGTGCGCGGTCAAAATGGCCGGTCATGATTCGTAGCAGCCGCCTCGGAGCCTCTCGACGACGCATGCTGTGTTGCTCCTCCTTTGCGTATTCACGAATACGCGGCAGTCGTCGCGCCTTGCTTGCGCCGCCGATAGACACCGATCCGACTGCTACGAATCATGGCCGCCCAATGAGGCTTTCAGTCGAGAAAAGGGAACCAGGTAGAGGATCGAGGCGTTCAGGTACGCTGTCATGCAATGAGTCTACGTACCGGCGTTCCTGATCGACCTGCCAGGGATCGACACGTCTTGATACTTCAGAACAGGATGCCGGTCCCCGGATTTGAAAACAGGAGAGGAGCAATCCGTCATGTCCAGAAGTCGAGGCCTCCGGTGTCTGCTGATCCTGGTGTGCGCAGCGTCCGCCCTGGCCGTGGCCACGGCCGGAGCCCAGGTGCAATACGTGCCCAGGGAGATCACCACCATCCAGGCGGCCCTGAATGCCGCTCAACCCAACAGCACCATCCTGGTGAGTCCGGGCGTCTACCGGGAAAACCTCATCTGGCCCGGGGTGGACGGTATCCGGGTCATTGCCGAGGGGGGTGCTGTCATGACCACCCTCGACGCCGGGTATCGCGGCCGGGCAGTCAAGTTCGGCAAGGGCCTGACCCAGGCCACGGTGCTCCAGGGCTTCACCATCATGAATGGGGCCGACCGGGAGGGCGCCGGGGTCTACATCGACTCCTCGCCCACGCTCCGGGACAACCGGATCTTCGGGTGCGTGGGGGATGACCTCGTGCAGAACCGGGGCGGCGGCATCTTCATCGAGGCGTGGAACTCTCCACGCATCGAGGGGAACACCATCCTGCAAAACGTCCTGAAGAACGGAAAGATCAACCTGGGTGGCGGCATATTCGCAGCGGACGGCGCCTATCCCGAGATCCTTGTTAATGTTATCCAGGGGAATCGATGCGAGGGCCCGGACCGCTGCCAGGGAGGCGGTATCTATCTCGGGCTCACGGGAACGCCGTCTCCCCTCGTCACCGGCAACATCATCGTCCAGAACAAGGCCGGCGGCCTGCGGGAGAGCCTGGGCGGCGGGGTCTACGTGGCAGGCGGCACCACCTTTCTCGTCAATAACACCATCGCCGACAATACATGCGAGTCCGCCGGTACGGCCATGGGCGGCGGCGTCGGCATGGGCAGCTTCGGCGCCGCGGGCAGCCGGTTTCAGAACAACATCCTCGTTCGTAACAAGGTGTCAGCCGTCCGCATGTTCGGCGGCGGCATCTTTTGCAGCGGCGCGGCTCCGGCCATCGATTTCAACGACGTGTGGCAGAACCTGGGCGGCGACTACTTCGGGTGCATTCCCGGACTGAACGACATGTTCCGGGATCCGAAATTCGCCGGCGCCTTCGACTACCACCTGGCCGGCGCATCCCCCTGCATCGACGCCGGCTCGAGTGCCCTCGTCCTTCCCCTGGCGACCCGGGACCCGGACGGGGATCCGCGGTTTCTCGATGGAAACCTGGACGGCTGGACCGGCAACGGTGCCCGGGTGGACATGGGCGGCGACGAGCACAGCCAGGTGAAGCTGGGGATCATGGGATTTCCCTACCTCGGGGGAAACATCCAGTTCAACATCACGGGCCTGAGCGGATCGGTTTATGTGCTGCTGCTGAGCCCGACCACGGCCGACACCTTCGTCAGCCCCTTCGGCAACATCCTCATCGGATTCCCGGCGGTCATTCTTTCTTCGGGGAACACGCCCTCGAACGTGCCACTCGTTCTGCCCTTCCACAACGCCCTGGCCGGTATCGAGGTCCACGTTCAGGGCCTCGTGGCCCGGTCCTTCGGAAGCAATCCGGTGGGCCAGCTGACCAACCGGCTGGATATCACCCTCTCGAAGCTCTTCACGAATCCCATCATCGAGGACTTCAAGAACACGAAGCAGAAGGAGCTCGGCGTCACCACGGCGGGGTGGACCCAGCGCGGGCAGCCCGGGCTGTTTGCCACCTACGGATTCGGCGGCAACGGCGAGGACGGCGATCTCCTGGTCACCGGCCCGGTCACGCTGGACTCGAGCACCCGGCCGCCCGGGGCCTCGGGCCTGTCGGAATGGAACTTCAACGTCCTGCAGATTGCCAAGGGTTCGACGCTCACTCTGAAGGGCAGCTATCCCATCCGACTCAGAGCCTTCAGTAACTGTATCATCGAGGGCGTCATCGACGCCAGCGGCGGCAGCGGCCTGAGCGCACCGGCGGGAAAAGCCGTGAACGTGGGGCCGATCTCCGGCGGCCGTGGCGGGCCGGGGGCCGGGGCCGGCGGAGTCGCCAATACGAGACCGACCAGTCCCATCGGATCCCTTCCCATGGAGCTGCGAGGGGGGCCGGGCTATCCCAAAGCGTCTGTTTGCGGGAATCTCAACAAGTCCGACAACCGCCTCATCACCGTGGTCGAGCCCAACTGCGGCGGCGGCACCGGTGGCAACCGGGGGCTTCCCAGCGGCACGATTCTGCGCAGCGGGTGTTCGGGCAACGGCGGCGGTCACATGACCAATGGTGTGCAGTCCGATTACCTCTGCTCCAACATCGGCGCCTACGGCCGCGAGTTCGGCATAAGCTGGATCGTGGCCACCGGGCCCAACGCTGTCGCCCAGGCCACGGCCGGCACCGGTGGCGGCGCCGGCGGTAATGCAGCCATCACCACCGGCAATCCGAGCCCGAAGGATGACATCGTGGCCGGCGGGGGCGGCGGCGCCGGCGGCGGCGTGGAAATCGAGGTGGCCGGGTCCTTCGCGGTCCGGTCCACCGCCTCCATCCACACAAACGGCGGCAGCGGCGGCACGGGCCATTCCACCCTTGCCGGATTGCCTCTTACCACGATCCGCGCCGGGTACGGCGCCGGGGGCGCAGGAGGCTCCATCTGGCTGAGTGGGACTTCGGTGACCGTGGACGCCCAGGCGGTGCTGAGCGCCGTGGGCGGCAAGGGCAATCCCAGCCCGCCCACGCCCTCACGCACCGGCGACGGGGGTAACGGCTACATCATCATCCATGACCTCACGGGCACCCCCACGGTGAACAGCACCAGCATCAATCCCACACCCGTGACCGGCCGGAGCCTGTTCGCGCCGGCCACCCTCGGAAAGTCGTACGCCTACTCCACATGGTACACGGCTGCGTCATCTCTGAACCTGAACTGGAAATTCGATGCCAGCAATCCCCAGACGGGCGAGGTCACCAGCGGCAATGACCTCACCTTCCAGGTGCCACCGGCCACCGGGCAGAAGGTCTTCATCGCCTGGCAGGGCTCTCCGGACGTGAACGGTAAGCCGCACCCCGATCCGGCCCAGTGGTATCCTGCGGGTAACACCTCGAGCAATCCATATGCCGCGTACGAGACCGACATCGGAAAACTCGCGGCCAAAGGCAATCTTCGCCACATCCGGTATCGGATACTCTTCGATCTCGGCAAGGTGTCCGTGCCCCTGCCTAGGCAAGTTGTCATTTCCCGGATCAAGTTCAGCTATTGAGTGAGATTGGGTAGAGCAATGAAGAACATGCATATCGTGGCAATCGCTGTGGTGCTCGGGCTCTTGGCCGGGCCGGCCGGCGCCCAGGTATTCAAGGTACCGGCCCACTATGCCACCATCCAGCAGGCGCTGGTGGCTGCAACCCCGGGAACGACCATCCTGGTGGACCCGGGCATCTACGTTGAAAACCTCTTCTGGCCCAAGGTGGACGGCATCCGCCTCGTGTCCGTAAGCGGAGCCGACAGGACCGTCATCGACGGCGGCAGCCGGGGCCGGGTGGTGCAGTTTCCATCCGGTTTGACGCGCGCCACTCTGCTCCAGGGCTTCACCCTGACGGGCGGCCAGGACAGGGAGGGTGCGGGCGTGCGGATCCTCTCCTCGCCCACGCTCCGTTACAACCGCATCGTCGGGAACCGCGGGACCCATGCCACGGAGAACAACGGGGCGGGGATCCTCGTCTCGGGCGGCGGATCGCCCCTCCTGGATCGGAACCTCATCTCAGGCAACCAGCTCCTGAACGGGGGCCGGGGCCGCGGCGCCGGGATCTGCGTCACCGGAGGCGGCGCGCCCGAGATCCAGGGCAACCGGATCCTGGGAAATACCTGCTACGGAAGTCTCATGGCGGAGGGGGGAGGCGTCTACGTGGACGGCGTGTTGGCCTCGGGAGCGATCCTGTCGGGGAACATTATCGCCGACAATACCTGCGCCTCGAACGTATCGGCGCTCGGGGGCGGCGTGGCCGTTTTCGGAGGACCGGCCCACCTCCTGAACAACACCGTGGTTCAAAACGAAGTGACCGCCCCTGCCGAGGTCCGGGGCGGCGGGATCTTCCTCGGCCAGGGCGCCCGGCCGGGCACCCGCATGGCCAACAACATCGTGGCCTGGAACAAAAACGGCGGCGGCATCCACGTGCTGGCGGGCAGCCCGGCTCTGGAACACAACGATCTGTGGCACAACGCCGGGGGGAACTACGTCGGCGTGGCTCCGGGCAAGAACGACGTGTCCAAGGACCCCGTGTTCGCCGGGCAGGGTGACTATCACCTCACGGCCGCCTCGCCCCTCATCGATGCGGGCGTCAACCTGAAGGACACGGCCGTGAACCACCCGGATTGGGACGGCCATCCCCGGTTCCTGGACGGCGACCTCGACGGCCTGAAGGGAGACGCAGCGCGCGCGGACATCGGCGCGGACGAGTATTCCAGGGCGAAGGTGATCGTGCAGGGGACCCCGTGGACCGGGAGCATTATCCTGTTCGACGTGCTCGGACCCACAGGCTCCATCTTCCACCTGTTCTGGAGTCCGGACGCGGGGACGCAGCTGATCCAGCCGTTCGGCCAGATGCTCATCGGCCCCCGGCTGTCCTACCTGGGCGGGGGTTCGACCCGCGGCCAGATCCTGGTCCAGGTGCCCCCCAGCCCGTTCCTGACCGGTGTCCCGGTCTACGTGCAGGGGGTGGTGGCCATGGCGGGGGCCGGCGGCATCGTGGGGAACATGACCCGCCTCATCGACCTCACGCTGCTGGAGCCGGCCAGGTTCATCCGGGAACCGTTCCAGGATACCAAGATGGCGGACACGGCCAGAACCACGGCGCTGTGGACCCGCGGACCCGGCAAGCCCGGGCTCTTCGCCACCTTCGGGTACGGCGGCACCGGCGCGGACGGGGACCTCAACCTGGGCGGCCTCCTGACCCTGGATTCCAGCACCAGGAAACCCGGGCCCAACGGGGTGGTGGAGTGGCACTACAGGTCCGTGAACATCCAGTCCACGGGTGTGCTGACCCTGGTAGGGCCCTACCCCATCCGGATCCAGGTCCAGGGGAACTGTACTGTTGCGGGCACGGTGAATGCCTCCGGCCTGAACGGCCTGGCGGGTCCGCCGGGCCAGGCCTCTCAGGCGGGCCGGGTGCCCGGGGGCCGCGGCGGGCCGGGCGCGGGCGCGGGCGGCGCCTCCAACGTGCATCCCTTGCATCCCATCGGCACGCTGCCCATGGAGCTGAGAGGGGGCCCGGGATACCCCAAGGCGAATCGATGCGGGGAGGTCAACAAGTCCGACAACCGCCTCATCACTGTGGTCGAGCCCAATTGCGGCGGCGGCACCGGCGGCAACCGGGGCCTTCCCTCCGGGATGATTCTGAGAAGCGGCTGCAGCGGCAACGGCGGCGGCCACGGCACCTCGGGCATCCAGACCGACTACCTGTGCTCCAACATCGGCGCCTACGGTCGCGAACCCACCGTCAAATGGATCGTGGCCACCGGACCCACCGGAGTCTCATCTCCCACGGCCGGTACGGGCGGCGGCGGCGGGGGCAACGCGGCCATCACGACCGGCAATCCGAGTCCCAAGAACGACATCGTGGCCGGGTCCGGCGGCGGCGCCGGCGGCGGCGTGGAGTTCGCCTGCTTCGAAACCGTCAACGTGAAGTCGGGCGCCTCGATCCTGGCCCGGGGCGGCAGCGGCGGGCGCGGCCACTCGACCGTGGTGAGCAGCACCACCGTCAGCGGCGGGTGGGGAGCCGGCGGGTCCGGCGGCTCCCTCTGGCTGAGCGGCACCTCCCTGGTGGTCGAGAACGGGGCCACTCTCGATGCCCGGGGGGGGACGGGGAATCCCAATCCACCCACGCCGACGCGCACCGGAAACGGCGGAGACGGCTACCTCATCCTCCGGGACCGGGGGGGCAATCCCGACCTTCGCTCATCCAGCCTCTTTCCCGCCCCGGTGAAGGGCCGGGCCCTGTTCGATCCTCCGATGAACGGCATGTCCGAGGCCTACTCCCTCTTCTACGATTCGGGCCTTGCGCATCCGCGGTGGGCCTTCAACTTCAGCGATCCCAAGACCGGGGAGGTATTTCCGGGCGGAGACATGATCTTCACGAATCCGCCGGGGCCGAACCAGAAGGTCTACATCTTCTTCCAGGGCGCCCCGGACCTCAGCGGCAAGCCCGATCCCAATCCGGCCTCCTGGTTTCCGCAGCACAACAGCTACACGGCCGATATCTCGAAGATCCGGGTCAAGGGGGGGATGCAGCACATCCGGTTCAAGCTGGTCATCGATGTGGGCAAGCGCGTGAAGGGTCAGCCCCCGCAGAACCTCGTCACGATCCACTCCGTGGCGATACTCTTTTGATTGAAAAAGGCTGATTATTGGGGCCGCTGTTCCCGAGGAAATGCCCCGGGAGCGGCGGCCCCTTTTTTCTGATCCGGTATCCGCCTTGCGATTTCCCCACGGGCCGCGTATTTTGGGATTCGGCAATACCGAGGCTGCTATGGATGCCGGCTGCTACGAAACATGATCCCCTGTTTTCGGAGGCGAAGAGGGAATGAGGATCGGCGTTGACGCCTGCTGCTGGTCGAACAGGCGGGGATTCGGGCGGTTCACCCGGGAGCTGCTCAAGGCCATCGTCGCCGTTGATCAAGAGAACGACTACGTCTTCTTCGCCGATGAAGCCACGGCTTCTTCGGCCGATGGATTTCTCCCGGGCGCGGACCTGGTCAAGGTGCCGACGCGCGTCTCCCCGACAAGGGCGGCATCCGCGTCCGGGAGCCGGTCCATTCGAGACCTCATGGCCATGACCCGGGCGGCCATGAAGGTCGATGTGGACGTGTTCTTCTTTCCCGCCGTCTATACCTACTTCCCCGTCCTCAACAGGAGGGTCAAGGTCGTGGTCACCCTCCACGACCTGATTGCGGAATCCCTGCCTGATCTGGCCTTTTCGAACAGGACGCGGGCGCTGTTCTGGAAACTGAAGGAACGCCTTGCCGTACGGCGAGCCGACCTCATCCTCACGGTATCCGAGTTTTCGAGGAGGGAAATTCTCCGGCACTTCTCATTGCCGGGTTCGCGAGTGCGATCGATCAGTGAAGCTCCGGAGGAGACCTTCAGGGTTCTTCCCCACGGCTTTGAGATGGACCGTATCCTGGAGCAGTACGGCATCGAAGCCGGATCCCGCTTCATCCTGTATGTCGGCGGCATCAGTCCTCACAAGAACCTGAGTGCCCTCGTGGATGTGTACGGTCGAATGGTGAACATGCCGGCCCATTCCGATGTCACGCTCCTCCTGGTCGGGGACATCGAGCACGACGCCTTCTTAACGGACTATTCTGTCCTCAGAGACAAGGTGGACAGGCTCGGCCTCGGGAAAAAGGTGATCTTCACGGGCTTTGTCGAGGATCGTGACCTCGCATTCCTGTACAATGCGGCCACAATGCTGGTTCTGCCGTCGTTCCTGGAGGGATTCGGCCTCCCCGCCGTCGAGGCGATGGCCTGCGGGACGCCGGTGGCCGCAGCAAGCACCGGCTCCCTGCCCGAGGTGGTGGGCGGAGCGGGATGCCTGTTTGATCCGCATAGCCGTACCGAAATGCTGGCTGCCCTCGAGACCCTGCTCTCGGACGAAGTGAAGAGGAGGGAGATGAGTGCTATTGCCTTGAAGAAGGCGCAGGAGTATTCCTGGGAATCGGCGGCCCAGGATACGGTAGCTATTCTTGAAGGCCTGCACGCATCGTGATCGGCTCATGAAGTTCTGCATGGTGACCACGTTCTATCCTCCGTACAACTTTGGCGGAGACGGGATATTCGTGTATCGCCTGTCGAACGAGCTGGCCAGGCGGGGGCACCGCGTGGATGTGGTTCACTGCCTCGATTCCTTTCACTTCTTCGACCTTGCCGCCCCGGAGGACACCAATCCCAGCCACCCGAACGTCCATATCCACAGGCTGAAGAGCAGACTGGGATTTGTCTCCCCCCTCCTCACGCACCAGACCGGACGGCCGGTGTTGAAGAAGAAGAAGCTGGGCAGGATTTTTTCCGGATCAGAGTACGACGTCATCCACTTTCACAACATTTCTCTCGTCGGAGGGCCGGGGATCTTGGGAATGGGGAAGGCGGTGAAGCTCTACACGAACCACGAGTACTGGCTCGTCTGTCCACTGTCCATATTGTGGAAGTTCAAGAGGAGGCCCTGCGTCAAGAGAAACTGCTTCTTCTGTTTGATTCACGCGGGCAGGCCTCCGCAGATCTGGAGATACTCCGGATTGATCGAGAAGAAAATCGGGCATGTCGACGCCTTCATTTCTCCCAGCAAGTTCATGATCGAGAAGATCCGCGAGATGGGTCTGGACGTTCCGATGGAACACATTCCGAATTTTCTCCCCGAGCCCGTGGAAGAAGTGCAGGAGGACGCACCTCCCACGCGGCCCTATTTCCTCTTCGTCGGGCGCCTCGAGAAGAACAAGGGGCTCCAGATGGTCATCCGGGCGATCCGGCGGCACGGGAAGAGCCGCCTCCTGATCGCCGGGAAAGGGGGGTACGTCAGGACGCTGAGGAGACTCGCCCGCGGCGTGGATCATATCGAGTTCCTGGGCCAGCAGAGTTTCGGGGAGCTGAAGCGTCTCTACAGGAACGCCGTTGCGGTGGTGGTCCCCTCCCTGTGGTACGAGCCCTTCGGCCTGGTCGTCATCGAGGCCTTTTCGCACCGGACTCCCGTCATTGTCAACCGCTCGGGTGCACTCCCGGAGATCCTGGATCAGAGCGGGGGCGGCCTGGTCTATGACGACGAGGCGGGATTGCTGGAGGCCATGGAGACCCTGGCGTCGAACGCCTCGCTCCGCGATGATCTGGGGGACAGGGGATATCGCGCCTACAGGCGGTACTGGACGGAGGAACGCCACTTCCAGACATATATGGATCTGATTCGGAAAGTTACCGCGAAGAAGAACGACAGCCGTGACTGAACGGGGCCGACATGGAGCGTGACAGGGCCGAAGAGCCGCGTCCGCGGATCTCGGTGGTGGAAGGCCTCCTCTGGGGCATCTTCACGGTCTCGGTCATCCTGTCCATCTGTCCGTGGGATCCGGGCGGAATCCCCGACGGCCTCTATGCCGACGAGATCTTCAAGCTGAACCAGCTGCGCCACCTCGTGGAGACCGGCGGGGACATGTGGGGGCTCTCGTTCCCGCTCTACGACCACGTCTATCTCTACCTGGCCGCTCCGGTGGCATGGGTGTTCGGGCCGACGCCGGCCGTACTGCGCACCTTCAGTGTCCTGATGATCGTTGCCGCCTCCCTCGTGTTCTTCCGCCTGACCCGCTGCTACGGGTGGGACCGCCGCCTGTCCGCTCTCGCCATGGTCCTCTTCTTTCTCAGCCCGTCCCTTCTGGCCGTGAAGCGCCTGATCATGGAGGTCAACGCCCTGGTGTTGATGCTCGTGGTGGCGTGGTACTTCTGGTTTCGCGCCCTCGAGAAGGGAACCTTCTGGGCCCATGCCCTCGGGGGTCTGGCCTGGGGGGGCGCGGTCTATGCCTACACCAGCGCCCGGTTTCTGGTGGTGGTGTTCTTCGGCTTCTTCCTGGCGGCCTCGTGGCTGAAGGGGGGGAAGCACCGGCGGGGGATCCCGATCTCGGTCATCGCCTTCGTGGTCGCCGTGGTCCCGCTGCTCATCCAGTGGCTGATATTCTCAGGCCTGCTGGAAGGCCGCTACATGGAAGTCTCGGGCCTGAAGAAGGGCATCCACGGTGATCTGTTCACCCGGGCTCCCCTGAATTACCTGAAGATCGTCTTCTCCTTCCTGTGGTTCGACGGTGACTCGAATCTCCGCCACCACTTCGGCCCGGGCGGGGAGACCTACCTCGCCTTTCTCCCCCTCGTGGTCATCGGGCTGTGGCGTTCTTTGCGGAACTGGAGGGACATCAAGCAGGTGTTTCTCCTCTGGGGACTGCTCGTGTTTCCCCTGCCGGCCATCGCCACGCTGGAGCCGATGCACAACCTCCGTACCCTCCACGTGCTCCCTTTCCTGGTCATCCTGGCGGGCCAGGGCGCGGACTGGCTCCTGACCCGGGGCGGAAATAAGCCCCTGAAAGCCATGGCGGTGGGGCTGCTCTCCCTCTCCCTCCTCCAGGGCGCCGGCCTCCTGGCGTATTACACGGCCCGCTACCGGACCCGGGCAAATCCCTACTTCTACAGCGGCGCGTTCCAGGCCATCGAACGGTCCAGAAAGAAAGCCGGGGAGCGGCGGCTCCTGATCCACGAGAGCCTGTTCATCGACGAGACGGGATACGTGGAACTCGACGAGATGAACGGCCACGTCATCTACGCGTACGGGCTCCTGGTGCCCTGGCGGTACGACCGAGGCCTCGACAAGTACGAGAAGTACGTCTTTCAGAAGGAAGCCGGGTACGAGGCCGGTGATCTCGTGGTGTTGATGTGCCCGAAGATGTTCCTCGGCCGGTACAAGAGCTTGAGCGCCGAAGACGTCGAGAAGGTCTACAAGCTAAATCCCGCGGATTACCGCATCATCGAACACTGGCCGGCCGGCCTCCGGGGTGCGGAAAGCCTCGAATGGGTGTTTCTTCTCCTGGAAAAGAAGGAGAGAAGGCGTTCGTGAAGGGGGGCGCACCTGCAGCCCCCTTCTTTGATTTCATTGAGGGTGAATGAGTCAAAGGGGGTATCCACTTCGCTCTACCACCTACTATATGTTGTGATCCTGGTGATCGGTGTCAGCCACTATTCGCTTGTAGGGCAGGCGGTCCCGCCCAGGTTGGACCATCGCCCGCCGAAGTTTGTGGAGCCAAGCCCAGGCTGTTTGATAGCTGCCGAGGCCCAGGACACGCTGTAGCCCCAATGCACTGCCTTCCAGCTTTTGACTCGTTACGTACCACATGGCTTGGAACCACATACGCAAGGGTTTCCGCGTGCCTTCAAAGAGGGTCCCCGCAGTTGGAGACGTCTGGCGATGGCACTTGAGGCACTTATGTTGGCCTCTGCCGGTGAGGCACGCTTTCGGCCCCTGACAGTTTGGGCAGCAAAAACCTTTTGGCCACCGAACACGGAGCAAGTACGCAACACAAGCTGACTCCGACGTGAACCACTCGTCGAATTCCTGCAGCGTCCTGGGGTAGTCAACCCCGCCGATCGGGCGCGGGACATCACTGAAAGCCATGCCTCCATACTACATGTTGTGGGTGGTAGAGCGAAGTGGATACCCCCTTGAGTCAAAACAGACTCACTCACCCGCCATGAAGCACTTCATCGGCCCTGAATGAGTCAGTTTCGACTCATTCACTGCGGATGAAATCCGGCGAGTTCCCAGCGGTGTGCATTGTGAGCCCCCTTCGAGGGGGCGAACAAAGGCCACTCACGATGCGAGTGGTCGATTATTCGGCCGCGCCACGCCCGCCCCGGAATAGGAACCGGTGGATCAGGCCCAATGCGATCATCACCGAGGCCACGCCGTCCACCACCCAGAGTACCACCACACCGGTCATGGATGAGATGATGCGCAGCGCATTGGACGCTGCCCCCAGGAATCCGCCGAGGGCCAGAGCGATCGCCAACGTCAGGCAGCACAGAGCCCCCACGGCACCCCAGTCTCGGGGCAAGCCGATCAGGAGCCTCGTGACCGAGACCTTTTCCTTGAAGAAGAGAAGTCCGCACAGAGCGATGAATCCGGTCCCGGGCGGAATGCGATCTCTCCTTCGCTCGATCCATGCCATTCCCGCATGAAAGCAGGCAATGCCCACAACCGTCCCCACGACCTTGATCATGATCAGTTTCGCCCGCCCGCCCATCCTGTCACCGAGGGCATGGAACACCGGATTCGCCTCCTTGGCGAGATCGGGCGACCCGAGGTAGGTGGTCAGCAGGTCGGCTACGCCGGCCACGAGCAACAGAAGCGCAAAGATTCCGGTTCGTTTCATCCTGTCGGATCACTCCTCCTGACCCACCCATTCCACGCTGATCAGATCAGAAAGGACACAGGGAGCCGAACAACTCTCCAACCTTGCGGACAGCGCCGGGAAACTTCAGGCCCAACAGGACGCCGAGGAATGCTCCACACAGCATGACAATACCATACATCGTCCAGGAGAATGTCAGGTCCGAGGCCAGGACGACCACGATCCAGGCAACAGCAAAGACGATCGCACCCAGTAGGCCACCGTACCAGACCGCGAGGAGGATCGACGCCTTTTTCTTCAGAGGCATGTGTTGATCCTGTTGAATTTCACACTCTTACAGTCATCTTTCGATGGGATGATTGTCCACGATCGTGCCGTTGACGCAAGGGCGGACTTCGGGCCCCCAGCCATGAAGAGGGATAGTCGCAGGACCGGCCGTAAATCCGTCGTAGCTGGACCCGGGCCGGCATGGTAGGATGTATCGTGATCCTGAATCGTGCCAGGGGACCTTGATCCATCTCGCCTCACGAAGGAGGATGCAATGCTTCACCCCAAACTCAGTTATATTCTCGCGGGCATCCTGTTTGTCATTGTCACTCAGGTACCGGCCCAGACCACGTACGGCAACGTCGCCGCCGTCACCGCCACCAGCCTGCTGGAAGTCTCTCCGGCCGGCGCGGTCACCACAATCGCGGCCATGCCCGGTAACCAAAAATCCCTCGGGATTTGTGCCTCCATCGACAACCGCGGCGTGGCCGTGCTCACCCGGGTCTCGACCGCCTCGTCCGTCACCTTTCACGTCATCGAGGTGAAGAACAGCGTCCTGAGGACGATAGGCCAGGCCCAGGGGCCGGGTAATCCGACCATCCCGATGTCCCAGGGGGGCCTCGTGCAGGACCAGCGCGGGGACTACATTGCCGCCACCTCCTCCGGAATTCTGCGCTTCAGCGGTGTGGGTGGCACCGTGTCCACCATCCATACATCCATGGCCACCGGGATCTGTGAACGTCTGGCCCCAGGCGGCTGGCTCTCCTTCTTCGGGAATTCGGTCTACAAGATCACCCGCGCTGGCAAGCGGTCCAAGGTGGTCGGCATGACCGGGCCCGTTCCTTTCGGCGTCGGCAGCATCTCGGCGGACACCACAACCGGCAACGCCTTCGCGACCTCAGGCGCGCTCTTCGCCGTGGACCTCAACCTGAAGACGTTCACCACCCTGGTCAGGACCGGGACCATCGGCTCTTTCCAGGCGGTGGACATCGATCCAGTGAGTCGAAACCTCATTGTAGGCACCACCACGGGCGTCTTCCGCCTGGACCGGAAAGGTACCGTGCTCCACACCTTCGCCACCATTCCGCGTGGGGTCATTGGCCTGACCGTCATCGGCTCGGGCCATACGGCGGGATTCGGTCCGGCGTCCCCGGGCACGACCTACAACCTTGTCATCACCTACCCCGGACATCCCGGGCACTTCTACGCGCTGGCCGCCTCCTTCGGCTTCAGCCCCGGCATCCCCACCCCGTACGGCACCATCCCGCTGAATCCCGACGATCTTTTCTTCCTTTCCAGGCTGGCGCCGCAGATCTTCAAGAACTTCAGCGGACAGCTGGACGCCATGGGCCGCGCATCCGCAACACTGGCCATCCCGAATGTACCCATCATAGGCGTCAGGATCTTCCTGGCCGGGCTCGCCTTCGACGGCAAGGGTGCCGTCAAGGTCATCTCCGAGCCCATGGGATTGACGTTCGAGTAAGGAGATTCTCGGGGGGCGGGTCAATGCCCGTACCGAAAAAAGCGGCCTGATCCTGGTAGGGATCAGGCCGCTTTTTCTTTACAGGACAGATCGAATTACTTGGTCAGGTTCGTTTTCACCGTGTTCGAGCAGGCGGTTATTCCGCCCGTGCCGAAGGCAACAGCTGCGTGGTAGACGTCGAGTCCGACCAGGGCCGCGAGGGCGGGAGGACTGAACTTACCCGAGCCGATACCACCCACCAGGGTTCCTTTATAGCCGTTGAAGATGGGCGCACCGAACATGATGGAATAGAAAAGAACGGAATCCACGTCCAGCTTCACCGAGCAGGGCCCAAAGTTGATCGTAGTGGAATTTCCCATAGAAGCGGCAATCTGGAAGAAGTCGGTTGCCGGGCCATTCGAGAGATCAATGGAGCCGGTGGTGCCAATCGCCAGCGAGGCGGACGCGTTGCATGTGTAGCCGGCCATTTCACACATGTAGTAGCCCAGGTCCGGAACATTGGTACTTCCGCTGGGGCCGGTGCCTTTCGCCATCGTCAAGTAGTCCGCTGCGATATCCCTGGCGTCTCGCGCCCAGTTATAGATGCGGAAGTCGTCCTGGCTGCCGTCGTAGCCCGAGCTGGAGCCGGTGTCTCCGAAACAGACGAAGGCGGTGCCCTTATTTGAGATGTTGGAGGCAGCGGAGTTGTTCTTGACACCGTTAACGTACCAGGTGGTCACGTTGTTCTTGGTATCGACGGTAACCGCGAGGTGGACCCAACCTTTGGCATTGACTGCATTCTGCAGGACTGCTCCGGTGGTCTTGCAATCTGTGAGAGGGCCGCGGATGATCACCTCAGCGGTTCCCGCAACACCGTTCTGGAAGCAGCGGAATGATGACCAACCGCGATCGCTCCAGTGGTATCCGAATGCCGTGGGGGCGGTGGGCTTGTACCACCACTGGATGGTGAAGCCCGGAAGTGCGGTAGAGCCCCCGTTGCCGACGGATGTCGGATCAAGGGCGGCTTTCGTTGGAAGGTGGTCCCTGTTGTTGCCGGGAGTACGCTTGCAGCTGGACAGGCCGACCATGAAATTCACCTTGTCGTACGAGTGTGACGTACCGGTCGTGGTTGCCGTCGGCGGCCCCCCGGTCGCACTGTTCGTCAAGGTGATCTGGGCCGGGGCGGAGTTCTCGCACGGGGAAAAGGCAAATATGCCCGTGATAGCGAGAGTCAAGAGGACGAGGGTGATGCGCATGGTTGGTCTCTCCAATCCACAGGTTTCCAAGAAAAACGGAAGGGACTTTTCACACTACTTTGATCTGAATATTTTATTATGTCCCGAAACGCATGTCCAGATCCCCTGCACCCGGAATAGAAGTATCTATCTTAGGGCCCGTATCATTTCTATACGAGGATCGGTCGCAGTCCACCGATCTTGAGAAGTGACAACTGTGTCCGGTTTCGGACCCGGGCCATTTTCTCAGGACGCAGAGAATCCGCCTATGCCCCTCAGAAGGACAGCCACCCGAACGTCTGGGAGTGGATGGTCTCGTAGAAGAACGGGATGAGGCCGAGGAGGACCACGCCGATGGCCGAGACCGTGATGGTGGAGCAGAGAATCGGACTGACGGGCAGGGTTTCGGCGCCCTCATTAACGGGCTCGATGTACATCTGCCTGACGATGCGCAGGTAGTAGAACAGCGATATGGTGGAGTTCACCGCGGCCACCGCGACCAGCCAGTTGTAGCCGGCACCGGCGGCGATGCTGAAGAGGAAGTACTTGCCCACGAAGCCCGACAGGGGCGGGATACCGGCCAGGCTGAACAGGGCCACCATCATGGCCAGGGCCAGCATGGGGTTGGTGCGCGAGAGGCCCCGGTAGTCCCGGATCTCCTCCTTGCCCGTGGCGTTGGAGTGGAAGATGATGACGCCGAACACGGCCAGGTTGGAGACGATGTAGACCATGAGGTAGAAGAGCATGGCCGGGACGCCTTCGGGGGAGCCGCCCAGGAAGCCGAGGAGCATGTAGCCGGCCTGGGAAATGGCGCTGAAGGCCATGAATCGTTTGATGTTCTGCTGCACGATGGCGACCACGTTGCCCCAGGTCATGGTGGCGGCGGCCAGGATGGCGATGATGAATGAGGCGTCCAGGATGAACGGCCCGAGGGTCCGGAAGAACATCTGGAACATGAAGGCCAGACCGGCGCCCTTGGAGGCTACGGAGAGGTAGGCCGTGATGGGGGTCGGCGCGCCCTGGTAGACGTCCGCGGCCCACATGTGAAAGGGCACCATGGTGATTTTGAATCCCACGCCGGCCGCGATGAGGGCGCAGGCGAGCCAGAAGGCTCCGGGCAGCGCGGCGGCGGCGCTCATAGCCTTGAGGGTGCCGGCGATGCCCGCCAGGCTCGTGGTTCCGGCCAGGCCGTAGAGAATCCCCATGCCGTAGAGCAGTAGAGCCGAGGAGAGGGCGCCGAGGATGACGTACTTCAGGCCGGCCTCGCCGGCCAGCCGGTCCTCGCGGCGCCAGGCCGAGAGAACGAACAGGGGAATGGTGGTCAGCTCCAGGCTGACGTAGAGGGTGATCAGCTCCCGGGCCGAGACGATGAACATCATGCCCGTGACGGTGAACAGCAGGATCGAGAAGAACTCACCGCGGTTTTCGGTGCCCCGCACCGCCACTCTCGCCCGGCCGTTCATGAGGTCGGTGGAGATGGCGACGGTGAGAAATCCGGCCAGGATGAAGAGGAGCTTGAACCACCAGCCCATGCTGTCCACGACGAACCGGCCGCCCAGCATCTCGCCGTCGAGAGGCACGAACAGGATCAGGGCCCCGAAGGCGAAGGCAAGACCCAGCAGCGCCAGGGACGCAAGGATGTTCTTCCGGGATTCCGGGAGAAACAGGTCCAGGATCAGCAGTCCGAAAGCGGTAAGGATCACGATCAGCTCAGGAAGCATCAACATGACAGACAACCACTCCATCCCGTATTTATTGAAGAGCCGCCAGGGCTCCTGACTCGTTCAATCGATTGATGAATGGGAAGAGCGACCCCTCGATGAGGTCGATGAAGAACCAGGGCAGAAGACCGACAATGGCCAGCACCGCCACCAGGACGCCGGTGGAAATCCTCTCCGTCCAGTCGGCGTCGGTGAGCTTCTTGAACTCCTCTTTCACGATGGGGCCCTGGAAGACTCTGCCCAGGCCGCGCAGCACGTAGACCGCCGTCACCACGACGGACAGGGTGGCGAGGATGGTGAGGATCTTCATGGCCACGTTGCTGTGCCAGGGATTGCCGAAGAAGCCGCCGAGGAACACGTGGGACTCGGCCACAAAACCGGATAGGCCGGGCAGCCCGAAGGACGCCAGGCCCGCCACGTAGAAGCACGTGGCCAGCCAGGGCATCACCTTGGCCAGCCCTCCCATCTCCGGAATCATCCGGGTGTGGCTTCTTCCGTAAACCATGCCGATGAGGGCGAAGAAGAGGCCCGTCATGATGCCGTGGCTGAACATCTGGATGACCGCGCCCTTCATGCCCATGAGGTTCAGGGCCCCCAGGCCGAAGAGGACGAAGCCGCAGTGGCTCACCGAGGAATAGGCGGTGAAGTACTTCAGGTCCTTCTGCATGATGGCGCCGAAGGATCCGTAGAGGATGTTGATGGTGCACAGCCCCATGAAGAACAGTCCCCAGATCTTGGCGCCTTCCGGCATCAGGTAGATGCCGATCCTCAGGGCGCCGTATCCTCCCAGCTTCATGAGGACGCCCGCGTGGAGCATGGACACGGCCGTGGGTGCGGAGGCGTGGCCGTCCGGAGACCAGGTGTGGAAGGGGTAGATGGCGCCGATGACGCCGAATCCGATGAAGATGAACGGGAAGACCCACTTCTGAAGTGCCACGGGGAAGTCGGCGTGGGCCAGCGCCAGCACGTCGAAGGTCTTCTTTTCGAATCCCGAGCCGTGGTAGAGGGCGAAGAACCCGACCAGGACGAAGGCAGACCCGATGAGCAGCATCAGGGTCAGCTTCATGGCCGAGTATTCCTTGCGGCCGGTGCCCCAGATCCCGATGAGCAGATACATGGGGAGAACCGCCAGCTCGTAGAACATGAAGAAGAGGAAGAGGTCGAAGCTGAGGAACACGCCGAATACCCCGGTGACGAGGGTGAGGAGCAAGGCAAAGAACTCCTTGGCCCTCTCCTTGACGTGCCAGCTCGCGAATACGCCGGTGAAGATGATGATGGCCGTGAGGAGCACCATGGCGACGGAGATTCCGTCCACGCCCACGAGGTACTGGATGCCGAGGCTGGGGAACCACTCCATGCGTTCCATGAAGTAGATCTTCGTGAACAGGGCATCCTTCATGGAGGCCACTTCAGGCATGGCGGCGTTCCAGTACTTGACGGCCAGGACAAAGGCCAGAACAAGTAGGATTCCGGTGCCGACGGCGGAGATCCAGCGGATGCGGTACCATTTCGAGGTCGGCGTCAGCACCACCGCCAGTACGGTCACGAGCGGAATGATGATGAAGAAGCTACAAAGGCCCATTCGATCGATTGCCTTTCATCCCGTCAGCTCGGATGATCAAAAGACCATCCGGTTTCGATCTACGTCAAGTACGCCCAGATACAAATCAATATGAACAAAAGACCGCTGAGCAGCCACGCGCCGTAGGTCTGCACCTGCCCGGTCTGGAACAAAGAAAATAGAGATCCGCCCGTGCGTGTACACCAGCCGCTCAGATTGACCCCGCCGTCGACGACGTGCCGATCGAACCAGGCGATCGGCGTGGCGACGAACCGGAAGATGACCTTCTTGGTGATGAACAGGTAGATCTCGTCGATGAAGAACTTCTGTTTGACCACGACGTAGGCCGGGCCCAGGGTCTTCACTGCCGCGCGGGCCCTCGCGCTGTCGCCGGCATACATGAACCAGGCCATGAAGATGCCGAAGAGGCCCACGCCGATGGAGGGCGCCGCCACGGACCAGTCGAGGCCATGATGCTCGAGCGGCTCGCCGATGGTGACGAGGTTGCCCAGGTGCAGCACGTAGGGCCAGACAGCGCCGGCCACAACGGAAAGGCAAGCCAGGATGATGAGCGGAATATACATCGTTGCCGGGGCCTCATGGGCGTGCTCGGCGTTCTCGCTCCTGTACTTGCCCCAGAAAGTCACGAAGTAGATGCGGAACATGTAAAACGCCGTGATACCCGCCACAGCCAGCCCGAGGATATAGATGAACTGGTGGTGGTGGGACGCAGCGGTCAGTATTTCGTCCTTGGAGTAGAACCCGGCCAGCGGCGGCACGCCGGCAATGGCCAGCGTGGCGATGAGGAACGTGATGTGCGTGACGGGCATCTTCTTTCTCAGCCCGCCCATGTCCCAGATCTCGTTGGAGTGCACGGCGTGGATGACCGCGCCCGCCCCGAGGAAGAGCAGCGCCTTGAAGAAGGCGTGGGTGAACAGGTGGAACATGGAGGCCGTGTATCCGAGGGAATCCACCAGGGTGGCCACGCCCAGCGCGAACATCATGTAGCCGAGCTGACTCAGGGTCGAGAAGGCCAGAACCCGCTTGATGTCGTCCTGGGTGCAGCCGATGAGGGCCGCGAAGAGACACGTGAAAGCGCCGACGTACGCCACCACCAGGATCGCCGTGCCCTCCATGGCGTAGCCTGTGAAGAGACGCGCCACGAGGTAGACGCCGGCCACCACCATGGTCGCGGCGTGGATGAGCGCGGACACGGGTGTCGGGCCCTCCATGGCGTCCGGCAACCAGATGTGCAGCGGGAACATGGCGCTCTTACCTGCAGCGCCCATGAAGATGAGGAGAAGGGCCCAGGTCAGGGCGTTGAGCCCCAGGAACGACGGCCCCTCGGCCAAGATCAGCTTCAGAGTGTTCTCGTTGCAGAGATACTGGAAGTCGAAGGGCTGGAGGCCGAGGCCGCCCGTGGAAGACACCTCGGCCTGGACGACAGGGGCGAGCTTGCCGAAGGACTCGAATCCCCACCAGCCCAGGATGATCATCCCCAGGAGGAAGCCCAGGTCTGCAAACCGGGTCACGATGAAGGCCTTCTTCGAGGCCGATACGGCCGACGGTTTCTCGTAGTAGTAACCGATGAGGAGGAAGGAGCAGATCCCCACCCCCTCCCAGCAGATGAAGGTCTGGAGGATGTTGGGCGCCACCACGAGGCCGAGCATGCTGAAGGTGAACAGGTTCAGGAAGGTGAAGTAGCGCCGGATGCCGAACTCTCCGTGCATGTAGCCGATGGAATACAGGTGCACCAGAGCGCTCACCGTGGTCACGACCACGATGAGCAGGATGGAGATGGGATCGAGGAGCACGCCGATATTCACGGCCAGGTTTTCCTGGAAGGAGAGCCACTCGAAGGCAAACGGGATGATCGCCTGGCAGCCCCCTTCGTGGAACATCGTGTAGTACTCGTAGGCGACGGCGTAGCCCCAGACGGCCGAGACGAACACCGATGCGGTGGCGATGATGGGAACCAGCCGGTCTCCGAGCACCCTGCCCATCAGTCCGCAGATCAGAAAGGTCACGAACGGCAGGAAAGGGATCACCCAGGCGTTCTGCATCATGAACCCGAGTGCGTTGTGATCGATGGTTGCTGGCATGGAAATCCCCGCGAGTTAACCCTTCAGGATGTTGATCCGGGTGACATCGGAAGTTTTGCAGTGCTTGAACATGGCTACGAAGATGGCCATGCCCACGACCACCTCGGCCGCCGCCACGGCGATGATGAAGATGGCCATCAGTTCACCGTCCACCTTGTCCGGCATCACGTACCGGTTGAAGATGATGAAGTTCAGGGCGGCGGCGTTCAACATCAACTCCACGGCCATGAGGATCCCGATGGCGTTCCTCCGGGTCAGCAAGCCGTAGATCCCGATGGAAAACAGGAGCGCTGCCAGGAAAAGCCAGTGCATGGGGCCCGGCGCTTGTATGAGAAAGGCAGTCGACATGTTCTATACCCTATCTGTCAGGAGCCTTTTCCGTGGATTTCGCCTTGAACTGGACTGCCGGCGGCGGACTTCTTCCGTGCGATGACGATGCCGCCGATCAGGGCCGCCAGTAGCAGGAGAGAGATCAGCTCGAAGGGGAGCACGTAGCCGTCGGCCTTGTAGCTCAGCAGCTTCCGGCCGATCTCGGCGACCTCGCTCTCGGGCCGCACGCCATCGGGTTTGAAACCGTACTTCGTATGGACGAACGCAGCGACTGTGACGGCGAAGAAAGCGCCCGCGCCCATTACGCCGAGGATCTTCCGCATCAGAGAAGGCCGCTCTTCCACGAACTCCACCGAGCTGGTGAGCATGATGGCGAACACCAGCAGCACCACGATGCCGCCGATGTAGACCAGAACCTGGATACCGGCCAGGAACTCCATGTCGAGGAATATGTAGAAGGCCGCTGTGCATACGAGGACGCCGGCCAGGAACACGGCCGCGCGCAGGATCCTCCTCGCGGTGACGACGCCCAGAGCCAGGAGGATCGCCAGGAAGGCGAAGAGATAAAACAGCAGCGTGGTTACCGTCTCACTGAGCATCCGGCTCTTCTCCTTGCGGTTCTTTTTCGTCCTTCTCGGAATCCTCGAGGGCGGGGATGCCCGGCAGGGCCGTACCGCTCATGGGCACCTTCCCGGAATACCGTGCGACGGGCTTTACCGCCTTCTCTCTGAGCTCGTCGGCGTTCTCGGCCTTCTTCAGTGCGTTGCTCGGAGGGCCCGCGGTCTTGTTGAGGTTGTGGACCAGGAGCCTCCGGTCGTAGACGGCCGATTCGAAGTCCCCCGTGAACTCCAGGGCGCTGAAATTGCATGCATTGACGCAGGCCGCGCAGAAGGTGCAGGTGTCCTGGCGCCAGACCCAATGTTTCAGCTCGAGCTTCTTGCTGAGCTCTCCCTTGGCCGCCTGAACCATGATGGATGCGTTCGGGCAGGCCCTCTCGCAGCTCCGGCATCCGCCGCACATCAGGTCGCCGTTCTCTTCGTACTTGAGCCGGAGCCTGGCGCGGTAGCGATCGAACATCTTCAGGGTTTCCCGGTTCTCCGGGTACTGCTGGGTCACCACGGTGGACGGCCGGAGGAAGTACCGGATGGTGATCCACATCCCCTTGAGAAGGGAGAGAAACGCCCTGATCACGTTTCCGGGCGACCGGAAACGTGGCGGGTCCGGAGGACGGGGTGCGACCACGACCTTGATTTCCGGAGAGTCGGGGCCGCCGAGTTTCCGGACAGTCCTGGTGGCTTCTTGAGTATTCGTGAGCCCCATGTTTCAGCCTTTTTTATTTCATATTCGATTTAAATCGTGTCGAAAGCCCGGCTTCACCGGACCGGAAAGAAATATAACTCCGCCAGGATGATCCCCGCCGCCAGGAACAGATTGATGAATCCCAGGGGCAGGAGGAATTTCCACTCCAGGCGCATGAGCTGGTCGATGCGCAGTCGAGGAAACGTCCAGCGGAACCACATGAATACGAACATCATGAAGATCGTCTTGGCGGCGAACCAGATGACCGGCGGAATCAAATCCATCACGGTGTTGAATCCGTCCAGGCCGCCGATGTGGAACGGCATCCAGCCACCCAGGAACAGGGTGACGATGACCGCCGAGGCGACGAACATGTTGATGAACTCGGCCAGGAAGAAGAAGGCGAACCGAAGGCCCGAGTATTCCGTGTGGAATCCCGCGGCCAGCTCGCTTTCCCCTTCGGGAAGGTCGAAGGGTGTGCGGTTGATCTCAGCTGTGGAGGCGATGAGAAACATGAAAAAGGCGATGATACCCACGACGTGGCCGCGCCAGATCCACCACCCATCCGCCTGGGACTCCACGATGCCGGACAGCTGCAGGGTGCCGGCGAACAGCACGGCCACCAGGATGGCCAGGATGGCCGAGAGCTCGTAGGAGATGATCTGGGCTCCCGCCCGCATGGCGCCCAGCAGAGACCACTTGTTGAATGAACTCCAGCCGCCGATGAGAATGCCCAGAACCCCGAGGCCGGTCACGGCCGCGATGTAGAGGATGCCGATGTTGACGTCGGCCACCTGGACAATTGGGCTGAAGGGGAGGACCGCCAGGACCAGTATGGTGGCCAGCATCACCACCATGGGCGCCAGGAGGTGAAGAAAGCGGTCGGATTTCTCGGGAACGATGTCTTCCTTCAGGAGGAGCTTGATGGTATCGGCCACCGTCTGCAGGATTCCGTGCCATCCGACCCGCATGGGGCCGAGGCGGCACTGGAAGTGGGCGGCCACCTTTCGTTCTACATAGATCAGGGCCATCCCCAGGAGCGACATGAAGGCGACGATTCCCACGATGGCCAGGGCGATGTACCCGATGCTGATCCATGGGCTGTCGGCCAAGCTCGTTGCGGCCCGGTCCGCCAGCGTCGTCACCTCGAAGGGCGTTCCGTCGTCGGCCCGGGGAACTGCCCCGAGGAGAATCGGAAGAATCGATAGTAGCTGCATACCATCCACCGATACCTGCATCACCGATCAATGTCGGGGATGACGAGATCCAATGTTGAAACAATGGCCACCAGATCGCCCACCCGGAAACCGGGAGCGATTCGGGTCACACACCAGAGATTGTTGAAATTCGGGCTGCGCATGTGCACGCGGTAGGGGATGTCCTTCTTGCCTTCCGAGACGATAAAGACTCCGAGGATGCCGCGTGCGGTTTCCAGCTGTGAGTAATACTGGCCCTCCGGCAGCTTGGTCTTCGCCGTCGGTTTCAGGACCATGGTTTTCCCCTCGGGGATATTGTCGATGAGCTGTTCGATGATCCGGATGGTCTGGCGCATCTCCTCGATCCGGACCCAGTAGCGGTCCCAGCAGTCGCCGGTCTGCCCCACGACCACGGAGAAGTCCACCTTGTCGTAGACCCCGTAGGGCTCGACCTTGCGCAGGTCCAGCGGCACCCCGCTGGCCCGCAGGACGGGGCCGGTGGCGCCGATGGAGACCGCGTCCTCGGCGCTCAGGACGCCGATGTTCCGGACGCGTTCCTGGACGATGACATTGCCGCTGAGAAGTCCTTCGTATTCCTCGATCTTCGGCTTGATATAGACCAGGAACTCCTTAACCTTCTTCACGAAGTCCGGGTGAATGTCGTAGGCCACGCCGCCGGGCTGGATGTAGTTCATGGTGAGGCGGGCGCCGGTGGTCTCTTCAATGATGTCGGTGACGAGCTCCCGGTCCCGGAACCCGTACATGAACGGCGTGAAGGCGCCGAGGTCCATGCCGAAGACGCCCCACCAGAGCAGGTGGCTCTGGAGGCGCTGCAGCTCCGCCATGAGGGTCCGGATGGTCTCGATGCGGTCGGTGGTCTCGATGCCAGCCGCCTTCTCCACGGTTTTGGAGACGGCCCAGTTGTTCATGAGGGCCGAAAGGTAATCCATGCGGTCGGTGAGGTGGATGAACTGGCGGTAGGTGTCGTGCTCGCCGATCTTCTCGATGCCCCGGTGGATGTATCCGAGGACGGGGATCACCTCACGGATGGTCTCGCCGTCGAGCTTGAGGACGATGCGCAGCACGCCGTGGGTGGAGGGGTGCTGCGGCCCCATGTTGATGAAGTACTCCTGCGTGGAAAGGATGCTGTCAGCGCTTTCCGGGGCCCGGGTGCAATCCGCAAGGGTCTTGATTGTTACGGTCATATCTTGGGGCCATCCAGCATGAAGTCGTCCTTGTAATCCTTGCGAAGGGGGAACCCTTCCCAGTCATCCTCCAGGAACAGCCGCCTCAGGTCGGGGTGGTCGTCGTAGAGGATTCCGAAGAGGTCGTACGCCTCCCGCTCCTGCCACTCCGCCACCTTCCAGACGCCCGATACCGAGGGGACTTCGGGATTATCGCGCGACACGAACACCGAGACCTGCAGGTAGTTCTGGTGGCGGGTGGAGTAGAGCTGGTAGACCAGCTGGAATAGCTCCTCCTCGAGCCAGTCCACGACGGTGTGGCTGCAGAGCATGTCGAAATGCAGGTCGGATTCCTGCTTCAGCCTGGTCATGAAACCGACCAGAACGTCGGCGGAGACCTCGACGGAGGGCCTGTTGGCGGTCACGCGCGCTTGCCGGGCAGTGGAATCCAGTTCTCGTACCCGGGCAACGAGAGGGTCTTCTGTCGGGCTTTCAGCCGGGGGAGATTGCTCGTCCATCATCAACGCCTCTTGTGTCAAAGCCTCTTGTCGGTTTTCTTCGCCCAGATCTTGTTATCGCTTTCCTCGTTCACGTCGACTTCGGCTTCCTGCTTCAGGAGTGCTTGCATCTCCGCGGTGATGTCGTCCATGGTGATGTCGGCAGGAAGGGAGGACAGGACGGGCTTGCTTCGGTGGCCGGGACGCCGGAGGGTTTCGCCCTCCTTGATCATCTTCTGCAGCGTGAGCAGGCCGTAGAAGAGCGCCTCGGGCCGGGGAGGACAGCCGGGGACGTAGACGTCCACGGGGATGATCTCATCCGCGCCTCGGATGGTGGTGTACGAGTGATACATGAACGGCCCACCGGAGATCGTGCAGGAGCCCGTGGCGATGACGTATCGAGGTTCGGCCATCTGTTCATACAGAACGCGGAGGCGGGGGGCCATGCGCTTGACGATGGTGCCGGCGATGATGAGCAGGTCGGCCTGCCTGGGCGAGGCGCGAACCACCTCGGCGCCGAAGCGGGAGATGTCGTGGCGGGCCGCGCCCGTGGCCATCATCATCTCGATGGCGCAGCAGCTCGTGCCGAACACCAGGGGCCAGAGGCTGTTGGACCGGGCCAGGTTGATCACCTGATCCATGCGGGTGAGCACGAAGGAGCCGCCCGGGATCGGATTCAAAAGGGAACCTGTCTTGTCCGTGATCAGACCCATTCCAGCACCCCTTTCCTCCAGGCGTAGATGAAGCCCAGAACCAGGATGAGGATGAAGATCCCCACCTCGATGAAGCCGAAGAGTCCGACCTCGCGGAACACGACGGCCCAGGGGAACAGGAATGCGGCCTCGACGTCGAAGACGAGGAAAACCAGTGCGAACAGGTAGTAGGCGACGTTGAACTGGATCCACGAGGAGCCGATGGTCTTCTCGCCGCATTCATAGGGGGTGTTCTTCACTCCGCCGGGGCGGCGGGGGGCAAGGAGCAGTGAGGCGACCAGACCCGCGGAAACCAGAACAAAAGCCAGGCCCGCGCACAGAAACACGATAAAGTAATCCAATGGTCTTGACCTTTTTCAATAAACGTGTTCCTGGCAAGGAGAAATTTGGCCGGGGCAAATGGGAGATGAGGGGCCCTTTCAATCCGAAAATCAAAAGGGAATTACCCTGGTCCATCCGCCTTCTACAGGGTGCGTTCCTCCTCGCGTGGTGTTTGCCATCTCACCCCGGGTGATACCCTCATTGACTGGAACGACGTGCCGGTTAGAACGTTCCAATCCGATACGCCTCGACGCAAGATGGAAACTTTCTTTTAGGCCTATCCCGGGGGCAATTCAATATATAGAAATGCAGTGTTTACGATGCTCCAAGGCCCACGTTGAGGGGGCCGGATTTCTCTCGCATTCCTTTGACTCCGGACCCGTGGGGCAGATAGAATGGGCGCCTGGAAATAGGTCCCGTGAGGAGGCACTGCCATGAAGTCGAGATTCTCGTGGCTGCTGGCCGCAGCCTTGATCCTGGGGCCTGGCGTGACGGCCCAGGTCATCGATGTTCCCCTGACGCTGCACCTGCGTCCGGATCGCACCAGGGGATTCTTCCCCCTGGGCATTGCACAGCCGGAAAAGTCCCTCGAGGCTCCTGCCGGAGAATGGAAACTCCCGGAGCTGAAGAGCGAGGTGCCGGTGTTTTTCCAGCATCGACTGGGAGATCAGGAGCTCCTGTTCATCCTGGACCGAAAAGGCAAGGACAGTGCCTTCTATGACCTTCTCTACTTCGATGCCAACGGGAACAGGGATCTGACGGACGATCCGGTCATTGCCGGCAAATCCCTGGGTCGGGGCCGCCCCGGCCTGGAAAAAGGCAAGTATTTCTACTTTCAATACCTCATCGAGACGATCATCCGCGTCGACGGCCGGCCTGCGCCCTACCCCTTTCGTGTGAACGTGAGCTACAGCGCCATGAGGCGGGTCCGGAATGCCTCCGGCGAGGGCTGGACCATGAAGTACCTCACTCACTCCACGGCGGAGGTCGCCCGGTTTCTCAACGTAACCCTCATGACCCAAGGTGCGTACAGAGGTGAGTTCAACCTGGGCGACCAGGTCTACCACGTGATCCTGCACGACAACAACGCCGACGGTCGGTTCGGCGACAGGATGCGCAAGCCGAAGCCGGGGAGTCGCCGCCGGGCCCGAAACGATCTGCTCTTCCTCGCCGCGAAAAAGGAGTTCACCTACCAGGACGGGGTCGAAATCGGGAACCTGCTCCACCTGGACGGCCGCCTCTTCGAGATCGAGTTCTGTGATCCGGAGCGCAAGCTGACCCTGACTCCGAGGACCGAAGGCCTGGCCCGCTGTGACCTGGCCATGGAAACGGAACGGCTGATCCTCGCCTCGGAAGACGGAGCCAATCTGGTCATGGCCATGCATCCCGGAAAGGGAGTCGATTTGCCGCCAGGCGAATATCACCTGGTGTCCTACAGCGCCAGTAAAAAGGACGACGGGGGCAATGTCTGGAACCTCAAGGCCGTGGCCGCCAAGGACGCTCCCGTGGCCCAGGTGGGAAGCGGAGGCGCAGCCGCCCTCCGGTTCGGCGAGCCCTTCCTGGCCACGGTGGATGCGAATCGTCTCGCCGGGGAAAAGGCCTCCCTGCGACTCAAGGTGCTGGGCGCGGGCGGAGAGACGCTCAAGAGTTTGCGCTGCCTCACGGACAACAAGAGCAGTATCGAGCGCTCCACAAAGAAGAAGTACATGCCCAAGGAGCCCGCTTACAGGATCGTCGCCAAGGTGGGGTCCGCAGCGGTCCAGGGCAGCTTCGAGTACGGCTGAGGCTTCACCTGCGGGGCCACCGTCAGTGGCCTGCCCCAAAACGCGGAGTATGTGGTTACCTGCCAATTCCAGGTCGGCCCCTTCCAGACCCGGACCGAGGAGTTGAGCGTCAAGTTCTGATCGCGAATCCCCAATCCCTAGCCCTGGAATGGATTGAAGGAGGGAACCCGCCGGATCACATGGTCCGTGAGCTCCTTCCGCCCTTCCGGAGTGGCGAGGAGCTCATCGACCGCCTCCAGGGTGAGGTCCAGGACATCGCCCGGTTTTCGGCCGGCAATCCGCGGGATGAGGGACTTGGTCGCCGCCAGGGTCTGCGGCCCGGTGGTGAGGAGACTCGAGATCTTCTTCTCGATGAACGCGTCCAGGTCCCCGGCGGGGACCACGTGGTGCACGAGCCCCATGTCGGCGGCCCGATCCGCGGAGAACCTCTCGCCGGTGAGGAAGAAGCTCCGGGCGTGGGACGGTCCCACCTTCTGAACGATGTACGGGGCGATGACCGCCGGGAGCAGCCAGAACTTCACCTCCACGGCGCCGAAGACGGCCTCGGGCACGGCCACGGCGATATCGCACACCGACGCCAGGCCGGTGCCGCCGCCCAGGGCGGGCCCGTGGATGCGGCCGATGACGGGGCGGGGACATTCGTCGAGGGTGCGATACAGGGACTGGAGCAGGGCCGATTCCCGGAGGTGCCCCTTCCGGTGGTGGCCCACCATGCCCTTCATCCAGGCCATGTCGGCCCCCGAGCAGAAGCTCTCCCCCCGCCCGCCGAGGACGATGACGCGAACGGACTCCTCCCGGCCGAGGGACTCGACGGCATCCACCACCTCCCGGATGAGGGCGTTATTCAGGGCGTTGTGGATCTCCGGCCTGTCCAGCCACACCCGGGCGACCGGGCCGCCCAGTTCGATGTCGATGTGTTCGTTGGTCTGGTTCATGCCTAAGTAACCATACTCGAAATTCCAAGAATATCCGGTTCAACGCCATTCCTGTATGCTTGCCCGGTCCCAGGTGTGCCGGGTCCGGACCACCTGCCACCCCTCCTCGCCCTTCCGCAGGTCCGCGTCGACCTTGCCCGACTGAAACGCCTTCCACTCGCCCAGTTCGGATTTCGAGAACCGCACCTCGAGGGCGACCCGGGCGGCGTCCTCCGCCTCGGCGACGACCACCTCCTGAATGTCCACCTCGACCCGGAAGGCGAACTGCTTGGTCTTGAAGTCGTTTTTCTTCAGGAAGAGGTAGCGCACCAAGGCGAGCAGCCGTTTCCGGTCCAGTTCCAGGGCCTTGTCCCTGTAGTCCTCAGCCACGCCTCCGGCCACCTGAGCGAGATCGGTGTCGTTGAAACCCTCGGCCATGTCCTCGATGCGCATCCGGATCAGGGTCTCCTCGGAGAGGAGGGCGAGTCGGATGCGGTTGCCGATGAAGACCACCGCGGCCGCGCCTACGAGGACGAGCAGGATTTTTTTTGTGCGAGTCAAGGTCCGATCTTTTCCAGCTTGAGGTAATCCAGTCCGAACATGCGGCTGTTCACGGCCTTCTTGTTCCTTCCGGTGCATTTGACCCGCATCCGGTTGCCGACTTTCTTCAGGTCGAAGGTGCCGATGTCCAGCTCCTTCGTGAGCCGAACCCTGCGGGCGTAAAAGTCGAACTCGAAGGCGTCTCCCGAATCGTTGAGGGTGATCTTGTGGCGGCCGTAGTCCGGGGCCCGGGTGAACCGGGCGAGGACGCGGTAGCGGCCGGCCTCGGGGGCGTCGAAGGTGAGGGATAGGACGGTTCCGACCATACCGTTCTTCCACCAGACCTGCCGGTCGTTGCTCCAGTTGTAGGATCCGTGCTGGATCTCGACCACGCCGCTCTCGGCCTCGTACTTCATCTCCTCGGCCTCGATGCCGCCGGCCACCCGGACGGGCACGTATTTCCCCTGGTCCTTCCAGTGCGGGGCCTTCCCGGCCGGAAAGGGCATCCGATCCTTCGCCCCGACTTCGGCGTAGAAGAAGGTGGTGGTCATGTAGTCCACCTTGCAGGACTTCCAGTGCCAGAGCTCCATGTCGAACTTCACCGATTCGTGGAAGGGAATGGGGTCCAGGATGTGGAACCGGTTCACCGTGGTGATGCCGTAGTTCCTGGGGCCGTCGCAGGCGGGCTGGGCGTGGTAGGGGTGGGAGAAGATCTCCGGACAGCACCAGGCGTACCCGAAGTAGTCCTCGGTGCCGGTGCCGAATATGGACGGAAACGCCTCGCCGTCCACGAACACCTTCTCGTCGCCCTCGCCCCACCAGTTCTTCACCGGATTTCGAATGGTGAGAACACAGCCGACCACGCGGCCCTTGCCCTTCACGTCCAGGAGGTTGACGTCGCTGTGGGGTCGAGTGTCCAGGTCGATGCCTTCGCGGTAGACGGCGTGGAAGCGAAGGTCCGCGTTCTTTTGTGGGATCGGGCCGGTGGCCCACGCCGTCTTGCCCTTGACGTCCTGTCCGGAGAGGTTCTCGAGGGACACCACCGCAGACTTCCGGTAGGGCATCGGGAACCGGTTGTAGAACACGAGGCCCTCCGGGGTCTTTGCGGCACCGGCGGCCAGACCCAGCCAGGCTCCGGCCCTCGGCCCGCACCCGAAGAACTCCGACAGCGGCACCCGCACGGTTTCCACGCCGTCGAAGGACATGACCACGAGGATCTTTCTCAGGGCCTCCTCGCGGTCCTTGGCCTCGAAGTCCTTGATCATGAAGTGTGTCACCGCCCGGGCCATCCTGCCGCTGATCTGTCTGCCCAGGGCAACCTCCCCGCGGAGCCTGTCGGGTCCGCCTCGGACCGGGCGCAGGTGGAAGGCTCTCCACTTCTCCGCCCGGGGCGGCGCGCTCGCCTCGCGGAGCTGCGCCGCCGCCTTGTGCAGGAGGCGTTCCGATTGCGCCAGGTCCCAGGCGGTCAAGGACATGATCGGGATTTCCTTGGGATACTGCAAGAGGTTCACGTGGTAGTAGAACTTCCCCTGGGTGCAGGTCACCTTGATGTGCTTTGCGTAGGGGATGGGCACGTAGAGGTTGTGGCCGCGCGCCCGGACCCCGGCCAGGGGCTTCGGGAAGAGATGCACCCGGCCGTCCAGGAGATCCCCGGCCGGGTGGTCGAGAAGGGGTTTCTCGTTGTTGTCCAGATAGACCCTAAGCCGGCCCACGGGATTGGCGGACCAGATCCGCACCATCACCCCCGGCCCCTCGGCGTCTACCATGACGAATTCCTTGCCGGCCGGGGTCTCCTCCACCCGGAGGAACTTGCCGCAGTCGCCGTTGGCGAACCAGGCCTTCAAGTCCTTGGGCCCCTTCAGGCTTGCTCGGTCATAGCTCGAGAACTGGACGTGCTTGCACCCGGCCGGCACCGGCGCCGTGAGGGCGTCGAGGTCGGTGATGCGCTCCAGCAGGGCCTCGAAGGTGAAGTCCTGTGCGACGGGCCCGGGACACGCGCTCCAGGCCAGGGTTGCGGCTGCAGCAAGGAACAAGATCCGGATTCCCATCATGAACCTCCAGGATGACTAGACAATGGATTGATGAGAGCAGTAGAGGGTGCAGTTGTCCGTGAAGACGTCCTCTCTATTTATTTCACGCAGGTATTCTTCAGCGGCCAATCCCCTTTCAGGACAGGCCTTGAAACGATAGACGTGAGGATAGCTGTCTTTCAGAAATGACACGATCCACCCGGCGTCTCCCCCGTTTTCCGCGATGGGCCCTGGGTGGAGACTCAACATCAGCTCCGGCTTTGACCCCGCGATGGTTCTTCTGGCGCCTTCAAGGGCCAGGAACTCGAAGCCTTCAATGTCCATCTTGATCAGATCGGGTTCGATCTTCGTCTCCCGCACGAACCTGTCCAGGCTCGTGGAGACTTCTTTCTTGTACCCCAGATGATGGCCGAACTCCACGACAGTTTTCCCGTCTCCCACGGGGATCGACTCGATGACGATGTTCTCGAAGCCGTTCACCCCGGCGTGAAAGCGGATCTCTCGGCACATCTCGTCCAGCATCTCGAACGCCGCCACCCGGCGGATATTGCGGTGGGACGCCGCCAGGAGAGTATAATAACCGACATGGGCGCCGACGTCATAAAATACCGAAGCGTGCCGGATTCTGCTCAGAAAGACCTCGGTCTCCTCGGGCTCGAACACGACGTACTTGCCGTCGACCAGCCCGTGTTTCTCGATGCAGTTGTTCACGGCCCTGGCGGTGGCGAGCGTCTTGACCGCGACCCGGATGTCCTTCTCCGACTTCAGGAACACCTCTTCCGGCAGGTCGAGACCCCTGAGCTGCTTTCGGCTGCCGATGGATTTCATGTAGAGGCGCTTCAGGAAACCGGCCTTGTCCACGCCGCATTCTCCTCGACCGAGGGTGCTGAAAAATGCAGATTAGAGGGTGATTCTAACACAAATCCATTAGAATCAGAATCCGTTCGATGTCCGTCGGATCGGGAAGATCCAGACAAGTCAATTATGCGTGACGACTTCGGCCATGAATGAAAAGTCGACCATAGATGAATACCGGGACGGCGATGAGGCCGAGATCAACGAACTCTTCACATTCATCTTCGAGGAAGACAGAGACCTCAGGGCATGGGCCTGGAAGTTCAAGGATTCACCGTTCGATGCCCGGCCGTTGATCGTTCTGGCCAGGGTCGATGGCAAGATCGTCGGGCAGTACTGCTGTACCGTGCATCCCTGGAAATACGAGGACAGGTCCCTGAAGATCGCCCAGGTAGTAGACAACATGATCCGTAAGGAATTCCAGGGCGGTACCACGGGGCTTCAGGTCAAGATGTTCCGGCGGATGGAGGAGCATTTCCGCGCCCAGGGCATCGCCCTCGCCTACGGTTTTCCCAACCACGCGGCCTACGTGTTCGGAAAGAGGTTCACGAAGTACGTCGACCTCATCGAGATCGAGAACCTGTTCAAGATCTTGCGGTGGCGGCCCGTGCTCCGAAAAGTCGCCGGAATGGCCCTTCTCATACCGGTTCTGGACCGGCTGGGCCGGGTCATGATCCGGTACGCCCTGTCCCGGAGGATCAAACCGCTCGAAAAGGTCGAGTTCACCCGGGTCGATTCCCTGGATCGAAGAGTCGACGGACTGTGGCGCATCGTCCGGCAGCGCTACAACATCTGCGTCGAACGCGACCACCAATTCCTCCGCTGGCGGTACTGCGACAAGCCAGATACCCGGTACCGTTTTCTTCAGGCCGAGAGGGGATCGGAACTCATTGGTCTGATCGTGACGAGATTCCTCGACCGGCCGGACGATCGGGTCGGGTTCATCATGGACTGCCTGGCCGTCGATGAACCCGGCCTCGTCGAAGGTCTGGTGAACCGGGCTCTGCTTTCTCTCTTCCTGGACAGGGTCGACTTCGTGCTGGTGCGGATGGCACAGCAGGATCCGATGAATCGGGTTTTTCGGAAACTGGGATTTTCCAGCCGCGAGGGGATCTGGGACTCGCGCGTCGTACACGGAATCTACTCCCCGGAGGTCGAAGAATCGTTTGTCCGTGACGGCGCGAACTGGCTCATCAGCTTTGGAGACGGTGATTCGCTTTGATCGAGTTCAATTCGATGGGCTGCCGCAGGAAGGCCATGCCATGACGGGGTACGGGCCGCCGCCCGATCCGCGCGGGAAACCGGTTTTCCTGTTCACCCACGTTCCCAGGACCGCGGGCACGACCTTCGTGTCGGTCCTGGCGCGGCAGTTCCCCCGGAAGGCCGTGTTCCGGATGTCCATGGACGCGAATCGGTTTCAGGCGTCCATCGACGCCTACCGTGACCTCGCACCGGACGCAAAACGAAATGTCCGCTGCGTCATTGGCCACATGCCCTACGGCCTGCACCGGTGGGCGCCGGTCGATCCCGTCTACCTCGCGTTTGTCCGGGAACCCGTCGAGCGTGCGCTTTCTCAGTATGACTACCTGAGGAAAAATCCTCTGTTGCGGGATCAGCTGAATCTCCCTTCCTCCGCAACGACCTCGCTCGAGTCCTTTCTCGCCGCCGAGCAGGACATGCACATGTGTAACCTGCAGGTCCGTCTCCTGGGGGGCATCGGCTCGATCCTGGATCGTTTCATGCCGCCTTACGAGGCGATGCCGGGAGACGCACTGGATAATGCGCTCACGAACCTGAAACTGAACTTCGGTGTGGTGGGGCTGGCGGACCGCTTTGACGAATCCCTCATGCTCATGAAGACGCTCTACGGCTGGCGTCGGATCCGGTACGTCGCGCGCAACGTATCGAGAAGCCGCCCTGCGCGCACCGATTTTTCCCACCGTGTCATTGCCCGTATCGAGGAAGATAACGCCGCCGACATCGCCCTCTACCATGCGGCCCGGGACCTCTTCGATCGGCGCCTGAAGGAGCGTGGATCGGCCTTTGCCCGGGAAGTCGAACGATTCAAGAAACAGAACCGCCGCTACCAGATCGCGGAGAAACTCGTGTTCGGCGGACCCCGCTTCATCAAGTGGCGTCTGGTGCGCAGAGGCGGAAGGACTGTGGAAAGCGATGAATGATCCGGCGAACGAGACCTTGGTCTTCGTTCACATGCCCAAGACCGGCGGCAGCACTCTGCAGCGCATCGTGGACCGGCAGTTCCGGGGCCGGATGATGTTCACCGTCGAGGGCGACAGCGCCGGTACGGTGCAGGCCTCCCTGGCCCGCCTGGAGTCGATGGACCCGGCCGCCCGGCGCGGCATCGCCTGCCTGAAGGGACACATTGCCTTCGGCGTGCACCGGTTTTTCGAACAACCGGTGCGCTACACGACCATGGTGCGCGATCCCGTGGACCGGGTGGTCAGCCACTACTTCTTCACCCGGAGCACGCCCCGGCACTGGCTGCACCGGAAGGTGGTCGAGGAGAGGCTCTCCCTCGAGGACTACGTGCACCTGCGCATGCGGGAGGGTATGGCCAACTACTACACCCGCGTGTTGAGCGGCCTGGTGAACTGGGAGGACTTGACCCGGGCTGTCGCCGACCTTTCCACGGACGCCCTGGCCAGGGCACGGGCCAACCTCGAGGCGCATTTCTCCGTCGTCGGTCTCACGGAGAGGTTCGATGAGTCCATCCTCCTGATGAAAGAGGCGTATGGCTGGGGCTCCGTCCACTACGTGAAGGACAACGTGACCCCAGGGAAACCGCTGGACCCGGTGACGGATCGCGAACGCGAAGTCATCCTCGACTACAACGCCCTGGACGTGGAGCTCTACGCCTTCGCGAAGCAGCGCCTGGACCGGGCGATCCAGGATCGGCCCGACTTCAGCCGTCGTCTGCGCCGCTTTCGTGCGTCCAACCGCTGGTACGCGGCCGTTGCCGGCCCTTTCGTCGCCCTGAAGCGGAAGTTCAGTCGGTAACGTCCAGCTCCCGCACGATCCCCTCGGCCCTTTCCGCCACCTCTCCGGGATAGCCTTCGGCGCGGAGGACTTTGATGGCGTTGCGCATCGTGGCCGGGCCGCTCCGGATCTTGAAGTCGAAGGACAGGGCGTCCTCCTTCAGGGTCTCCTGGAAGTGGTGGTTGCTCACCACTTCTCCGTCGGCCAGGGAGGTCACCTGCCGATCGTGGGTGGCCACGAGGAAGTAGCCGCTGCCCCGGATCAGGGCCTCGATGACGGCGGTGGCGGAAGCCAGGCGCTCCTCCGAGTTGGTGCCGCGAAAGGGTTCGTCCACGAGGCCGACCAGGGGGCCGCCCGTGCGGGAGTGGTCGAGGATGCGCTTCACCTGGCGCACCTCGGCCAGGAAGTAGCTCTCGTGGCGGCCCAGGTCGTCGCGTATCCTCAGATCGGTGAGGAGCGCGGACGGGGTGAGGGTCATGGCTTCGGCGGGAACGACACAGCCGATCTGTGCCAGCAGGATGCACACCCCGGTCGTGCGGAGAAAGGTGGATTTCCCGGACATGTTGGAACCGGTGATGATCCAGACGCGCATGGGCAGGCCGAGTTCCAGGTCGTTGGCCACCACGTCCTCGGGCGAGATGAGGGGATGGCGGCCGCCGCGGATGCACAGGACCTCGCCGCCGGTCTGGATTTCCGGCATGCACGTCGAGGGCTCTTCCCAGGCAAAGGCTGCCAGGGAGAGGAGCACCTCCAGCTCCGTCAGGGCATCGGTGGCGCGCAGGATCTCCTCCCGGTGGTTCAGGTAGCTGCGCTCCAGGGCCCGCAGCCAGTGCACGTCCCACAGGGTCAGCGCGTTCACGATCTTGTGGGACATGCCCGAAAAACCGAGGAAGAGGAACGGAATGGTCCGGGCCAGGGCGGGGAGCGCGGGGCGTCTGCTCGCCCTCTCGAACGCGACCCTCAGGGCGTCGAGGCGTCCTTCGCGGGGCAGGATCGAGGCGGCGGTCTTGGACAGGAGGGTCAGGTATCGACTCACCACGTCCAGCCTCAACCACGGCCGGATGCGCTCGAGGAGGTCCTTGCGGAGGAACAACAGGATGGGCGTGTTGAGGAGGGTGATGAGAAACAGGACCAGGAGCCACTTTCCGGGGTAGAGGGCGATCACGACCACGCCGGTCGCCAGGAGGACGAGGCTCCAGGCGCGCACCAGGAAATGGGAGGCCGCGCGGGGCAGAGGTCGAATCGAGCGCACGGTGTCGCGGAAGAGCTCCAGGCCGGCGTCCTGGTCGCGGAGGCCCGCGGCTGCAGCCATGAGGAGCAGGCGTCTGTCGGGCCTGTCGCGGAGCCATGCCACCGCCGCCTGTCGGTTCGTGAGGGCGTCCGCGTCGAGGGAGGGGTTGCAGAGATCCAGGGCCAGTCGTTTCGCGCCGAGGTGCGTTGAGGTCCGGTTCAGGAGGCCGAAGAGTCCCACGGGTTCGGCAAAGAGGTCCAGGTCCTCCACCTCCTGGGGGAAGAGGGGCCAGGTCCGGGCCGGTGGTTTCCCGGGATCCCCTTCGGGTCGGGCTCCGGACCGTATCACCGCGTGGCGGCCGCCCAGGCGATGGCCCGTCTCGTCCAGGATGGTGGTGAGGAGGTTGTGGATCTCCACCTGCTCCGTGGTGCGGCGGTGATAACGCCGTGCCAGAAAGAACAGAACGAAACCTACGACCAGGGAGGCCAGGGCCAGTACGGGCGTGCCGTGCCAGACACAGAATCCCGTGGCCGCCAGCACGAAGACCCCGAGACGGCAGTAGGACAGGACTGCTTCCTTCCGGCGCCAGGCGCCTGAAGTCTCCTGCACCGAAGACCGGCAGCTTTCGATCCAGGACGCCTTGTCGGCTTCAGGCCGGGGCAGAGGGGGAAGATTTTCCTTCAGCATGGCCTCGAAATCGGGGTGATCGGCTCGGGTGAAAATAGAAAGATACTTCTGTACATGGTAAAAATGTCAATCGACATTGATCCAGATAGGGCATCTGTCCCCCTTTTGCCAGATCCGGAGACATCCCATGCTTGAAAAGCTCTTCAGGATCCGGGAGCACGGGTCCACCTTCCGCCGCGAGGTCCTGGGCGGGGCGGTCACCTTCATGGCGCTATCCTACATCCTCTTCGTTCAGCCGGTCATTCTCAGCAGTCCGGGGATGTCCCAGCCCATGAGCGTCGGGGGCGTATTCGTGGCCACGTGCGTCTGCAGCGCCCTGGCGTGCATCCTCATGGGCCTCTGGGCCAACCTGCCCGTGGCCCTGGCCCCGGCCATGGGCCACAACGTCTTCTTCGCCTTCACCGTGTGCGGCGCCGCGGCCATGGCGTGGTCCTGGCAGGAGGCCATGGCCGCCAACCTCATCGCCGGGATCCTGTTCATCCTCCTGGCGACCACGGGACTGCAGGAGGCCCTGATCCGGGGCATCCCGGAGTCGCTCAAGTACGCCATCGCCGTGGGCATCGGTCTTCTCATCGCCTTTGTGGGCCTTCAGTACGGTGGCCTCGTCGTGGACGACCCATACGTGTACGTGCGCCTGGGCCACCTGGACAGCCCTGTCGCCCTGCTGACCCTGTTCGGCCTCCTGGTGACCGGGGTGATGCTGGTCCTGGGATTTCGGGGCGCCCTGCTGGTCGGGGTGCTCCTCACCGCCGCGGCCGGGCTCATCGCCTCGCACTTCTACGCCGGCCAGTGGGGCTATCACCTGGTGGAGTGGAAGGGCAACGTGGTCAGCGGCCTGCCCGACACCGGCGATACCCTGGGCGGCGTCTTCTCCGGCTTCAAGGCGCTGTTCACCGACAATCCCTGGACCCGGTGGCTCGCCATCATCTTCATATTCCTGATCCTGGACATCTTCGACACGGTGGGCACCCTGGTCGGGGTGGCCGAGCGCGCCGGCCTCGTGAAGGACGGCACGATCCCCCGGGCCAAGGAGGCGCTCATCAGCGACGGCGTCGGCACGGTGGCGGGTACCGTCATGGGCACGAGCACGGTCACCAGCTACGTTGAATCAGCCGCCGGCATCTCCGCCGGCGCCCGCACCGGCCTGGCGCCGGTGGTCACCGGCCTGTTGCTGCTGGCCTCGCTCTTCTTCTTCCCCCTCGTGGAGATGGTGGGCGGCACCGTGGCCGTGAGTGCCAAGACCCTGGGCGCGGTCGCGCCCCCGGAGGCCCTGGTCTTATGCCACCCGGTGGTGGCGCCGGTGCTCATCATCATCGGCTGCTACATGCTTCCCGTGGTGGCGAAGATCAAGTGGGACGACATGACCGAGGCGCTGCCGGCGTTCCTGACCATCGTGATCATGCAGTTCGCCCTCAGCATCTCGCACGGCATTGCCTGGGGATTTATCGCTTACGTGGTGCTGAAGCTCGCCCGGGGCCGCATCCGTGAGATCCATCCTCTCGTGGCCGTGTTCGCCGTGCTGTTCGTGGTCTTCCTGATCGCCGCTTGACAGCCTGTGAATAAATTCTCGCAGGCCAGTTTGTCCACAGGCTGTTAAATTCCCACGAGGCAAAGATGTCCTCAATCGGGACAATTTTTTGCCGTGGAGCCCCCCACGATCCTGAAATGTCCCGATCCAGGAAATATATCAGTCGTGGGCATTCGCCTTGAATGACTTCAGCCCTCGGTCCAGGAGAACCAGGATCTCATCCACGGGAATCCGACCAGCCGTCCGGTTTCCGTCGATGCGGCCGGCCAGGTCGCGGCCCTCGTGGTCGTGGATGCGCAGCACCGGGTAGCTGCCATACTTCTCCTTGAACCGGCGCGTGGTCTTCAGGTCCTTGAGGGTGTCGATGAATACGGGAATGAAGTCGCGGCTGGCTTTCACCACCTTGGGATTCCGGAGCGGACCGCTCGCGAAGAGGCGGCAACCGCCTCAGCCCGGGTTCTCACCGAAGTGGAGCAGCAGGGGTTTTCCTTCCTTCCGGGCCACCCGGACGGCCCTGTCGTAGTCACCGAACCAGTAGATATCGCCGATCCGGACCTCGCCCTGGACGTGTCGCTTTTTCGAGGGCGGCGCGGCCTCGGCTTCTGCCGGCGGGATTGGAGGCAGGGCCTGGGTCTTGTCCTTCCGGAAGTCGCTTACCTTGATTTCAAAGATGGGAGTATGCCCTCTCGCATCCTCCTCGGTGAGAAGGCCTTTGGCCTGGAAAATCCGGGCGAAATTCATGAAGTCCTCACGCGCGCTCTTCCGGATGGCGGCCACGTCGGCCTTGAAGGTCTCGGGATCCGACCAAAGGATCCTCTTCGTGCGTTGGGTCAAGAGGGTCTTGAGGGCCTTGCGGGCGAGAGCCTTGAATGACATGCCCGACATCTGGGCCAGGATATGTATGAGAGCCTGACTGTGGTCCAGGGACAGAACACTGTCGAAGAATCCAGCGGTCTTGCCGGGCTGGACCACGCGTCGGCATATATAGACCGATAACTCTCCTGACGCCGCCAGTTCATACCCCACCATTTTAAAATCCCCGAAGGATTGCTCCTTCAGGTGGTAGAGGGTGGTTGGCGGATACCCGGGAGGCACCGAGAAGCGGCCGTGGGTTCTTTCCCTTTTCGGGTCCATGGCGCTCCAGGATCCGTCGGAATGGTCGTGGAGCACCGAGATCCCGATCTTCAGCCTGAATTTACCCAGCAACACAGCGGCCAGGCCGGGCTCCTTCATGGGTGCGAGGTATTTGGCCACGGCCAGCCAGAGCGGCCTCGAGACCCCGGAAGGTCGGATGAGATCCAGGAGGGCGGCCCGGTTCTTCTCGGGTTTCCTCATCAGGATGAGGTAGGCGTGGGTTCGGAACCGGTCCGGCAGCGCCAGGAGCTCCGCGGGGGGGACCTCGGCCTCGAGGCGGATCAGGGCGTCGAGGGCGGCGTAGTGGACGAACATCGCCTCCTTCGGAGCCTTGTCGGGAAGCGGTCGCAGCAAGGTGCGCACCCGGGGAGCCGCCGCTTTCAGATCGTGGCGTCCGGCGATGTAGGCCCCCCAGGCTTTCACGGGATAGGCGTCGGAGGCGAGGAGCTTGTGTACGGTTTCGAGAAGTCCGCCATCAGGCTGTCCTGTGGAATCCCGTGCGGCTCCGGACAGAATCATCGCCGCAACGGTCAGGCCTGTAAGGATGGGTCTCATTGTCCTGCTTCCTCGTCCGTAAGGGAGAATCGAGAATGGGCTGAGAGCACGGTAGCAGACACCAAGCGATATCGCATGCCTCCGGTTCAATAATTTTAGGTTGAATCCGTCACAAATACACGCCAGTACGTGCGTGATCGGGGCGGCCCGGGTATCCTCCTGGAAGGGAGGATCGGAGTGCGCTGATTGGCGGAAATCCCTTGGATCGACTGAGCATCATCATCGCCTGCTTCAACGAGGAAGCGTCCATCGAGGCTTGCCTCCGCGGGCTCCTCGAGGCGGCGCCGGGCGCCGAGATCGTGGTCATCCACGGCGGCACGGACCGCACCCTGGATATCGCCCGGACCCTGGCCGAGGAACATCCGGAGATCCGCGCCCACAAGAACTACGGCGACACGGGCAAGGGCCACGCCATCAAGTTCGGCATCACCGTCACGGACCGCCCCTTTATCCTCCAGTTCGATGCCGACCTGCAGTTCGACCCGGGCGAGGTGCCGAAAGTGATGGCGCCGATTCTCGCGGGCGAAGCGGACGTGGTCATCGGGTCGAGATTCCTGCCCGAGTCGGTGACCAAGGAATACGGATTCAGCTTCTTCCGCGTCGTGGGAAACCGCATCGTCAACCGGTGGCTGAGCCTCCTGGCCGGGCGGCCCGTCTCCGACGTCACCACCGGGTACAAGGCGTGGACGCGCGAGGCCATCGAGAAGGTCAACTTCAAGGACAACCGGTTCGTCTACGAGATGGAGATCGTCATCCGAAGCGTCCTGAAGGGGCTTCGTCTGGCCCAGGTGCCCATCACCTACAGGAACCGCGAGAAGGGATTCTCGGGCCACGGTTCGGGGCTGGGCGAGCTCTGGTCCATCTGCAGAACTGGCTTCAAGCTCCTGTGGTGGTCATTGATGATCCGCCTCAGAATGTGGTAAGAATACTACCTGTTGCGACAGGTGCCTCGGCTTCCGACAAGATCTGGATAGTGATATGGCGAAGATTCTCGTTACCGGCGGCGCAGGATACATCGGCTCCACCCTGGTCCCCTGTCTCCTCGAGGAGGACCACCATGTCACGGTCCTCGACGACTTCCGCTACGACGAGACGAGTCTCCTGCACGTGGTGGGGCACGAGAGATTCGAGGCGGTGCGCGGCGACGTCCGGGACGAGCGTGTGGTGCGCCGGCTGGTGCGGGACGCGGACGTGATCATCCCGCTGGCGGCCGTGGTCGGGGCGCCGGCCTGCGAGCGCTCTCCCACCGAGGCCATCTCCATCAACACCGACTCCGTGGTGCTCCTGAACCGCCTCCGGTCCCGTTCCCAGCGCATCCTCTTTCCCACCACCAACTCGGGATACGGCAAGACCGATGCCGCCGAGGCCTGCACCGAGACGTCGCCCCTGGAGCCCGTCTCCCTCTACGGCCGCACCAAGGTGGAGGCCGAGGCGGCGCTGCTGGAGTCCGAAAACGTCGCCACCTTCCGCCTGGCCACCGTGTACGGCGTCTCCCCCAGGCTCCGCCTGGATCTCCTGGTGAACGACTTCACCTACCATGCGTACCGACATCGCTCCCTCATCCTGTTCGAGGGCGATTTCGTCCGCAACTACGTGGCGGTCCGGGACGTGGCCGGCCTTCTGGTCTGGGCCGTGGAACGGGAAACGCCCCTGCCGGACGGCGCCTACAACTTCGGTCTTTCCGAGGCGAACTACACGAAGCGTCAGCTGTGCGAGATCATCCAGGCCGAGGTTCCGGACTTCACCTTCATCGAGTCGGCGGTGGGCACCGATCCGGACCAGCGCAACTACATCGTGTCCAACCGGAAGATCGAGGTGGCCGGCTTCGCCGCCACCATCCCGGTGATCCAGGGCGTGCGCGAGCTCCTCAAGGCGTTTGCCATGATCAATCCCTCCCGGTACGGGAACGTGTGATGGAAGGTCCACTGCTTCTCACGGGCGCCACCGGCTTCCTGGGCTGCAACGCCCTCGAGGTGCTGAGCCGGACGTTCGACGTCCGTCCCGTGTCGAGGCGGGACTACGACCTTCTCGACCCGGCAGCGGTCCGGGCCATGTTCCGGGACGTCCGGCCCGAGGGAGTGGTGCACCTCGCCGGCCTCGTGGGGGGCATCGGGGCCAACCTGGCCCGGCCCGCCGACTTCTGCCGCCAGAACCTCCTCATGAACACCCTGGTCATCGACGAGGCCTCGCGCGCCGGGGTGAAAAAACTGGTGGCGCTGGTGGGCGGCTGCTCATACCCGGCAATCTCCCCCCACCCCATTCCGGAGACCGCGCTATGGCGGGGCTATCCCCAGGCGGAGAACGCGCCCTACTCCACGGCCAAGCGCATGGTGCCGGTACTGCTCGGGGCGTACGCCTCGCAGTACGGCCTCCGTTCGGCGGTGGCCATCCCGGGCAACGTGTACGGACCCCACGACAATTTTTCCCTCGAGACCGGCCACGTGGTGCCGGCCATGCTCCGCCGCTTCCACGAGGCCGCGGCGTCGGGCGCCGGCACCGTCACCTGCTGGGGCAGCGGCCGACCCGTCCGCGACTTCCTCTACGCCGGCGACCTGGCGGCCTGTCTGCCGTTTCTCCTCGAGGACTACGAGGGGCCGGAGCCGCTGAACATCGCCCGGGGCGAGGCCACCTCCATCCGGGAGCTGGCCGAGGCCGCGGCGGCCGTCACCGGCTTTTCCGGCGAGATCCAGTGGGACACGTCCCGGCCGGAAGGCCAGAAGGAGAAGATCCTGGACGTTACGCGCATGCGGGCCCTGGGACTCGACTGCCCCACGCCGTTTGAAGAGGGGCTGCGGTTGACCTGGCGGTGGTATCTCGACAACCTCGAGGGCGGAGTACGCCGGTGAGCGGGCGCATCGTGCTCAAGGGCCCGTTCGGTTTCGTCGGATCCGCTTTTCGCAGGGCGCTTGAGGCGTCGGATCGCGTCTTCGAGGTGGTAAGCCACGAGAACCGGAGCGACTTCCCCTCCGGCGAGGTGGATCTCTTCCTTGACTGCGCGGGGAACTCCCGGAAGTACCTGGCCGAGTCAAACCCCGACCTGGATCGAAGACAGAACGTGGAGGAAGTCGAGGAGAACCTGAAGCGGTATCGGCCGGCGCGGTACGTGCTGCTCTCCTCCTCGGCGGTCTACGCGGACACCAGCTCCGCCGCCGCCACCCAGGAGGTGGAAGAGCCCGCGGGGGAGGTCTCGGTCTACGGCGCCCACAAGCGCGAGGCCGAACAGCGGGTACGGACGGCGGGCGGGCAGTGGCTGATACTCAGGCCGGCCGGGTTCTTCGGTCCAGGCCTGGCCAAGGGCCCGGTGTACGATCTGCTGGAGGGCTTGCCCCCGTGCGTGTCTCCTGCGTCCACCATGCAACTCCTGGACGTGGACGCTTTTGCGGCCAAGGCACTACGCCTGGCGGACCAGGGCGGCACGTTCAACGCCGTGCCTCGGGACGCGGTGCGCCTGGAAGATGTGTTTCCCGACGAGGCCGCTGCACAGCGCCGGGTCGGCATTGACGCCGATCTCCCGCGCCTTGATTTTGCCGTGGAGGGGCGCAGGTTCTCAGAGGCCATAGGCCCCGGGCCGTCCGGCTACGAAGCCCTGCGTGAATTTGCCGCGGTGTACGGCCGGTGGGAGGCCAGGCGAAGCGTCGAAGTGCTGGTCCTGGCCGGCGGCCTCGGCACCCGCCTGCCCGGACCCGCGCCCAAGGCCATCCGGCCTGTGGCCGGTAAGGCCCTGATCCTGCGCGTGGCGCAGCCGTTCCTCGATGCAGGGTATTCCGGTTTCACGTTCCTTCTAGGTAATGGAGCGGACCAGGTGGCCTCTGTCCTCGACCGGGCACCCGCACTCTCCGGAGCAAAACGTATGGTGGAAGATTCGCCCCTGGGCACGGGCGGCGCCGTGCTTCACGCCCTGGAGAAGGCCGGGTGTGAGACGGCCATGGTGGTGAACGGAGACACCCTGTTTCGCGGTCTCGATGTGGAGGCGCTGGTGAAGCGCCACGTCCGGACGGGTGCCGTGGCCACCCTGGCGGGTGCGCGGGTGGAGGCCGCGGCCCGGTTCGGCGCCTTGCGCGTCACGGACGACGGCCGACTCGAGGCCTTCGAGGAAAAGGTCGCGGCATCGCCGGGCTGGGTGTACGCCGGCTGCATGGTCGTGGATGCCCGGGGATTCCTCGAGATGGCCGGTTCCGTGCGCCGCTGTTCCCTGGAGCGGGACCTGTTACCCGGCCTCGCGGCTTCGGGCCACGTCCACGTGCGCTTGGACGAGCGCCTTGGCTTCGTGGATGCGGGCACACCCGAGGGATTCCAGGAGGCGGAGCGGTTCGTGAAGGAGGATCCCCCATGCTCGTCCTGACCCGGTGCCCCTTCCGCGTCAGCTTCTTCGGCGGCGGCAGCGACCTGCCCGGCTATTTCACGAACCACGGCGGCGCGGTTCTCGGCGCGGCGCTGAACCGCTACTGCCACCTGTCGGTGTCAGACCTGCCGGCGTGTTTCGACTACAACCTTCGGATTGCCTATTCTCGTCTGGAGCTCGTTAAAACCGTGGATGAAGTGAATCATCCCGTGGTGCGGGCCTGCCTCGAGCTCAGGGGCGTGACCGGGGGCGTGGAGATCAACCACTTCGCCGACCTGCCGGCCCGCACCGGCCTGGGCACCTCGTCTTCCTTCACCGCGGGTCTCCTCCTGGCCCTGGCCGTGCGCGGGGGGGATCATCCCGGTAGTGAGCGCCTGGCCCGGGACGCGGTGAAGGTGGAGCGGGAGATCATCGGCGAGGCGGGCGGCTGGCAGGACCAGTGGTTCGCGGCCCACGGCGGAATCCGGCGCTTCGACTTCAGGACGGACTCCACGGTGAGCATGCGCACGCCGGCCCTCGGCGAGGGCGTGGAACAGGGCCTGGCCGACTGCCTTCGCCTCTACTTCACCGGCCTCGTGCGCGACTCCGGCCCCGTGATCCAGGCCCTGGAGGCCAGAGCCGGCGACAACGACGTACCGCTCCGGCGCATGGTGGAGATGGTGGACGAGGGGGAAGATCGTCTCCGGGCGCCCTGGGACCCGGAAGCCTTCGGCCGGCTCCTGGACGCCGCCTGGACCTTGAAGAAATCCCTCGCGGGCGAGATCACCACGCCGGGGGTGGACGCGGCGTACGCCGCTGCCCGGAAGGCGGGCGCCACCGGGGGCAAGGTCCTGGGGGCGGGCGGCGGCGGTTTCCTGCTCCTGTGCGTTCCGCCCGAGAAGCAGGATGCGGTGCGCGCCGCCCTGGGCGGGATGTATGAGGTGCCCTTCGGCGTCTCGGAACGTGGAGCACGGATCATCCACCAGGAGGGGGAGGGCTGATCGAGATCAGCTCCGATCCTCCGCCATCTTTGCGTACTTCGTGTCGGGGTACTTCTTCATCACCTGGCGGAACAGGGCCCTCGCCCGCTTGGTCTTGCCCTTTGCCTCGTAGTCGAGGGCCTGGTTGAAGAGCTTGCCGGCCCTGAGCGCTTCCCTGAGCTCTATGTCCGAGGCGATCTCCTTGACCCTGTCCCGGGCCCGGTTCGCATCCTCCCCTCCGGCGTATTTCCGGATCTTCTCGAAGAGGAGCCGGGCCTCGTAGGGAAGATTCTCCTCGAGGAGCTTGCCGGCGGTGTCGAACATCTGCTTCTGGCGCTCCAGGATCGCCTCCTTGAGGAACTTCGCGTCGGCCTTTTCTGCCTCGGTGGAATTCCCGGCCGCCAGCACCCGCTCCGCCGCCATGAACGCCGCCTTGAAGTTACCCCGGCCCGCGTACTTCACGGCGGAGTTGAGCCGCCTCGCCACCTTGCGCTTCAGTTCGAGCTTGAGCAACGCATCGAATTGCTCGGCGGGATTCGGCCGGGGCGCGAGGTTCTGGAGCCAGTCGACCCCTTGCTCCACGACCTTCTTGGGCGGCCACACGTGTCCGCCCTTGAAGACCTCGACCCGGGTCTTGTGCCCTTTCGCCTTGAGGGTAGCGGACTGGTTCTTCACGAAGGCCATGGAATCCTTGTCGCCGATGACGAAGAACACCGAGATGTGCTCAGGCAGCCTCGGGAGAGTTCTATCCCATCCCGAACCCACGGCGATGGGGATGACGCCGGCGAATCTCTTGGGGTGATTCGCCGCCATGTCGAAGGCCGCGCCGCTGCCGCCCGACCAGCCGGTGGAGTAACACCGGGTCGGATGGGTGGAGAACCGCGCCTGGGTGTCCTTCCACATGGCGTCCATGGCGGCCTTGATGGGACCCCACGGGCCGTTCTTGGAGTTGTTGGAGGCCACCACGATCCACCCGTGCTTCTCGCAGACGTCCTTGTAGTGTTTCACGAACGCCCGGCCGTTGGCGCTGGGGGAAAAGCAGTAGAGGATGGGCCACTTCCTGGCGGCCTGGTACTTCCCGGGCAAGTAGCAGTCGTAGGTCTGGGCCGGGTCATCCACGCAGGTCACCGTGGTGGCCTTCCCGGGCTTCGGATCCTCATCGGCCGCCGGCGACGGCGCTGCCCAGATCAACACCGAAATCCAGATTGCGATGCATCCCGGGATCCTCATACCTCACCTCTTGTCTTTTTGGGTTGTCAGAACGAAGTCCATGCCGCCTCTACCATACGGTGACAGGGTGGGCGTGTCCACAATCCGGTGGGGCGGCGTAGAAACGAAAAATCGGCCCGATCCAGCCGGGATCGGACCGATCGTTCATGTTCTTTCAAACCAAACGGCTCAGGGCACGATTTTCGTCGAGTCGGTGTTGCTGCAGTCGGTCGGGAAGGCCGCGGCAGTGTAGGACACGGCAGCGTGGTAGACCACTATTCCCGCAAGGGCCGGGATGTTCGGGACGGCCAGCTGTGCCGCACCGGTGCCGGTGGCGCTTATGGTACCCGAGTACCGGTTGAAAATGGGCGGTCCGATCTGCATGGAGCCCCAGAACAGGTTGTCCGGCGTCAGGTAGATGGTGCATTTCCCCAGGTTGAGCGGAAGCGTGCTGAGGGAAGCCGCGACCTGATAGAACTCGCCGCCGGTGCCGTTCATGAGCAGGATGTTGGCTGTCTTTCCCACGGACACCGTGTCATCGGCGTCCACGAGGAGCCCCTGCTTGACGGTGAGACGGTGGATCAGCATCATCAACTCTCCGGGGATGGGGATGAACCAATTGGTGGCGTTGTAAGGATTCGTCGTATGCCCCGTGTGGATGTAGGCCCGCGGCGTGGTCTGGCGATGGCAGGACAGGCTCAGCGTACCCCTCCCCTGGTACCGGATCTCGCCGCAGATGTTCTGGATCCCGTCCCAGACAAAGGGTTTCGTGAGGCCGATGTCGCACCAGGCATTGGACGTGCATGTCCACGTCATGGGGCCGTCGAACATGACGGTGGGGGTGAGTCCGAGGATGTCGTCGAACTTGGTGGTGCCGGAGTTTGAGTAATCCTTGTGCGTGGTGTGGCCCATGCGGAACTGGAACTGCTTGGCCGTCCAGGTCCCCGCCCTGCAGGGGGCAAAGGCGATGTCCTGGATCACGGTCGGATTCTTGGGCATCATCGAGGCGTCGATGATGAACGAGAAGCGCCATTCGGTGTAGACGCCGAAGGGCCAGGAGTTGCACGTGCCGACGCTTGGGCTGGCGGTCGGCGGGATGAAGATGTACTGCGCGCATACGCCGACGCCAAGGCACAGCAGTAGAGCCGCACAGATCAGGGTTTTTCTCATGGTGTTTCAACCTCCTTGGAAATCGGGCGCTCGAGAACGAGGTGGTTCAGAATGACGGATTCCAGGCATTGTTTCTCGACGCGCCGGGCTTCATTCTGACTCTCACCGATTCACAACTTACTCGTATTCATTATATGGTGATTTCCTCCAGGAATGCAATTCCCTGGCGGAAAAAGGCCGGCCCGGCCCCGTGCGGGACCAGGCCGGCCGCTTCAATCCACCTCAGAGATTCCTCCTCATGGCACGATCAGCATGCCGTCGGTGTTGGTGCAGCAGATGATCCCCCCCCTGATGCTGTAGGCCACGGCGGCGTGGTACACGCAGAGGCCCACGAGTGGCTTGAGCGGGGGGATTCTTAGCATACCAATACCCGCGCCCGCGGCATTCAGGTTGTTTGCATAGTTGATGAAGACGGGCGGGCCGATCAAAATGGAAGCCCAGAAGACGCTGTCCGGCGTCAGGAATACCGAGCAGGGCCCCATCGGCAACGGAGCCTGACCCATGGAAGCCGCAATCTGATACAATTGCAAGGGCGGGCCGTTGAGGAAAGTGATCGGGGCGGGGATGGGCGGGGGGGGGATGAGTCCAAGGCGCACCGTGTCCGGAGTCAGCAAGATGCACTTGTCGGTATACTCAAGGCGGTGTTTCAGCATCATCAGCTCACCGGGAATGGGCACTTTCCAGTCCGTTGCATTGTACGCGTTCGGTGTATAGCCCGAGTGGGTGTAGGCCCGGGGCATGGTGTCCCGGTGGCAGGACAGGCTCAGCGATCCTCTCCCCATGTACCGGATCTCGCCGCAGATGTTCCGCTTGCCGTCGTAGCCGAAGTGCGCCTGGAGTCCGACGTCACACCATGTATTGGTGGTGCAACTCCAGGTAAGGGAGCCGTTGTAGAGGATCGTGGGGCAGGGGCCGAGCATCTTGTCGAACTTCGTGGTGCCGGAGGTGGAGAAGTTCGTGTGCGTGGTGTGCCCCATGCGGATCTGGAACTGCTTGGCGGTCCAGGTCCCGGACCTGCAGGGCGCAAAGGCGATGTCCGTGATCTTGACGGGTTTGTTGGGCATCACCTTGGCGTCGATGATGAACTGGAGACGCCATTCGGTGTACACGCCGAACGGCCAGGAGTTACAGGTGCCGGTGGAAGGTGTGTTCGAGGGGTTGTAAATGTACTGCGCACTCGCGCAGACCCCGAGACACAGCAGAATTGCTACACTGAGCAAACCGTTTCTCATGACAGACCTCCTTGCAATAGACCTCGAAGTTTAAAGACAGCCTCTTGTTGAGGTGGACGGCCATCTGGTGATTCCACGCAGGATCGGCGGATCCGTGGAATGCTCGAAGGGTGTCATTTCGTCTCTCGCTCTACACTGTTAAATCATGTTATCAGAGATGGTCTTGAATGCAATATTCCAGTCCCACATTCAGCCTGTTCTTTTCTTCCATGCCGGTTATGATCACCTCCCTGTGGCCGTAACATCCTGGTCATCTGTGACATAGAGGGATCTTGACAGGAACCGAACGTAAGGGAGTTCTTTCCGTGGCCGGTCGTTTCAGGAAGTGGCTGCGGAGGCTCGTCCTCCTGGGAATCGTCCTGAGCCTCGTCGTGGTTGTGCTCGGTTGGATTGCACCGTCGGTCCTGAAGCCCGTCATCGAGCGCCGGATCGAGGAGGCCCTCGGCCTCAGGGTGCGCATCGGCGCCATCACCGGGAACGCCCTGTGGGGCCTGTCGTTCGAGACGGTCCGCATCGAAGGGGAAGGTTCATCGCCCGCGGTCAAGCGCCTCGAGGTAGGGCACGTGAAGGTGGGCTACGACCTGGTGTCCCGGGTCCTTGGATCTTCTGGCTGGCTTCGCCGCGTGCAGGCCTCCGGGGTGATCCTGGACCTGGACCTCGAGGGGGAGTTCCCGACAGGTTCCGGAACCGGAGGGCGTGTCGAGTCAGGAGAAGCGGGACGCCTTTCTCTGCCCGACGTGACGCTCTCTGGCGGCCGCATTGCCCTCCGTCGGGGGAATCGTGTTTTGATCCTCGAAGATCCCGACGTGTGTTTTCAGCCGGGGAAAGATCGAGCGGGCCGGGGGCACATCCGGTTTGCCCGAGGGCGATGGCAGGTGGGCAGCGAGGCATGGGTTGTGCCTCCCCTCTCCGGCGACGTCCACCAGGAGCGCAGCGCCCTCCTCGTGTCGGACATCCGGGTGGCCGGCCGGATTCTGGAGGAGAGCCGCATCCGCGTGGACGTGGAGAAGGGCAAGGCCGCAGTCGATGCCGCCCTGGCACTCCTCGGTGGAAGAGCCCGCATCCGTTGCGATCTCACACGGGGGCACCTCGCAGCCACCGTCGAGGTGAAGGGCGTGCGCACCGGTCCGCTTACCCCGGTGTTGCCCGGAGTGCTCGAGGGCCTGGACGGCGTCCTGGACCTGAATGCCGACCTCGCAGGGGATCCCGGGCGCTTCGAGACCTTGAAGGGAACGGGCCGCATCGCTCTCGAGGCGACGCGGTTCCGGGGATTCAGCGGGATTTCAGCCGAGACCCGCGTGAATCTCGAAGCCGGCGCGGCGCGCTTCCGGAAGCTGAAGGTGCACAGCCGGGAGGCCGACATCGAGGGCTCGGGTCGCGTCGGATTCGGCGGTGAGGTTCAGGGGGATTTTTCGTGCGTGGTAAAGGCACTGTCTGCCCTTGTCCGGGACGCGGACGCTTCGCCCGTACGCCTGACCGGAACCGTCGCGGGCACCCTCGCTGCACCCAATCTCTCCATGAAGGGGCGGGGAGAGAAATTCCGGGTGGCCGGGATCGGGATCCGAGGCTACGGCCTCGCCGTGGAGATCCGTCCCCACCGCTCCGGGGGGTATGCTCTTTTCGCCGACCTGGACTATGAATCCCTCGCGGTGAAGGACTTCGAGCACCAGGCGGGAAGCGTGAAGGTGTCCGCCCGCGGCGATCTCTCCGCCGTGGAGGTCGATGTCAGCGCCAAGTGCCGGGGCCTCCTCCTCGATGCAGCGGCACGCCTGGAGTGGCCCGGCCCGCGCCGGTACAGGATTACTCTGAAAGACGTGGCCGCGAGGATCGGCGAGTCGCAGCTGGCGGCCCGGGGCCCCTGGACGGCGTCCATCGAGGCGGGCGTGTTCAGGGTGGAGAAGTCCGACCTCACCCTGCTCCGGGATCCGGCCGAGCTCAGGGGTCGGGTGGAGAAGGGCGCCCTGGACCTGGGCTTTGCCGTGGCCTCCCTCGACCTCGGGGACGTGTTTTCCCTGTTCGGCCTGGGAGACCTTGTGACCGGTACCGCGAGCATTGACCTCAAAATCTCGGGTTCGCCCTCGGCGCCCGCGGTGCGCGGTTCCGTGATCGTTGCTGCCCAACGACTGGATCTCTCTCGTTTCCGCCTCCCCGTCCTGCGCAACGTCGACCTGAGCCTGGGCCTGGAGCCCGGAGGGGTGAACATCAAGGCCTGCACGGCCGAGGTGGAGGGGGGCAGGATCCAGGCCGGGGGGCGCGTCGACCTCGAGGGGCTCGAGCCCCGGGAGGCAGACGCGTTCCTGCGCCTGGAGGACGTCTCACTCGAGGCGCTCAGGCCGTGGCTCGGCAGACCGATCCACGGTCGGGGCCACGGCCGCATCGAGGTCAAGGGCCTTCTGTCGGAGCCGACCCTTACCTGGCGATTCCACCTGAAGGGACTTAGGTGGAGCGGCTGGACCCGGGGGGAGGGAATCCTCGCGGGTCGGTACACAGCCGGCCTCTTGAAGTGCGAGGCCATCGAAGTGCGTGCGGAGGGGCTCGACGCCTCGGGCGCGCTGGCGGTGCCCTGCCGCATTTCTCTGTATCCTCATGACTTTTGCCGGATCGACGAGGGGCATGCCGACGGCGCCCTGACCGTCGTGATGACGGAGCAGAGCCCCCTGCACCGGGAGGTGCCGGGGCTTGGAATCCTGAAGGCGGACGTCACTCTCCGGGGCGGCGCCCTCAATCTCCGGAGGTTCGAGTGCGTGGTGGGGGAGGACAGCCGCCTCGAGGCCGAAGGTCGCGTGGGCCTCGACAGGAGGTTCCGGCCCACGGAACTTTCCGGTACGGTCTCGGCCCGGGCGTTCAACCTGGTCTATTTCCAGCGCTTTCTCGAGAGCCCCCTTCAGGGTCTGGCCGGGGGGCGGATCACTCTGTCCGGTCCGGTGGGGAATCCGAAGATCCGGGCCGACGTGTCCGTGATGAATGCCCGGTTCAAGGGGCTTCATGCCGAACGTCTGACCTTGAAGGCGAACCTGGATGAAACCGGCGTCAAGGTGGAGGCCCTGGACCTGGAGACCGAGGCGGGCGTCCTGGCCTGCAAGGGCTTACTCCCGGTCCGCCTCCGCCTGGATTCCCGGGTCGTTCAAGTGGAACCACATGAGCCCCTGGCCTTGACCGTGAAGGCGTCCGGTTTCGAGCCGGGCCGCCTCCTCCAGGGTGTGGATCGGATCCGGAAGATCGAGGGCCCCCTGGCTCTGGCACTCGATGTGGCGGGCACGATGAACCGGCCCGTGATCACGGGCACCGTGGACCTCGAGGGCATCACGGTCAAGTTCGAGGACGAGAACCTGCCCCGGCTGGAGGACATGAAGGGCTTGCTTCGCTTCTGCGGCGAGCGCCTGGAAACCTCCGGTCTCACCTGCTTCCTCGGTCACGAAGCCTTGACCGCCCGGGGCAGCGTCGAATATGGGAGCGTATCCTGGCCGAGGCCGGGACAGCCCTTTGTCGAGGTGAAGCGGTTCGACCTGGCGGTGAAAGGGCACCGAGTCCTGGCCGTCTCCACCGAGGACCTCCGGCTCCGCGCCGACGTGGACCTTCGATGCAATGGAGACGCCACCGGGGGGAGCCTGTCCGGCACCATCGCTCTTGCAGATAGCTGGTATCTCCGCGACATCCCCATGGGCGGGACCGTGTCCTCCAGGGCTTCCTTCCGGCTGCCGATGCCGCGCCTCGATAACGACTTCGGCCGGGGACTGGCCCTGGACGTGCGCCTGAGGCCGGGTCGCGGCCTGCTCATCGATACCAACGTGGTCCGGGTGCGGGCCCGACCCCGGCTCCAGATCGGAGGCACGGCCGCCGATCCGGTGGTCCGGGGAAAGATCCATCTCGAGGGGGGCAGGCTCTTTGCTCCCACCCAGACTTTTGATCTCGACCGCGGCGAGGTGGAGCTCTTCGATCGAGATCCCCTGCGTCCGTACGTCAATGTTGTGGCGGAGACGAACATCGCCGGCATTCAGGTCCAGGTCCTGGCCTCGGGTCCCCTCGACGACCTGAACATCGACCTCGCTTCAAATCCCTCGCTGCCCCGGGAGGACATTGCCGCCCTCATCGCCTTCGGTTCCGTCCGCGACAACCTCACCCGGGCCAACGTGGCCAGGCTGGTCGGCACCAAGGGGCTCAAGTACCTCTACGACCGCTTCTTTCCCCGCCAGCGCGGCGCCAAACCCTCGTTCTTCGCCGACCTCCTCGACCGTTTCTACATCGAGACCATTCCGGCCCACACACCGGTCGACTCCAGCTCCCAGTTCCGGGCCCAGCTTCGCATCCTCGATTTCCTCTACCTTCAGGGCTCAAAGGACCGGTTCGGAGACGAAAACCTCGACGTCCTGTTCCGGTTCCGATTCGGAGGGGCGAAGCCATCCGAGGGAAAGGAGCCCGGCCGGCCATGAGGGCGCAATTGTGGACTCCACTACCGGCGATCTTGGGCCTGGTCCTTGTCCTGGCCGGTCCGACGGCCTACGGCCAGAAAAAATTGCAGTGCCGGTACGACTTCATCCACAACACGACCTTCTCGGAGAGGGTCCTTCTGCCGCTCATCGAGAAGAATCTGAAACGCTTCGAGAAGGAAGGCTTCGCCGAGAGCTTCCTGGATGACGCGGCCTACGTCCTGGTGCGGTATTACCGGTCCCGGGGATTTCCGGGTGCGGAGGTGGCTTTCGAGGTGAAAACACCGCCCGAAGGTCGGACCGTTATCTTCACGATTCACGAAGGTGTCCGGGTGGAGATCGAGCGAGTGGCCTTTGCCGGCAACTTCCGGTTTTCAACCCGGAAGTTGCTGAAGGCCGTGGACGCCCGACACATCGACGAGGGCGAGTATTTCGTCCGCCGGGAGGTGGAGAGGGATCTGGATATGATACGGCGATACTACCAGCGCCAGGGCTTTCCGGATGCCAAGGTGGAGCAGGAGATCCTCCCGGCGCCATCCGGGAAGTCAGTTCAGATCCTGGTGCGCATCGTGGAGGGTGTGCGCGTCTACCTCGGGCGCGTCCGGTTTGAAGGCAACAGCCGGTTGAAGACGGATGCGCTCCGGGAGGTCGTCCGGCATTTTTTCGAACCGCAGCGACCCTACAATCCCATGGTGGCCGAGGACGTGCGGGCGGCCGTCCTGGACCATTACGCAGACCGGGGATTCCCCTTCACCCGCATCGACGTGTCCGACGTGGTCGACCGCAGGGCGCGAAGCGTCGAGGTGAAGCTGACCATCGACGAGAAGCCGAGGGCGCGGTTCGGAACCGTCACCCTGGCAGGCAACGACCTGACCCTGGACGCGGTGGTCCGGGGAGGCCTTCTCTTCGAGGAGGGGGAGTGGTTTTCCCAGGACAAGATCTGGAAATCCCAGGTGGAGCTCTACAACACGGGTCTGTTCAGCCGGGTGACGATGGAGCCCCGGGCCTACTACCCGGACCAGAAGGACCCCACCTGCGGCGTCCTCGATTACGAGATCCGGATGGAGGAACGGGATCCGTGGCAGATCGAATTCTATGGCGGGTACGGATCGTACGAGCGCCTCCGCGGCGGGGCAGCGATCCGGCACATCAACCTCTTCGGAACCGGCCGCCTCCTCGAGGCCAAGGTCCAGACGTCCTTCAAGAACGGAAGGGGCGAGATCAACTTCACCGATCCCCGGCTCCTGGGCAAGAACATCATGTTTTCTGTCAGAAACTCGTACGAGGAGCGCGAGCATCCCTCGTTCTATCTGAAACGATTTGAATCCGTCATCGAGGTGGGCGTGCCCCTCACGCGGGAGATCGAGACGAGGGTGGGGTATCGCTACACGGCCTCGGACGCCTCGGACATCAAGGATCCCAGGGACGTGGACCTCCTGGGCAACCTCGGCATCTCAGGCTTCAACGTGGGGGTCGTCTACGACAGCCGAAACAATCCCGCCGATCCGACCTCGGGCCTCTTCCTGGGCGCGACCTACGAGTGGGCCAGCCGGGGCCTGGGCAGCGAGTTGAACTTCCAGCGCGTCACCGGCAACGTGAAGGGATTCCTGTCGCCGGCCGAGGGGTGGGTGTTGGCCGTGGGCGCACGCGGGGGCATCATCGCGCCCTACGCCGGCACGAAGTCCATGCCGATCCAGGAGCGGTTCTTCACCGGGGGGGAGTCCTCGGTGCGGTCGTTCAAGAAGTTCGAGCTGGGACCGAAGTCGGGATCGGACCCCGTCGGCGGCCAGGCGTTTCTGGTGCTGAACACCGAGGTGCGGTTTCCGATCTACAAGATCCTCGGCGGCGCCGTGTTCGGGGACGCGGGCAACGTCCGCAGAGACTACCGGGATTTCGGCCTCGGTGCCCTGCAGTACGCCGTCGGAGTCGGCCTGCACGTGAAGACGCCCGTGGGGCCGGTGCGCCTGGACTTCGGCCTGAATCCGGACCCGGAGAAGGACGAGGACGACTGGAACGTGCACCTGAGCGTGGGGTATTCGTTCTGAGTGGTTCCAGGGCGGAAAATTAAGATTATTCCCCATAAAACCTGCGGATGTCCTGGCCTTACCCGTTCCGGGTTCACGGCGGGTTGCAACAGGAAACAAGTGCAAGAGAAATCGAATCGCCATGGCAAATGACGTCGAGTTCACCGAAGACCAGCACAAGATCTGGACCACGCTTTACGAGAAGCTCTGGCCCCGGGTCCAGGAGCACGCCTGCAATGAGTTCCTGGAGGGCGCCAAGATCCTGGATCTTCCAAGGAGCCGGATTCCATCGGTGGACGACCTGAACGCGAAGATTACCCCCAACACCGGATGGGCCGTGGAACGAACCACGGTTCGGTACACCGACGCCGTGGCCTGGTACGGCAAGTTCGCCCAGCACACCTTCCTCATCACCGATTACATGCGCTCCTAGGAAGAGATCGACTGGACGCCGGAGCCGGACATGTTCCACGACGTCTTCGGCCACCTCCCGTTCATGGTTCTCAAGCCCTACACCGACCTGGAGGAGATGTTTGCCCCCGCTTTCCTGGCCGCCGACGAGGAGCAGCGCGAGAACATCAAGAGGCTGGCATGGTTCACCACCGAATTCGGCCTCATCCGCGAGAACGGCGGCCTGAAGCTCTTCGGCGCCGGCCTGATTTCCGGCGCCTCAGAGCTGGATAACGTCATGACCGGCAAGGTGCCGTCCAAGCCCTTCACCATCGAGAACGTCATTACCCACGACAAGGCGGTGTGGGAGCACAACCAGATCCTCTTCATCCTCGATTCCCTCGACCAGTGCAAGGAGGAGCTCGCCCGGTATTTCGATCCCATCCTGGCCAGGGAGAAGCCCGAGCTGAATATTTCGGGGTAGCGGGCTGTCAGGTGCCCTTTGGGGTGTCGCGTTTCTCGCCAAGTCTTGTAAATAAAGAGAGTTACAAATTTTTCCAAGTAATCGGATGGTACGCACCTCCCCTCCTGTCTTGGCCAGCCGCCCTGGATACATTATGATGTATACATCATGGTGACTCGAACCCAGATCACGCTCGACCCGGAGCTCCTCAAGCGTGCTCGTGAAAAGGCGGCACGGGCGGGAATCTCCCTGGCCGAGTACATACGTCGTCTCGTGGATTGCGACCTGGGCGAACAACCGTCGACCGCCGATCCAACCGTCGTCTTCAATCTCGGCGACTCCGGGGGATCGGATGTGGCGCGGCACAAGGACGCAATGGTTCGTGAGGCCGTTGCCGAGGAACAAGAGCGTCCGGACGAGAAGAAGACGTGAGTCTCTTTGTCGATACTTCTGCATGGTACGCGGCGGCCGATGTGTCTGATCGCAGCAATGCCCGGGCAAGGAAAATCCTCGCCGGTGGAGACCGGTTGGTGACAACGGACCACGTGCTCGTGGAGACGTGGCTGCTTTTTCGCCACCGGCTCCACCGCGCAGCAGCCGAGCGGTTCTGGGATGGGGTACGAGCGGGTGTCGCGGCTGTCGAGTCAGTGATCGATACCGACCTCGAATCCGCTTGGGCGATCGGCCAGGCTTTCGCAGATCAGGACTTTTCCATTGTCGACCGCACCAGCTTCGCGGTGATGCAGCGCCTCGGGATCCACCGCGTTGCAACGTTCGACGACGATTTTGCCATTTTCCGGTTCGGCCGCGACCGGTCAAGGGCGTTTGATGTGGTTCGTTGACGAGCGTCCTGAATGGTGTGCAGGTAAGAGTAGAAGTCCGAAATCAGGAATATCTCTCTGGGAAAATCCCCGGCTTCACCGTTGGACTCATAACGTCTGATGGTTCCGGAAGACAAGGTGCGAGATCCTCTACTTCCGTAATCCGAAAGGGAGATCATTCGCTGCTGTTATCTCCGAGGTGTGCGGTTGCGTTGTTGAGGGTCGCGAATCTCACGCCCTGTTTATATCCTGGATCGGGACATCTTTGGCTTGTGGAATGCCCGACGCGAGTGATATGTCTCGATCCAGGAAATAAAGTAGCCGTGGGTTCGGCACTCGGCTCTGCCAGATGTAATATTATTCCTTCGCTGCCTGCCGGTAGAATGCAATGCGCTCCAGCACCTCGTCCACGGTCCGTTCTGGCCGGTCTCGATACTTCATGAGGTCAAGAACATGCTTTTCGTTTTCCACGGCCTCATCGACGTGCCAGGTGCCTGCCAAAGTTCCGACTGTATTTGTAAACGGCAAGCGTATTTTTGAATCATGTTGACGCCGAAAACGATAATTCCTATGCTGACCCTGGAACCGTACAGGGAGCTGGTCAGCCATGAATCGTCAGGAAGTCCTCGACAAGATCGCCGCTCACCGAGAAGAGATCCATGCCGCATAGAAACTGGAGAATGAGGGTCGACGATATTCTCAATGCGGCACGCAAGGTCGTGGATCACACGCACTACCTGAGTTTCGAGGAGTTCAGCGCCGAAGAATGGACCGTGGATGCCGCGCTGCGGAACTTCACGGTCATCGGCGAAGCGGCCGCTTCAAACCCGAGTAGGTGCTATCCACATATCCCGACGTGCCGTGGGCCGAGATGAGGGATATGCGGAACATCGTCTCGCACGAGTACTTCGGCGTGGATCTCACGATCGTGTGGAATACCATCCGGAACCACCTCCCCCAGCTGATTGCCCGGATGCAATCCATCGTTGACGCGCCGGAGCAACATCCAGCGGGATAAGACGGTCGCTCCAGGCCGGTTCTGTCCAGGCCGCGCGGATCAACCCTGCGGCAGCCGCCTTACCCGCCACATGAGATTCTCGTCGATACGCGGAGTCCGGCGGCCGTACTTCTCCATGAGGCGGATCTTCCGCGCCAGGTGTCGGCCGAAGTTCCGGTCGTAGATGAAGGTGGTCTCCTTCCCCGAGGACACGGCCATGAACTCGGTCCGGTGCTTTTTCCAGAGAGCCAGGAGTGATTTCGTGTTCTCGATCTCGAGGGCCGTCATTTTTGGGAGTCGCTTCCTGCAGGCGGCACGGGTTGCGGGAGCCCGGGCCTTGAGGTAGCCGTGGACGTCGGCGATCCAGGCGGCCACGTTGCGGCGGGTCATCATCCAGCACCTGAGGGCCGTGAGGCGGTCGAGCTGGTCGGTGAATATTGCGCGGGCCGGGCCGGTCGTTCCTTTTTCCAGGACCGCGAGGGCGGTGTCCAGGCTCTTCAGGGCGCGGCCGTCGATGCGCTGCACCGCCTTTCGGGCCAGGCCCGGCCGCATGAGGTCGAACAGCACGTCCCGGCTGAGGTCGAAGCGGTTGGGGTTGTGGTGGGTGGAGAGGAGGTGCTTCTCGTAGTAGGCGCGCTCCTTGGCGGGGATCGCCTCGATGTCCGGCACCAGCGGCCGGATGAGGATGCGGTACCACACGCCCCAGAGAAAGTAGAGCGGGTTGGGCATGAAGGTCCGGATCGCCTTCTCCGCGTGGCGCCACGCCCGGACGAGGCGCTTCGCGTTGGATGCGCCGACCCAGTTGCGGGCGATGTCCTGGATCGTCTCCTCGATATCCAGGGCCGGGTCGAACTGGAACCGGCGGAAGATCTCCTGGTTCAGACTCCACGGCGCCGAGGCGGGCGGTGCGATTCCGCCCACGTGCGCCAGGTGCTTTGCGCCCACCCGGTACATTGCGGCGAGCTTCTCGTGGGTCAGCCACGGCGAGGGGATGCCCAGAAGCGGCTCGAAGTTGTTCACCGGGCCGTGGGCGTGCATGATATGGCTCCGGCAGTTGCGCCGGGCGAGGCGGCGGATGCGGGGCCCCTCCTCCTCGAGGAAGTCGTTGTTGAACACGGTGAAGGGGCCGATGTCGGAGTCGGGATAGGTGGGATGGCGGTAGGGCGTGTCCCACCCGGTGGCGAGCAGTGTCGGCGTCTCCACGTCCAGCCCCTTGCCCAGGCCAGCCATCACGGCCTCGCGTTCGGGGCCGAAGGGCTCGAGGCGGGTGGCCACCCGGAACTCGGGATTGATCTCGGCGGCGCTCTCCTGGAGGAGGCGGAGGAAGCCCACCGCGTTGCCGGCGGCGGCCCGGGCGAAGATGTCCTCGTCCGACCACTCGCGCACCAGGTAGGCGCTGCCGTTGGCGCCGACGTAGAGGGTGCGGGTGTACTCGTATCCGGCTCCGCTATCGTTGCTCCAGACAGAGAGGCAGCCGAGGCGCGGCGCGGCGCGCAGGAGGTTCTGGATCAGCTCCCGGTAGTGGCGCTGGACCACGGGGTGGGACACGGCCAGGTTGTAGCGGGGCTTGAAGCTCCGATACGGGTGGTCGACGCGGCAACCCCGGAGCTCGGGGTACTTCTCCAGCAGGGCGTCGGGGACGGATCGGGGCTCGAAGCAGGTCAGGGTGGGTATGAGTCCGTAGCGTTCAGCCGCCGCGCAGTTCTCCTGGAGGCACTTCAGGTTGGCGCGCAGGTAGGAACGGGGATAGCTGCCCCGGTTGAGGAAGCTGTCCACGAACTGGTCCAGGGCGGCGCAGTAGGTGTAGAACCGCGGATACACCTCACCGGGTACGCCCGCCTCCAGGCCCTCTGGAAAGGCGAGTCGGTTGACCTCGAGATGGGTGAAGCCGCATCGGGCCATGTGGCGGACGTAGGACTCGCGGTCCATGTTCCGGACGGTGCGGCCCGACTGGGTGAAGTAGAGGTCGAAGACAGGGCGCTGCCACAGAAAAGCCGGCCGCAACAGCCGCTTCCGGGCGAACCGGGTGACGGGATCGTCCAGCCGCACTTCGGTGAGGAACGAGAAGTAGGCGTAGAGATGGCAGGATTCCTGCGCGGCGAGGCGGGCTGAGTGGTCTCCGTCGACGTGGAAGCTCACCCAGGGCCTTTCGGCCTTGCCCTCGCCGGTGGGCCGCCCGGCGGTGAGGGTCAGGGTGTGGGCCGGCGGCCGGGCCGGGAGGCGCCCCTTCCGGACGAAGGCCGAGGGCGCGAAGCGCTCCCGGATCTCCGATGCGAGGGTGTCGCATACCGCTGGTGCGTTGCCTGGAACGCGGATCCGCCGGATGTTTTGCAGGAGTTCGGAGAGGTTCATTTTCGGGTTTCGGTGATGGTGAAGACGTTGAAGTCGAGAACGCGGGTTGCTGAATCACTCGAGAGGGTGATCACCCCCGAACCGGCGCGGCTTCGGATGAAGGGGCCCCGGAAGAGCCATTCCGCCGGGAAGAGCGCGGGCTTTCCTCCGACGCGGCCCGCGTAGTCGCTCCAGGTCCGGCGGAAGATACGGCCGTCGGCGTGGGTAAACTCCAGGGTGAGCCGGTCCCCTTTGCCCCTGAGAACCGGCATGGAGCAGCGGAGAACCGTCTTCCGGAAGCTCTCGTATGTCTGGCGGCGTGGGTCGGACATGGGCCGGACCAGGACCACGAAGCCGGCGCGCCAGCCGCTGCACTGGAACCGCTCATGGCCGTCGTGCGCCGTCCATTCGCCCGGCTGACAGGCAAACCAGGCCATGTAGAAGTCGTCGTCCTTTCCGAAGATCCAGCCGTTCTCTTCGCTCCTCTTCAGGCAGTCCGGACAGTAGAGGGTGACGTGGGGGTGCTTCTCACCGGCCGGCACCTGGTAGAGAGCCATGAGGACATTCTCGTGCTGAAAGACCCTCTCGTATGGTGAGGCCGAGACGAGCTTGTCGGGAGAGACGTAGGTTCCCTTCTGGGCGGTGATGGTGTTGGTAAGGTCGTGAATGTCCTCGGGAAAGAACATGGCCAGCTCGCGGCTGGATACGGACGGATGCATCGTGAAGAAGGTGGAGTTTTCCGCGGATCCGATCCAGGTGACATCCCACGTGTGCTGCTGGATCGGCTGGAGAATTCCGCCCTGGAGCGATCCCATGCAGTAGAGGGGCGTCATGTAGTCGTACTTGTGCACCGGCGGATTCAGCACCTCGCCGAACCGGATCACGTTTCGCACCCGCTTCAGCTCCGTATGCACGTGAGCTTTCTCCCGGCGGTTGGCCAGGTAGGAGAGGATCTTCGGGGGGCGGTAGTGCGAGTAGGCACCGAACAGGGCCCAGCCGTGGATCTTCTTGGGGCATGGAAAGCCGCCGGCATACAGGAAGTGGAAGCAGGAGACGCGATTCTCCGCCGTCAGCTCAACCTCCTTGCCGATGATGCGGCTGTGGCCACCGCAGTAGGCGCCGCCCAGGGACTCCACGAGGTAGTCCGCGAGGAGCAGGTCCAGCATCATGCCCGCCAGCTGGCGAATCTCGGGCTCTCTGGCGAAATCGTAGAGCAGGAACATGGGGGTCATGAACATGAACATGTAGTTCGGGGAGTCGAACTCTCCCTGGCCCTTGGTGGCGGCCAGCCGGGCCCAGTGCCGCAGCCATCCCCGGGCCTCGTCGTAGAGGTCCTGGGTGGAGCGGCCCGCGTACCACTTCCCGGCGGGAGTTTCCGGCCAGGTCTGGGCCGCCAGGAGCAGGGTCGCGTAGTGCATGGTCCAGTGGTTCTCGGTGTCGCCGCGGTAGATGGTGATCTCGGTCAATACTTCGCGGATGCGCGCGGCCACGTCCTCGGGCATCTCACTGCTGCAGTGCAGGTAAAAACCCATGAGAACCATGGTGTAGAACATGGAGTGCTGCGGCTTTTCGAGCTGCGCCTTCACGGCCTGCCAGAACGCACTGTCCACCCGCCCTTGCTTCACCTCGAGCAGGGCGCGGGTGAATCCCATCCACCGGTCTTTCGGTGGGGCGGGGCGCTCGTTGAAGTGGTCGAGAACCTCCCGTCGCCGCCGGTCGAATCCGGGATACGAGGCGGGGCGATGTTCCCGGAAGGTGCGGTTCGGTCCGGAGATGTCCAGGCGGCCCCGGGCTTCGGTGGAACCGTTTCGCGGGACGGTCGCCAGTCGGGCGAAGCAGATGTCCGGGACGAGAGCCGATTCCAGGCCGAAACGCCGCCAGGTGGCACCCCCGTCGCGACTCTCGAACAGGCCGTTGTTTCCGCACACCAGGACGCGGCCGGGCTCTTCCGGATCCGGGGCGATGCCGTAGACGAAGAAGTTCTTGCACAGGCCCTCGCCGGAGTGATTCCAGGAACGGCTGCCCGTGTGGCTGACGGAAAGCCCCTTTCTGGAGCCGCAGTAGATCGTTTTCTCCTGCCGGGGATCCTGTGCCACCGAAAAGACCACGTCCGGCGGTCCTTCGATTTGCCTCCAGGTCGCGCCGCCGTCCACTGATTCCATCAATCCCCTGCCGTCGGTGGCAGCGAGGAAGTGCCGGACGTCGCTCCGGTCCTGGATCAATCGGCGCACGGCCACGCCGGCCAGTGCGGGGCGGAAGGACTGCCCGCCGTCCCCGGACACGAAAAGACCCTTCTGGGTGCACGCCCAGAGGGAGTCCGGGTTCACCGCGTCCTGGAGGATGTCGGTGCAGAACCGGAATTGTCCCTTTCCACCGGCGTGCTTCCACGGATTTCCGGATGCCGTGACGTCTCCGGTGGAAAAGACTCCGTACGCGGTGGCGGCCCACGCCTTCACCGGGTTTCGAGCATCGATGCACACCTTCTGCACCTCGGTCATCTCCCAGCCTCCGGTCAGGCGCCAGGAGCGACCCGCATCCCGGCTGACCATGACGCCGTTTCCGCAGGCGAGGTAGATCCAGCATCCGCTTTCATCCACGGTGACCGAGTTGGTGATGAGTTCCTTCCAGGCCAGGCACTCCCAGTGCTTGCCCCCGTCCCGGGTCGTCTGCAGTCCGGTGGATAGGTTCTGCCTGCCCACGACGTGGCCGTGATAGAAGTAGATCGGCACGAGGAGGCGGGGCGGGTTCAGGGCCGGAGCGGTCTCCTGTTCGGGGACCGTGGAGGTGCACGACTGGACCAGGAGAAGAAGGCCGGCCAGGGCGATGCACCGGGCAGGGGATTTCACCGTTGAGACAGAATTCATCATGGCAGGGAAATGGACCTTCCTTCTTTAACGGAACGGTACGCGGCGTCCACTACCCTCATGTCCCGAAGTGCGATCTCGCCGGTGCAGGGAAATTCCTCTCTGTCCAGGAGCCACCGGGCGAAGGAAGCGTGGATTTCCACCGAATCCCGGAGCGCGTCGACGGCGTCCTGCAGGGCCTCGAGGCGCAGCACCGTCTCCTTTCCCGGGTCCGGGTAGTCGAAGATCTCTCCCTGGAAGGGCAAGTCGCCCTTGATGAGGAGATGGTCGGGGAACAGGTGGATCCGGCCCCGTGTTCCGCAGAGGGAGAAGGCGTAGAGGTCCGCGGCATAGCTGGCCGCGAAGTGAGCGACCGGCCCGTCCCTGAACTGCGCCGTGGTCAGGGTGGTCTCGTCCTCGAACACCGTCAGGCCGCTTGTGCCCGTCGCCGACACCGAGGTGATGTCCTTTTCCAGGATCCAGGACGCCAGGTTGATCTGATGGACGGCCAGCTGGATGAAGGCCCCTCCTCCAACCTTGTCCGGGTCCCGCCGCCAGTTGTCGGCATCGGGCGGATTCCGGAGATAGATGTCGTGGGCGCTGCACGCCTGGATCACGGTGGGTGTGCCCAGCCATCCTTCCCGGACCATGGCCTTTACCTGGTGGTGCAGCGGCTTGCTGATCTCGAACATGGTGACGCCGAGGCGGATGCCGTGGGCTGCGGCGAGAGCCACCATTTCTTCGGCTTCGGCCAGGGTCCTGGCCAGGGGCTTCTGGACCAGGCAGGGCTTTCCGGCGGAGGCCGCGACTCGGACCTGGTCAAGATGCAGGTGGTTGGGGGAGTTCACCACGACGAAATCGATGTCCTCGGTGAGGAGATCCTCGAACCGGAGATACCGCCGGCGAATGCCGAATCGGTCTCCGGTCTTCCGGAGCGCCGCCTCGTCCACGTCCTGGATGGCCGCCACCTCGAAATCGGGGCTCCGCTGTGCGGCGGTGAGCGTGAGGTCGGCAATGCCTCCGCAGGCGGCCATGGCCGCCCTGAGCGGAGTCGATTTCGTGGAGGCATTCCCCTGGCTTGGTTCCATGGGCAGTCATTATAGGGACGTGGAAAATGGAGGGAAAGCGGTTTACCCGGCTTTTCCCCGCACAAACCTGTTGACTTCGGTTGCAAGAAAATAGAGGGTATTTCTGGGCGTGAACCGGGGAGAGGCCCGTCCCCGATGCGGATTTCCCCGACAGTCCTTCAGGGGAAGCCGACCACGATCGAAAATCGGGCGGATTTTCGGACCGCACACCTTTCACGGGAGGGACGAGGGCAACATGGGCGGAATACTCCGACGGATCTCGGTCCTGGTCGTACTCTATGGTGTTCTGGTTCTGGTCCCGGCGGGTTGCTTCCGCCGGGCCTATTTCGACAGCAGCACCATCGAGAAGTACGGCCTCACCGACCACGACCTGATGTCGATCCAGTACTTCACGACAACGCCGTTCATCCTGGAGCATGAGAACGTCTCGACGGACAGCAGGATAACCCGGAGCAACAGGGTGCAGAACGAGCAGGAGAAGTACACGAATTTGATCGTCAGCCGGGAGGAGACGCCAGGCCGGGCGATCCAGGTGGGGGCCGAGGAGATCGTCATCGACGTCGCCCACGGCCTCCATCTGGGCTTCCGGCCGGCCCCGTCCGATCCGGCCCGGCGGTTTTTCCTCGATTCCATCAACGGGCAGCCGGTGAAGCATAACGGGACCATCATGTACCGGGGTCGGATGTTCAAGGTTCTGTTCGGGGAGTACCTGGGTGGGAGCAGGTTCAAGAAGACGGAACGCCCGCAGCTCATGTACGACCTGAGATCCGTGCTGAAGCACCGGAAAGAGGTGGAAGAGGTGAAGGGGTCGGAACCGGCCACGAAGGTCCGGAGGAGCTGACGAGTCCAGGGAACGGAAACATGACAGGGATACGATTGATTTTTCTGGGGGTGGTGTGCATCGCGGTCGCGTACGGCTGCGGTATGGGCGGAGAGGGCGGCGTGACGGTGGGCAACGTCGTGACGCATACGGTCACCCTCCCGGACGCGGTGAAGATGGTGTTCGTGAAGATCCCCGCCGGCAGTTTCATGATGGGAAGCGCGGAGGACGAGAAGGACCGCTTCGACAATGAATCGCCGCGCCACGAGGCGATTCTGACGAGGCCGTTCTACCTGGGGATGTACGAGGTTACCCGGAGGCAATGGCATGCGGTGATGGGCACGAAGATGCCCGAGACGGACCTCCGTCGGGCCGATCATCCCGTGGACCGCGTGACGTGGAAGGCGTGCCAGGCATTCATCGAGAAGATGAATACCCTGGGGGTGGGCACCTTCCGGCTTCCCACCGAAGCGGAGTGGGAGTACGCCTGCCGTGCGGGAACCGAGACCCGGTTCTTCTGGGGGGACGACCCCGACCACGCCGAGGTGAATGAATACGCCTGGAGCAGCTTGAGCGCCGGGAAGCGGTCGTACGGCGTCGGGCAGAAGAGGCCGAACCAGTGGGGTCTGCGCGACATGTGCGGAAACGTCCAGGAATGGTGCCAGGACTGGAAGGGGGACTACGTGGCCGGACGCCAGACCGACCCGACAGGCCCGGCCACGGGCACCTACCGCGTGTTCCGTGGCGGCGGCTGGGGCTACGGTCCGGGCTACTGCCGATCCGCTTCCCGCAGCGGCCTCGTGCCCAACGAGAGGAGCGACGGCCTGGGCCTCAGGCTGGTCATGGAGACCCCCTTCCTCGAGCCGGAGCCCGAGACGAAGCAGGAGTGACGCCGTCCGGTGAATTTCATGGCCGGAAAATGAGCGAAAACTCGCTCATTTTGCCCTGATGAATGAAGAACTTCATGAGCCCGAAATGAGTGCGTTCGCGCTCAAAAAGTCCTGATGAAATCCGGCCCCGTTTCAGCGGGATCTCCGTGCCCTCCAGGTTGTAGTTCTGCTGCTGGTTGCGCATGGCCATGCGGCAGCGGCCGTATTGCATGAGCTCGAGGGAGATGGCGCTGGACTTGTCCCGGGCCCGCCAACCTGTTCGGCCGGCGGCATCGAATATCTCGCGGATACGTTCGCTCCGGACGTTTTGTCTTCCGCATTGGATCGGTTCCATGGTATGGATGGTCGGGAAACGCGGCCTTGTTCGCGCCACCACTGGCGGACGTTTCAACTGGAGTCACCCATGGGCACGAAAATCGAGAGAGCGCGGGCGCCCAGGCTGTGCGCCCGGGGCCACCACTCCGTGGAGGACGATCCTCATACGAGACAGATCCCGGACCTGGTGGAGGCCGTTCTGGACAGCCTTGGCGAGGAGGACTCTCCCGACCACATTGGCTATCCCATGATTCCCTCGCAGGAGTCCCTCCTCGAGATCGTGGACCGGTACATGACCGTGATGATGCCGGGCTACTTCGGCAACCAGGAGGTGGACAAGGCCAACGCCCGGTTCTACCTGGGAGACCAGATCAACCGGCTCTACACCCTGCTGCAGAACCAGCTGAAGCGCTGCTTCATGCACGAGTGTCACGAGCCCAGGTTGAATTGCGCCGACTGCACCGACAACGCCTCGGACCAGACCCTGGCCTTCCTCGGGAAGATCCCTCGGTTGAGGCGCATCCTGGCTGAGGACGTACGGGCCGCGTACGACGGCGACCCGGCTGCCAAGAGCACCGAGGAGATCATCTTCTGCTATCCGGGCATCCGGGTGGTGACCCTTCACCGGTTCGCGCACGAGCTGCACCTCCAGGGCGTGCCCATCCTGCCGCGTATGCTGTCGGAGCACGCTCACTCCATGACGGGTTGCGACATCCACCCCGGGGCCGAGATCGGCAGGCGCTTCTTCATCGACCACTGCACGGGGGTGGTCATCGGCGAGACCGCCGTGATCGGACGGAACGTGCGCATCTACCAGGGCGTCACCCTGGGCGGAGCCAACTTCAGGAAGGACAGCGAAGGAAAGCTGATCCGGGACACGAAGCGCCACCCCACCATAGAAGACGACTGCATCCTCTACGCGGGTGCCACGATCCTGGGCGGCGACACCGTGGTCGGCAAGGGCTCCGTCATCGGCGGCAACGTGTGGCTCACCCGGTCGGTGCCGCCCTCCACGAGAGTGACCGCCAAGATCCTCGAGACAACCATCAAGCCCATGAACGGAGACCTGACATGAAACCCGTGGAGAGCATCACTGACCTGGTGGGCGGTACCCCCGTGGTCCGCCTCCGCAGAATCCCCCTTCAGGACAGCGCCGAGGTCTACGCCAAGCTCGAGTTCTACAACCCCGCAGGCAGCGTGAAGGACCGCCTCGGCCTGGCCATGATCGAGCAGGCGGAAAAGGACGGCCTCCTCGACCCGGACACCGTCATCATCGAGCCCACCAGCGGCAACACCGGTATCGGCCTGGCCATGGTGGCCGCCGCGCGCGGATACCGCCTCAAGCTGGTCATGCCCGACACCATGAGCATTGAGCGCCGGCGGGTCCTCGCTGCCTTCGGCGCCGAGGTCGTGCTGACGCCCGGTGAAAAGGGGATGAAAGGGGCGCTGGAGAAGGCCACGGAACTCCTGGAAGCTGACAGCCGTGCCTTCATGCCCCAGCAGTTCGTGAACCCCGCCAATCCCGAGGTGCACCGCCGCACCACGGCCCGAGAAATCCAGGAGGCGTTCGGTGACACCCTCGACGCCTTCGTGGCCGGCGTGGGCACGGGGGGAACCCTGACCGGCGTGGGCGAGGAGATGAAGGGGATAAATCCCGCCTTTCAGGTGGTGGCCGTGGAGCCCGCCGACAGCCCCGTGCTCTCGGGTGGAGAGCCGGGGCCCCACAAGATCCAGGGCATCGGCGCCGGCTTCGTGCCCGAGGTGCTGAACCGCGACGTCCTGGACCGCGTGATCCGGGTGGAAGTGGACGACGCCTATGCCGTGGCGCGACGCCTGGCGCGGGAGGAGGGCATCCTGGCCGGGATCTCGAGCGGGGCCAACTGCCACGCCGCCTGTGAGGTGGCCAGGGAACTGGGTCCGGGGAAGAAGGTGCTCACGGTCGTGTGCGACACGGGCGAGCGCTACCTCACCACGCCCCTCTTCTCCGCCCCGGACTAAATTACCGCAGGGTCAACATCGCCTGGCGCAGCGCCTCGAGGTCGGCCTCGAATGTCTTCGTCTCCCCACCGGCTTCCACGAGGTAGATCTTCTTCCCGAAGAGCCAGGAGAGCCAGGTCGTGTAGGGAAAGATGCCGACCAGGTAGCGGTAGTCCACGTCCTTGCTGGAAGTGCCGAAGAGGAGCTCCTTGCCGTCCAATCCGCCCCGGGTCTTCGGGTCCCTGCCGGAGAGGAACTCGTAGCCCTTGTTCCGCATGAGCTGGTTCCGGACAGCCTTCTCCCAGTAGTCCAGGGACCCGTCCCCCTCGTTGTCCACCACCCTGACCGTGAACCGGCAGTCGTCTGGGGACACGGCTTTGAATGCGTAAGGCTCGGGGGGATCGTCCAGTTCCACGTAGCCCTTCGGGGTATCCACGATGCGGCACCCCGCGGCGGCCAAAAGAACGACGATCCACAGGAGGTGCATGTGCTTGTTCATTTTCCGCCTCCTTCTACATGGCCAGAAGCCGGTCGATGCCCAGGTCCTCCAGCCACAGGAAAGGCAGGCGGAAGGTCCTGTCCAGGTGTTGAGTGGCCACCTTGAACTTCACGGTGATGGTGGAGAATGCGACACGGTTCTTGAGATACCGGAGGCGGCCCTTGATGCGCTCGATCTCCTCGGTGACCTTGTCGATCTCCCGCTTGATCTCCAGGAGGTCCTTCAGCTCACCGCCCTTTTTGTAGAGCTCCTGGAGCTCCATCAAGAACCGCTTCTTGACATCCAGGCGGATCTCCAGGTCCACATACTCCTCGGTGACGTCGGTGGCCCTTACCCGGCGGGAGAGGATCCGGCCGATCTCGGAGATGCGGCTCACTGCTTCCTTGAACCGTCCAACGGGGACCCGGAGCCGGATCTCATCGATTCTCTCCTCCAGGACAAAGCCGCCCAGGTCCTCGGCCATTTTCCGGGCCCTCTCCAGGGCCGGGTCCAGGCTCACGATGCGCACCTGGAAGTCGGCGGTGTAGATGACCTTCCTGGCCAGGTCCTGCGCCTCGTTGGATGCGGCTTTTGTCGGTGCGGGGGATGCCTCCGCGTGCAAACGGCCCTTGGCTTGTTCGGTATCCATGACGAGCCCGGCAGCTACTGATTCACTGGGCATTTCCAGGGCCAAGTCCCGCATGGTACACCCTACGAGAACGAATAGGAGGCCCGGCAGAAAGAGGATTTTCATGGGTACGCTCCAATCTGTTTTCACGGCGAGAGCGACTTTACTCGATCATTGACGAGACGGCAAGGGGGTCTCCGTTCATACCGTTTCTCGCTCTTGTATTCTCGTGCATCGAGAGTAAAATCGAAGCATCTGACGGATGATACGGTTTACCAACGTGACCGGCGAAACGGATGGGCCGCGCCCGCGACCTCGTGAACGGAGGAAAGCCCCTTGACCACGAACGGACGCTTGCTGCGAATCCTCTGGTGGCGGTGGGGCGCGGCGGCCGTGGCCCTGGCGGCCGTGCTGTTCGTGGGGCACGGGCTATTCCCGAGCGATACGCCTCCGGCAGAAGAGGTCCGGGCGAATCCACCCGCTCCGGCCCGCCTCGCCGACTATCCTGAGCTACTGGCCGCTGATCCGGCGGCCGTGGCCGAGATCCGGAAGGTGTGGGACAAGATCGATCCAAGCCGCCAGAACCGGTGGCTTCCACGCGGCTTCAGAGCCTTGAAACCGGTGCACGACCGGGCCGGGCATCGTGCGGCCCTGGCCATGGTGCGTGTTTTGGTCGAAAAGGCACGGGCACCGAACGGGTGTAAGCGTCGAGGTCAGTCGCAATGGGACGATAACAGTCAACCCTGCGGAACGTGGCTTCGAGCCCATGCGCCTCGGGACCTGGACCCGGTGCTCGTCCGGGTGCTCCGCGACCAGCGACTGCACTACGATACGCGCGTGGTGGCCGTGGTGGCCCTCTGTCGTCCGGAGAGCGCCTCCCGGGTGAAGGCGCTTGCAGAGATCGCGTGCGATCCGGATGAAGATGACGATTTGCGCCTCGACATTGTGGAGCGGCTGCCGCGTACCTCGGCGCGGCTTCTGCCGCACCTCCGGCCCCTCCTGTACCAGCCCTTCCATGGCCTGGACCGGGACGCGGCCGTGGCCCTGGCCCGGGCCGGCGAATCCGAGGCGCCCGGCCTGCTGCACGAGGCCGTGCTGGCAGCCGTTTCGCGTTCCGTGGTGAACGGCGAGCTCCTCGCCGAGGCGATTCTGAAGACAACCGGCAGGGATCCGGATGTGGTTCCCCACATCGATCACTATCGTACGTTTCACGCGCGGTGCCAGTCGTGGAGTGGAAAGGTCTCTCGCGAGGAGAAGGAACGACAGCACCTGGACGCAAACCGCGCCCTTGCTGACGCGTTCGAGAAGTGGCTGGCCGCCCATCCGGCCGCGTGCGCCACGCGGTTCGAGAAGGAGCGCGCCGCGTACCGGGCGAGCCCGCAGCGGCAGCGGGAGAAGGCGATCCAGAGCTTCGAGGACATCCTGAAAGCCGACGAGAAGGACCTGGACCTGGGGGCGGCCGCGGCCTGGTGCGAGCGGCAGGAGGACACGTCCGAGGCGCTCCGGTTCCGGCGGCTTCTCCTGGATCGCCTGCACCGGCTCTCGCTCCTCCTGAAGCGCGACATCCAGGGCCTCGAGGAGCCCGAGGCCGTCATCCGGGCGATCAACCGCAGACTCTTCCACCGGTGTATCTGCACCGGCCCGTCCTGGGAAGGCGATGACCTTGCGTCGTCCCTGAGCGTTGTTCTGCAGGACCACTGCGGAAATTGTACCGGCCATTCCATTCTCCTCCTGGCTATGGGCGAGCGGCTGGGCTTGCCCCTGCACGGGGTGCTGAGACCGCGCCACGTGTTCGTGCGGTGGGACGACGGGAAGACGCGGCGAAACATCGAGACCACGCAACGCGGCGCGGAGCTGGCTGACGCCGACTATCACGACTGGCATGCACCCAACTTGTGGAGCATCACACCCGAGGACCTGGCCGCGGGCCGGTACCTCAGGAACCTGAAGAAGAAGCAGGTCGTCGCAGTCCTGCTCAACAACCTGTCGGGCGTCTACTTGAATTCACCGAATCTCAAGACGGGCGATTGGCGATACAGACGAGCGTGGGAGTGCGCGGACCAGGCGATCCGCCTGGACCCGGCGTTTGTCCCTCCCTACTGGACCCGCGCTACAGCCGCTAACAAGCTCGACAAGGAGAAGGCTGCCTTTCAGGACGCAAAGACCGCGTTGAGACTCGATGGACACTCACCCCGGGCTCATCTGTTCGCGGCCGATCTGTATCATTCTCGCGGCCGTTTTCAGGATGCGCTCCACCACTACGAACGGGCCCTCGCCGGAAAACCGGACTCCCCACGGGCCCATTTTGGACGGTATCGCTGTTTCCGAGCGCTGGGTAAATCCCTTGAGGAGCTCGCCCCGGCCGATACTGAGCGGCCTCGGAGCAAGAAGTACCCGTTGTTACTGGAGATCATTCTGATGTGGTTGGTCGAGGAGCGCGATCCCCGATGGCCCGACGGGCTGGAGAAGCTTCTTGTTCATCCCGAGGTGCATCCCGAAGCGCTCTGTCTGAAAGTGGCCCGACTGCTGCTCAAGGAGGAGGCCGGAACCGAACCCGACCCGGCAAAGGCCCTCGCCCTTCTGGACCGTATCCGGGACGACGTGTACACGCCGGGCGATGTGAAAGACGAGGTCCGTCGAAAACGATCGGGCGGGAAACCCCTGGTCATCCCGAAGTCGAGGGTCAGCGCGATCCAGCGCGAACGCGACCAGCTCCGCGGCCGCGCCCAGGCGCTCCTCGACGCCGCGGACAAGGAGCCGAAACGTCGCCCCTGAGGCGCCTGGTCCGCCTGCCCAATTTCATCAAGGGTGAACGCATCAAAACAGTATCGTTCACCCGTCATGAAGCACTTCATCGGCCCTGAACGCGTCTGATTTGATGCGTTCAGTGCGGATGAAATCCGGCAAGTGTCTATTGGAATGGTATGTCACCCAGTGGGGTACACAAGCACTCGCCATGCGAGTAGACAGAGCAAACCGTTGCCCACCCCCCCCTCACTTCGACTTCCGCTTCATCTCCTTGAACAGGTCGGTGTAGTACCGGTCGTGGACCACGCAGCCCGCGGGGATGCCGGAGCGAAGTGAAACCGCGCACTGGTTGCAGGACGTGTCCCACCGGATGGTGTCCGTGCGGCCGGATAGGAGCTTATCGGCGAAGCCGGGATCCGCGAGGCACTGGCGGCCGATGCCGATGAAATCAGCGCGGCCCTCTTGCACGGCCTTGCCGCCCAGGGCCACGATGTTTTTCTTTGCCGGGTCGTCGCCGGGCAGCTTGTTGTTGCCTGCCTTCAGGTAGCTGTATCCCGAGCCCACCACGGGGATGGACACGGTCTGCTTGAGCACCTCGGCGCGGTCCTGGTGGTCGAAGAAGGCCAGGGGGTTCTCGTTGGTCTGGCGCACCAGAAGCGGCGTGCGTTCCGGCACGCCCGAGGACTGGTTGAGGAGGCGGACTCCGGCTTGCTCCAGGATCCTCGCCAGGGCCTTCAGCTCCGTGAAGGTCTCGTCCTCCTCCACGGCGTCGGCGTCCCGGCTGCCGAAACCGCCCGGGATGCCCTCGTACGCCGATAGGCGCACGGTGTAGAGGAACCGGTCGGGGGGCACGACCGCCATCATCCTGGCCAGGGTCTCGGTGAGGAACCGGGCGCGCGCCTCGAGGGTGTCGCCGCCCCAGGTCCAGCCGTTGCGCCTGCGGTTGGCCGGACCCAGCATGGCGCAGCACAGGTAACCGTGGCAGTGCTTGAAGTCGATGCCGTCGGCGCCGCACGCCTGGGCGAGCTGCGTCGCCCGGACGAAGTCCTGCTGGATGCGGTCCATGTCCACGTCGGTGAGGAGACGCGCCTCCTGGTCCTGGAGGGGGTAGGGAGTGACGGGCTCCGTGGCGAAGCGGCCGGAGTGGGTGAGCTGGAAGAGGAGGGGCGTCCCGGCGTTCAAGCTCCGGTATTCCTTCACCAGCACTTCGAAGCCCTGCTGGGTGGTATCGGAGAGGATGAGCTGGCGGCCCCGGGCCCGACCCTCTGGATTCACGGCCATGGCCTCCACGAAGTCGATGCCGGCGCGGCCGCCAGCCCGGGCGCGGTAGCGCTTCAGGGTGAGGGGACCCGGCGCGCCGTCCTCCTCGGCGTCGTTGCCCTCCATGGGCTGGTAAACGATGCGGTTGGGGGCGGTGAGAGTTTTGTGCTCGGTGTCGAGGAGGCTGAGCGACGCGGCCAGAGCGTCGAGGTCGGCCGGGTCGTATTCAAGTTTGAGTGCCATTGGAGGTCTCCGTGGAGCCGGAGCCGGATCGCCTGCCCGCAAACCAGAACAGAACGCCCAGCACGGCAAGGATGGCGGTGAGGGTGAGGTACTTCCAGGACTCGGACCGCAGGGCCGGATCCGTGAGGGCCTCGATGCCCATGAGCACGAGCACCAGGCCGGCGATGAGCAGGGTCAGGACGCCGACCAGTTTGAAGACCGAGAGGGCCGCGTCCGCCGAGCCCGAGACCTCGGTGCGGACGTCCACGGACGTGTCCAGGTTGCGGTGGAACGCCTCCACCTCGGTCCGGTCCTCGGGCAAGCTGAACCAGTGGGCGAAGACCACGAAGCTCACGCCCATGAAGGCGGTGTAGCAGGCGATGATCGTCCATTCCCGGTGTCCGGGATCGGGTGTGCCCAGGGCCATGACCCCCAGGACCAGGGCCGAGAACACAGCGCCCAGGACCAGGGTGGCGATACGGTTTTCCCGACTCCTCCACAGGGATGCCAGCCACGGGGAGACGAAGAAGATACCCAGGGACAGGGCCCAGGTCAGGTAGGTCTGCGGGCCGCCAGGCCACTTCAGGAGAACCCGGATCACGATGCCGGTGGCCAGGGCCCAGATAATGCAGGCCAGGCCCGCAGACCGGGGGGCGCTCCGGAAGAGAAGCCCCATGAGCATGGGGGCGTTCATGACCGTGACCGAGATGAAGACGATTTCCATCATCACCTTGAAGAGGTCCTGTTTTGATTGGATGTAGAAGAAACACAGGCCGATGGTGACAATGCCGCACACGAGGGTCATGATCCGGCCGATGGTGATGAGGGTCCGGTCGCTGGTGTCGGGCTTGAAGTGCATGAAGATGTCCCGGCTGAGCACCGAGGCCACCATGTTATAGACGGAATCCAGCGCGCTCATGGTGGCAGCGAACATGGCCGCCAGGAACACACCGACCAGGCCCGGGGGGAGTACGTTCATGGCCATCTGGACGAAGACCCGCTCGTGGGGATTGTCGCCTGAAATGTGGTTCGGGAGCACGTCGGGGCCGCCCCACAGGGCCCTGGCCGCAAGAGAAGGGAGGCTGAACAGGACCGGCGTGGTGAGGAAGAGCACGCCGGCGAGCATTCCCACCTTCCGGGCCGATCGCTCGTCGGGGACGCAGTAGAACCGGGGCCCTTGCCCGCCGGCGGCGCCCAGGGTGAACGAGATGAGGCCCGCGATGAGGTAGTGGAGGTTGTGGGAAGGGTCTCCGTACCTGGGGGGGATGGAGAATTCCAGGGTGCCGAGGACGCCGGTGAGGCCGCCGTCCACCAGGCCTACGGCCAGAGGGGCGATGAGCAGGGTGCCGCCCAGCAGCACCACGAACTGCACCACGTCCGTGACCATGACGGCCCACAGGCCGCCGATGAGGGTGTAGAGGATGACGATGATGCCGATGGCCACGGCCGCGGTCACGATGTCGACGCCGAGGATGGAGTTCACCACGGTGGCGATGGCCCGGAGCTGGTTGCCGGCCGCGGCGATGAAGACCACCGCCGTGATGATGCCCAGCATCTGCTGCGTGGCGGGGCCGAACCGCCGGCGGGTGAACTCCACCGGAGAGATGACCCGGCTCCGGCGCCAGTGCACCGCAGTCAGCTGGGAACCGAGGAAATAGGCCACCGCCCCTGTGAGGAGGAAGAAGACCAGGCCGTACCCGGTGGTCTTGTAGATGAAGCCCGCGCCGCCCGTGAAGAGCCACGCGGAGAAGTTCCCCATGTAGAGGGAGATGCCGCTCACCCACCAGGGGATGCACCGGCCCCCGGCAAAGAAGTCCACGCCGCTCCGGTTCCGCGACACGAAGTAGACTCCGATGCCGATCATGAGCAGGAGGTAGACGGCGACGATGTAGAATTCGGTGCGAAGATAGAATGGCATCAAGTCGGTTTCCAGATTATGAATCGTGGATTGTATCCGCTCTTCCGCCTCCGATCAATACGAGTGCGTGCCGAGGACGACCTGGACACCGAACTTGTTCTCGAGAATGGTCGAGAGTTCGTCGTAGTCGATGGGACAGGCGGCGGTCTCCATGGCGAGCTTGATGCACGTTCCGAGGTGCAAGACCTCGATCTCACGGCCCAGGTTCTTCGTGATTTCCGAGAGGAGCTTGACCCGGGGAACGGCGAGGCCCGGGCAGTCGCCGCAGTCGGTCATGGCCACGAGCTCGATGTCTTTGTGCCGAGCGAACTCGCCGTGGTGCTCGGCCATGCCCTTGTGGCACTTGGCGCAGCCGATGCAGGAATGGTCCTTGATACGCTTGCAGTAGAGAATGGCGATCTTCGACATGGTGCTTTCCTGTCTATCGAAACGGTAGAAGGTACACGGTCTCAAGGGGATTCGTGTCATCCCGTATCGGTGAAGCCCGCCTCCTCCAGCATCTCCCGGAGCTGGGCCAGCACCACCATGGAGTTCTCCTTGAAGGGCAGGTAGTGGGTCTCGACGCCGAGGTATCCATCGTACCCGAGCGCCTTCAGCCGGCGAAGGTGCGCGACCCAGTCGATCTCCCCGTCCCTGAGGGAGCAGCACTCGGCCAGGAGCTGACCGGATCGGAGCCGCCCGTTCTTCACGTGGACGTGGTGGACCCGGGCATGGATCGCCTCGAGGCCTTTCGAGAGCCGCGCCTCGTCCAGCTCGTTGCTGTTCAGGGGATCCCAGTTCACGAAGAGGTTCGAGTGGCCCACGGCCTCGAGGAGGCTCCGGATTTCGCTCCCGGTGCAGGCCAGGAATCCCGGCTCGTTTTCCAGAAGCAGGGGCAGACCGGCCCCGGCGCAGACCTCGGCCGCGGTGGTAAGGGCGTCCACGGCCGTGGAGTCCACGGGGAGTGCGTCGGGATTTTCAAAGGCAAAGGTGACCAGGAACCGGGCCTCGAAGTCCACGGCCAGGTCGATGGACCGGGGCAGGACCTCCTCGAGGTGTCGCCGGATCTCGGCGCGGTCATCGAGGCGGCACTTGAAGAGCCCCGGACTCACGGCCAGGATGACCGGATCGTGGTTTTGAGCCCAGGCCTTCAGGGTCCGGCGGTCGGTGTCGGAGACGTCCGGCACCCGCCGGTCCCCGATGCACCGCAGCTCCACAGCGTGGAGATCGTGGTCATCCAGGAAGGTCCTGCACTCCTCGAGGTCCTGGGAGATCTCGTCCGTCACGATACTGATTTTTTCAGCCATTGGATTCGAGTTTCCTGTATCGTTCCTTCGCGGACCGCCACGCCCCGGCGTTCCCGGGCGTGTAGGTTTCGATGGAGGCAGATTTTCTCAGAAAGTCACGGGCCTCCCGGACGTCCCGAAATCGGCCGCCGGCGATGGCCTGGACCACGAGGTTGCCGATGGCGGTGGCTTCCACGGGCCCGGCGGCGACTTCCAGGCCGGTGGCGTCGGCCGTGGCCTGATTGAGAAAGGCGTTCCGGCTCCCGCCGCCCACGATGTGGATGCCCTTGACGGGTTTACCCGTGCAGTCCTGTATACTCTTCACCACCGAGGCGTAGCGGAGCGCCATGGATTCCAGGATGACCCTGGAGAGGCCCACGGGATCGTGCACCGGCGTCTGCCCCGATTCCGCCAGGGCCTCGCACACGGCCTCGATCATGTCGTCCGGATTCAGGAACCGCGCTTCATCGGGGAAGATCAGGCCCTGAAAAGGCCGAGCGCCCTGCATCTCCCGGATCAGCACGTCGTAGTCGAGGTGTTGGCCCCGGTCCTTCCACTGTTGGCGGCAGGACTCCAGGATCCAGAGGCCGGTCACGTTCTTCAGGAACCGATTCGTATCGAACGCACCCCCCTCGTTGGTGAAGTCGTACCGGGCCGTCTTCTCGCTGATGACGGGCTCGGTCATTTCCATACCGATGAGGGACCAGGTGCCCGAGGAGAGATAGAGCCAGTCCTCCTCGAGGGGGGTGCCAACGACGGCGCTGGCCGTATCGTGGGTGGCGGGGGCCACGACCTTCAATGCAGGCAGGCCAAGGTCCCGCTGCAGGCCCTCCTCCAGCGTGCCGAGGACGGTGCCCGCTCGTACCACTTCGGGCAGGACACGCATATCCAGGCCGATGGCCTTGACGAGGACGGGATCCCACTGCCGGGTCCGGGCATTGACGAGCTGGGTGGTGGTGGCGTTGGTGAACTCGCCCACCCGCCGGCCGCAGAGCCGAAGGTGCATGAGGTCCGGGATCATGAGCAAGGTGGCGGCGTCCTGCGGCCACTCGCCTGCCGCGGTCTGGGCATGGAGCTGGAACAGGGTGTTAAAGGGGAGGAACTGGATGCCGGTGAGACGATAGATCTCCTCGCGCGGTATGATCTCGAACACCTCCTCCATGGCGCCGTCGGTGCGAGAGTCGCGATAGCACACCGGTTCCTCGATGAGGTCCCCCCGGGAATGAATGAGGCCGTAGTCCACACCCCAGCTGTCCACGCCGATGCTGGCCACGATGCGAGGATCCGCGAGGCCCGAGATCATGCCGAGGCCCGCTCTGATCTCCCTGAAGAGTCGGGCCGTGTTCCACCGCTGGTGGCCCCCATGCCGGTCGATACGATTCGGGAACCGGTGCACGACCTGCACCTCGAGGCGGTCCTCCCCGAATCGCCCCAGGATGACCCGGCCGCTGCCTGCGCCCAGGTCCACGGCGACATGGTGCTGTTCGGTTTCCATGTCACACGATACCCGTTCCTCCGCCGCCCTCCTGCGGACGTTCCTTGCTCTTCTGCCGTCGGTAACCGCTGGCCCGGAATACGGCCACCGGGTCCACGGCGCCGCCGTTCTGGTGCCGCGCCATGGCGAGCAGCGGCGTGACGTCGGTGCGGAAGGCCTGCTTGAGCAAGGTCGTGGCCGCGACGGCGTCGTTGGCGTCCTGCGCCTCGGCCAGGGCGGCGCGGTCCACCAGGTGCGCCTGGACGTAGGCCCGCTGGGCCTCCATGGTGCTCAACATAAGCGACTCCACGGGATCGGTGACGTTGTGCGACTGGTCGAGCATGTAGACCGGATCGAAGTCGGGTACCCGGTTCACCTCGGCGTCCACCAGCTCGTTGAAGATGAGGAACAGCTGATACGGGTGGATGGAACCCGTGTCCAGGTCGTCGTCGCCGTACTTGCTGTCGTTCAGGTGAAAGCCCCCCAGCTTCCCGAACTGGATGAGGCGGGCCACCACCATCTCGATGTTGGCACCCAGGGCGTGGTGGCCCAGGTCCACCAGGCAGAGGGCCTTTTCACCGAGCTCCCGCGCGCACCAGTAGCTGGTGCCCCAGTCGAAGAGGACCGTGGCGTAGAATGCCGGCTCAAACAGCTTGTGCTCCACGTAGATCAGCCAGTCGTCCGGTAGAGCCGCGTAGATTTCTCGCATGCTTTCCATGTAGCGCGTAAGGGCGCCGCGGAAGTGCTGCTGGCCCGGAAAGTTGCTGCCGTCCGCGATCCAGACCGAAAGGGCTGTTGCGCCGAGGGCGTCTCCGATATCGATGCACTCGAGGTTGTGGTCCACGGCCTGGCGGCGTACGGCGGGATCGGTATGGGTGAGGCTTCCGAACTTGTAGGAAAGCGCCTGCCCCGGCTGGTCCTGGAAGGTGTTGGAGTTCACGGCATCGAATCCCACTCCCCGGTCGGCCGCAAAGGCCTTCAGGCTGGCAGGATCCTCGGGCCGGTCCCAGGGGATGTGGAGGGAGATGTCCGGGGTGATGCGGATCAGGTCGTTGATGACGGCGCAGTCCTCCACCTTCTCGCGGATGTTCCGCGGCTCGGCCGGGCCGGGGAACCGGGCGAACCGGGTGCCGCCCGTGCCCACGCCCCAGGACGGCACGGCCACCCGGAAAGACGCGGCCCGCTCCACAATGCTCTCGATGTCCGTGCCGCGGCGGGACAGCACTGCGCCGAGGCTCTCGAAGTCCGCCTTCACCTCGGGAAGGAGCCGCTCATTCTGCTCGGCGATGAACGCGTAGTGGATGGAAAAGCCTGACATGAGTATATCCCGTCGGTAGATTACAGCCGGATCCGCACGGATGCGTTCCCGCGGATTTCGACCTGAAAGTCCACGTAGCGGCTATTCTCTATCAAGGAGGTCTGGTATTCAACTTCTTTGCCGTCCACGGCCACGCCCGTTGCCCCGGTGTCCTCCGGAAGCAGGACGTGAAACAGGATGTCCGATTGGGCGGCCTGGACCTCGATGTCGATGCTGTCCCCCCCCCGCCTGTAGTGGTAGCCGAGGGAGGCGCCCGAGGCCTCGTACCCCACCCGGACCTCGGCCTCGTTCACCTCCGCTGCCGGCCACCGGGGGGAGAGCCGAGCATGCTGGAATAGTTTCGAGACATCCACGACGCCGGCCAGGCCCTCCAGGAAGGCGTAGGCCATGGCGCTGGATCCCCAGCCGTCCGTGGGCCGGGCCTCGGGGCTGGTGCTGGTCTCCACGGTCGAGGCCGTGCCGTCGGGGAAGTACCAGAGGTAAGTCTCACCGGTCGAGGTGATCAGGTCGTGGTAGCGCTTCAGGATGTCCACGCCGTAGGCCTCATATCCATGTTCAAAGGCCGACCGCGCCAGCTCCCCGCCCACCAGTGGCATGATGCCGCCGTTGCAGTAGGCCCCCGCCTTCAGGAGGTCGTCGCCGAAGACGCCGTCCGGAAACGGCGGGTCGATGGAGAACCACTCGGCAAAGGCGTCCGAGGTCCGCCTCCGCCGCTGGTACTCCTCCAGGATGGAAACGGCCATGGCATGGGTCGTGACGCCGCGGTTGATGTCCATGGGATTGCTGAGGCTGAGCTGGGTGGCCTCGTCCACGCCGGGGATTTCCACGGGCGAAAGCTTCACGAAGTGTGTGTAATAGGTTCCGTTCCAGCAGACGCGGTTCACAGCGACCTTCAGGGCCACGGCCCTCTCGGCCCAGACCGCGGCGCGGTCCGGCGTCCCCAGGTGTTGGTGCAGAAAGGCCAGGATCCGGAACGCCTCGTAGTAGCCGCTGTTGTCGCCGTGGAGGATGCCCCAGAAAGTGTCGTCGTCGATCTGGAACTGGAGCCAGTCGTGGCCTCCGGCGGTGAATGCGAAATCCCAGGTGTCGATGGTGTAGGCGCGCTTCACCAGGCCCAGGTCCTCGTCCCAGCGCCAGGGATGGGTCAGGACGTAATCCATGGCCTTCTCCAGCTTCGGGAGGAGGGATCGGATCCAGGCGTCGCGGCCCGTGGCCTGCCAGGCGAGGAAGGCCGCCTTCACGAACCGGAACTCCACGTCGGCTTCCACCGGGACGCGGACGTACTTGGTCCAGTTCTCCCGCTCGCTCGGAAGCTTGTCCGGAAAGGTGGTGAAGTAGTCGAAGATGCGGCCGCCGTCGGCCTGGGTTTCGGCGAAGTGTTCCACGGCGCTCTCGAGATCGGTCTCGAAGTACCGGAAGGCCCGCATCATGTCGCTGTGGTCCCGGATCCAGACGGCACGGGAATCCGGCGAGCGATATCCGCGGATCTCCTTCCCGTCAATGACGACGTCCAGGGTGTCCTGCTCCAGGAAGGCGCGGACCTTCGGAAACAGGGTGTCGAACTCGGATCGACCGGTCTTGACGTGGGTCAAATCATTCATGAGGCTCTTTCCTCGGGCCGCATCATCATAGATGAATCCACGTGGAGGGGCAACGATCCCAGGAATCGCGACCCTAAATGGGAATTCATGATTCGCAGCAGTCGGATCGGGGTCCCGGCACCAGCCAAGAAGGCGTGAGAGCGGCAGACCCCCGGTGCTTGCCGGGGGTCGCCTGCGATATCAATGCATCACTGGATGGTGAAGTCGGCGGTGTTCGAGATCTGGCTGATGCCGAAGGGCGCACCTGCGTCCAGGGTGACGAAGGCGGAATAGATGCGTATCCCCTTCAGCAGGGGATCATTCAGGATCTTGATCTGCGCCTTGGCCTTGCCGCTGGCGTCCAGGAGTCCGGAGTAGTTCAGGAACACAGCCGGCAGGTATCCGTTCACGGTGATCACCATGAGGTCGTCAGGCGTCAGGTTGATCTGCCGGCTGCCTATGGGGATGGGTCCGTTGCCCAGGGACGAGGCCACCTGGTAAGGCTTGCCCGCATCGGTAGGCGCCAGGAGATCGAGGTCCACGGTGCCTCCGGGCGAAGGGGAGCCAGAGAGGGTGAGAGTGGTCTTGATGTAGGTGAGGCGGGTCTTGAGTCCGTAGCTCGTGGTGGCGGTGCCCGAGGTCGCGACGTAGTTGTCGGCGGTCGCGGATTTCGCCCAGCAACGGGGCAGGATCGGGTCGGAACGCATGGTCGATCCGGCGGAGGTGCGGCCACGGTAGCGGAGCTCCACGATGAGGTGGCTCTTTCCATCGTAGGCGAAGCCCGATGTGCATCCGAGGTCGACCCACGCCCGGTAGGCGGCCTGGTACTTCATGGGGCCGTCGAAGAGGACGACCGGCGGCGTGCTGAAGTTGTTGGCGAAGGTCGCGCTCAGGGTCCCGACCGTGTTGTGGGCCAGCCGGACCTGGAACTGCGAGGCCTGGAAGAGCGTCGGGTTCGTGGCCGTGGAGCCGAAGGCAACGTCCGTGAACTGGACCGGATTCGTGGGCAGGTACTTGGCGTCGATCAAGATCTGATAGCGCCAGCTGTTCGGAGTGGCGCTGAACGGGTAGACGTTGCTGCCGCCCGCGTTCAGATTGTTGTCGCTGGCGTAGGCGTAGGACTGTCCGGCCGCGGGCACGGAAAACGCCGCCGCGACGGCCAGAAAGGCGATGAGGAGAAGGAGGGAGTGTCTCATGATGGACCTTTCATTCCTACAAGACCGCTGAGTGAACGGGAATCCTGACTATACAGCCTCACATAAATAACAGGACATGTAGCCTATGCAAAAGGCTGTAGG
>CAZAKZ010000002.1:0-106775 GCA_964485695.1 uncultured Planctomycetota bacterium | reverse complement strand
CGAGCAGGACGCGCTTCAGTCCGCAGCCTCCTGGAGCTTAACGGCATTGCCCGTCTACCGGGTCCGGGTGTGGCCCACCTTGGCCTGGGGATTCTACGTCCTGACGGCCGGCCTGGTCTTTCACGTCTGGATCGCGCCCCTGAATGACTTTGCCGAGACCCCGGGCCTCACCGCCTGGGTGGCCCTGGTGGCGGCCGTGGCGGTTCTGGGCGGTCGTGTCCTGATGCGTCGGGGAGGAGACCTCGGTCGAATGTTCGGAGAGACGGGGCGGTCCTGGGGCCTGGGCCTCTTCGGGATCCAGGCTCTGTGCTACACGGCCGCCCCCATCGATGCGTGGACGGCCCTGTCCGCGGGCCTTGCCGCTGTCGTCCTGATGGTGCATGCAGGCCACTTTCGTTTCGAGGCCGCGTCTGTCGCAGCCGCAGCCTTTGTCCTGGCCGGGACCTTTTTCGCGTATCACTGCATCGATCCCATTCGTTCCATTGATCCCCGGTGGTGGACCCTGGGCGGCAGCACCATGCCCCGCTGGCTCCCCCTGGCGCCCTTGTCGGCCTCCATGCTCTGTCTCGGTGCGGCCGCGGCCCTGGCCGGGCCAACAGGGTCCTGGCGGCGGGCCGTATTCCAGAAGCCCCTGGGGGCCGCCTCCATCGTGGCCTCAGCCCTGGCCTGTGCCCTGATGCTCTTTGACGCTCCGTACCCCGACCCGCGTCGGCTGTGGACCCTCTCCCTGGCCCTGCTCACCCTGCTTCCCCTCCACTTTCGCGCCACCCGCAGCCCGATCTTCCTGGTCCTGTTGCCGGGCCTTGCATGGCTGGCCATGGCCGGCCTGGTCCTGGAGACGGCTCCGCACGCCGCACGGTTCACCCTTCTGTTCGTGGGCTCCGGTGTCGTGGCCGTCCTCGGCCACCTGGCGGAAAAGGGCCTCGAGGTGGCTGCCCGTCGACCCAGGGGAGTCTGGTTGAGGCCCGTGTCCCTGTCAGGACTCAGGATCGTGAACCGGATCCTGAGCTTCCTCGCCCTCTTCTTCCTCGGCCTGCTCCTGGTCCGGGCCTACCCGGGTCGGATTCTGCCCCCCCCGGACGGATTCTCGTATCCAGGCCTTCAACTCGTCACCCTGGGGCTCCTGGTGGGTACGGGGGCCGCCATACTCCTGAAGTCGCGGCGCCTGGAGGCCATGGAACTCCTGGCCCTGTCCGGGACCGTCACCGTGGCCTGGGTCGCCCGGCTCTTCGACCATTCCGAAGCCTGGTGCTGGGTGCCCGCGGTTCTGTCCCTGTGGGCCGGGATCTGGTTGGCGCCCGGACTCTGGCGCCGGTGGTTTTCCGGTCCTGATCCGGAGGGATTCCTCGCCCGGGCCTCGGGCCGGGCTGCGGTCCTCGGCCACGGAATCACCTTCCTGGCCCTGGCTCTGGCACTCCTCCATCCGGACCACCCCGGTTCCGTGGCTGCGGGGGGCGTGATCACGGCCCTCTGGTTCTGGCTGGCCGCGAGATCCCACGCCTCGGCCTGGCTGCCCGGTGCGGTCTTCCTCGGCACTCTGACCGCCCTGGCAGGCCTCCACCACGTCCACCCCGTCCTCCTCACTGACGAGGTCGACCTGGACGCCCTGTTCCCCTTCTGCCTGCTCTCCTTTGTGCTCTCGGCGGTGTGGTACGGCCTGGGGCGGCGGGACCATCTGCAGGAGAAAGCCGGGAGTAAGCCCTGGTTCCCTTCGAAGACGTTTCGCTCCGCCGGCGTGATTTTAAGTCTCGTGACCCTTGGAATGCTCGTGGCGTTCGTGAGCCCGGCTCTGGAACTCGAGCCCACCGATTTCCGGGCCGACTACCTCGCGGGTGCGATCCTGGTCCTGGCTCTCACGGCGGGGTACCTGGCCCTGGCCTACTGGGAGCGGCAGCCGGTCTACGTCTACCTGGCCGAGGCCTGCCTGGCCGGTTTCTTCCTCTACCTGCGTATCACCCATCCCTGGATCTACCGCTACCACGTGTTCCGACAGTTCTGGCCCCTGATCCTGGTCGCGATCAGCTACGGGGCCATCCTCCTGGAGACCCTCCTGGAGCGGCTCCGGGTCGAACGGATCTACCTGGGTCCACTGCGATTCACGGGCCTGATCTTGCCTCTCGGTCCCCTGCTGGGCGTGTGGCTCCGGCCCGAGATCGACACGACCCTGCTCACCACCCTGGGGGCCATTTCCGCCTTTTACGCCATGGTGGCCTTTCTGAACCGGGCCGTGGTGTTTGCCTACCTGTCCACGGTCGTGGCCAACATGACGCTCATGGCTTTCGCCTACAAGGTGGGCTGGAACTTCAAGATCCATCCCCAGGTCTTCCTGTGGCCCGTGGGACTCTCTCTTCTGGGGGTGGCCCACGTGCAGCGGCGGATTCTCCCGGCCGGGGCCGTCCAGGCCCTCCGTGTCATTGGAACCTGCATCCTCTACGGATCCCTGGCCACGTCCATCTTCACCGACGTGGCGCACCGGAACCTGGAGATGATCCTGCTGGCCTGCGTCTCCCTGGCCGGCATCATGGCGGGCATCGGTTTACGCGTCCGCGCCTTTCTCTACACCGGCTTCGGATTCCTCGTCTTTGATGTGGTCTACATGGTGTTCCTGGCCGGCCGGGAAGACACCTGGGTCTGGTGGATGTCTGGCATCACCCTCGGGGTCCTGGTCCTCTTCGCCTTCGCCTTCTTCGAGAAGCGCAAGCTCGAGGTGGAACAGTGGGTCAGGGAACTCAGGACCTGGGATTGAGGGCGAACCCGGATCAGGAGGAAGTCCGAGGTCGCCACTGGAGACCGAGGTTCAGGATGCGCTGCAGGAGCCCCTCGTAGGTGAGACCCATGTGGTGCGCCGATTCCGCGAAATCCTCGCCGTAGGCCAGCTGGGGATTGGGATTGGCCTCGATGGCGAAGATCTTGCCCGTGTCGGTGAGGCGCAGGTCCATGCGCGCGTAGCCGTTGAGCCCCAGGTTCTTGTAGATTCGCTTGCTGAGTCGCTGGATCTTATCCTCCACGCCCGCCGGGAGATCCTTCGCGTGCTGGGAAATGATTCCGTGCTTCTTCTGGTAGTTGTGATCCCATTTCACCTTGGCGGTGGCGATGCGGGTCACGTCCTCGGGCATCTTGGTGAACAGCAGCTCCCACACCGGGAGCACCTGGAGGCGACGGTTCCCCAGAATCCCCACGTAGAGTTCCCGGCCCTCGATGAACTTCTCCACGATGGCGTCCGTGCCGATGCTGGAGTGGATGAAATCGACCCGTTCCTGGAGGCTCTCGTCACTGTTGACCACGGACGCCTGGGAGATGCCCAGGGAGGCCTCTTCCACCAGGGATTTGACGATGAGGGGGAAGGTCAATCGCTGGGGACGCCGGGTCCGGCGGCCCATGGGGAACTCCGCAAAATCCGGCACCGGAATGCGGTGATACATGAGGATCTTCTTGGTGAGCCCCTTGTCCCGCGTCAGCATGATGCCGCGGGGATTACAGCCTGTATAGGGCATCCGCAGGAGCTCCAGGTAGCTGACCACGTTCTGGTCGTAGGTGGCCTCTCCGTCGAACTCCTCCAGGAGGTTGAAGGCGATGTGGGGTTTCCACTCCTCGATGGCCTTGCGGATGATGGTGAGGTCGCTCCGGACGCCGAGGGGCTTCACCTCGTGGCCCATTTCCTTGAGCGTCCCGATGATATCGAACTCCATGCGCCAGGGCGCGGCGGTGGTATCGATGCCCTCGGCGATCTCCGGTGGAACCAGGTCTTCGTGGACGAGGGTCAGGATTCGCATAGTTTTCATGGAATTATCAGAGCGCTATCCGGTGCCGACCACTGTGGAGGTAGTTCATGGTCTGCACGGTCAGGAGTACGGTGAAATCCAGTTTGACCTGGTCCTCGGGGCCGGTGATCCGGAGCTTCAGTTCCTGGCATCGAGCGATCATATCGGACAGGACCTGATCGATGGTGTATTGGTAGGTTCCGGTCCAGCCGGCCACCTTGCGTCGCATCTCCTTGCGGATGCGACGCAGGAACGTTCCGGCCGAAGGGTTCTTCCTGTATTCAGGCGCGTTGGAGAAGAGCCGCCGGAGATCCCGGTCGTAAAAATCCGGGTAGTCCAGGCCGTACCGCACCCGCTTCTCGCTGTAATACTCGCGCAGGGTCTTCTTCACTCCCGAGATCGGATCGATGCGCCTCCGGGACCGGACCAGCGGCTTCTTGCCCGCAATCTCCTTCATGAGGCTGTCCATGTACTCGAGCTTCTTGAGGGCGGGCCATCCGGCATAGCGCCTCTTCCACTTGGAGTTGGCCCTGAACCAGACCGCAAAGGTCTCGGCGAAGTCCTCGTCCGGATGGCTCTGGGCGTACCAGTAGTCCAGGTGCAAAACGAACTTCTTGCTGTAGGGCCTGGGGGCGTAGTAGTCCGGATACGGCTGGGAGGACTTGCCGAATATGGCCTGCCGCTTTCGCTTTCGCCGGAGGCCAAAGGCATTGTCGAGGGCGTGGCCGACTTCGTGCCGGAGAATCCGGAGGCACCATTCGCGGGTTCCTCCCTCCACTTCCATCATCTTGTTTCGCTCCAGCAGCGAAAGCCTGGGATGGACCAGGAAAAAGGGGATGGCGGTGCCGGGCACTCCGTCCGGAGTGAACCAGTCCTCGGCGAGCCAGTAGTGCGGTCGGAAGCGAATGTTCCGTCTCTCCAGGTTTCGATAGATCCTCTCGATGCGCCCCTCGAGCTTGGAGCCCTCGATGGAGAGATCGAGATCGCACAATCGCAGATCCAGGAGCTTCTCGTCCGGCCAGGAGGCCCACTCCTGGACCCGGCCGCCCCGGACGCGCTCGGGCGTCGAAAAGAGTAGGGTCTTTTTTTTCCGTGCAGCCTTGGCCAATCCTGGGTTCCTCCTGGGATCAAACCGTAAGGATTTCAGGAAATCAGGCCACTTTCAAGTGGCTTTGGATAGGGCTGTCCACTGCATCGCAGGCATGGGGATTCCCGGTGTGCGAAAGGTCTCCAAAATCCTTGAATTGCCCCGGGTTGTGAAGTACAAAGGCCCCTTCTGATATCCACCCGAGGTTTCTGGAGAAAACCGAATGAGCCGAATCTGCCAAATCACGGGAAAGCGCACCACCTCCGGGAGACACTACACCCGGCGGGGTCTGGCCAAGCGCAAGGGGGGTATCGGGAAGAAGATCACGGGGATCTCCAAGCGCAAGTTCATGGTCAATCTGCAGTGGAAGCGGATCTGGGTCCCGGAGCTGAACAAGAGCGTCCGCGTGCGGATCTCCACCCGGGCGCTGAAGACCATCACCCGGAAGGGCGCCTACCGGACTCTCCTGGACGCAGGCCTGGTCAAGCCCGCCCAGACTAGGGCAAAGTAAATCCCACCGATCAGGGAACCCGCCGCCGGGCTGTCCCGGACGGAGAAACTCCACGAGCCTCTTCCCCCACCATCCGCTCCCGCCGGTCCCCTGGAACCGAGGTTCCGGTGGGTTTGAAGCCGAGAGGGAAACCATGGCCAAGAAGGCCCAGAACGCCATCAGCCCGACCCGCAGCGAGGACTATCCCGAGTGGTATCAGCAGGTGATCCGGGCGGCCGACCTGGCCGAGGCATCCCCTGTTCGGGGCTGCATGGTCATCAAGCCCTGGGGCTACAGCCTGTGGGAGAACATGCAGCGGATCCTCGACGGCATGTTCAAGGCCACGGGCCACGTCAATGCCTACTTCCCGATCTTCATTCCCATGAGCTACCTGGAACGGGAGGCGGAGCACGTCGAGGGATTCGCCAAGGAATGCGCCGTGGTCACCCATCACCGCCTCGAGCCGGGCGCGGACGGGGGCCTCGTGCCGGCTGGAAAACTCGAGGAGCCCCTGGTGGTGCGGCCCACCAGCGAGACCATCATCGGCGAGACCTATGCCCGGTGGGTCCAGTCCTACCGCGACCTGCCCATCCTCATCAATCAGTGGGCCAACGTGGTGCGGTGGGAGATGCGAACCCGGATGTTCCTGCGCACCACCGAATTTCTCTGGCAGGAGGGCCATACGGTCCATGCTACCCGGGAGGAGGCCGAGGAAGAGACCCTGCGCATGCTCGACGTGTACGAGGCTTTTGCCCAGGACTGCATGGCCATGCCCGTGGTGAAGGGCGAGAAGACGGCTGGCGAGCGGTTCCCCGGGGCCGTGCACACCTACGCCATCGAGGCCATGATGCAGGACCACAAGGCCCTGCAGTCCGGGACATCTCACTTCCTGGGCCAGAACTTCGCCCGGGCCTGTTCCATCAAGTTCCTGGACACAAGCGGCCAGGAGGTCCACGCCTGGACCACCTCCTGGGGGGTATCCACCCGTCTCATCGGAGGCCTGGTCATGACCCACAGCGACGATGACGGCCTGGTGCTGCCGCCCCGGCTTGCACCCCGCCACGTCGTAATCCTGCCCATCTTCCGGGACGACCCCGAGCGGAGCCAGGTTCTCGCCTTCTGCAATGCCCTGGCCCGGGAGCTCGAGGACCAGACCTATCAGGGCGACCCAATCCGGGTGGAAGTGGACGCGCGAGATATGCGTGGCGGCGAGAAGGGCTGGCACCACGTGAAGCGCGGCGTCCCGATCCGGCTGGAGATCGGTCCTCGGGACCTGGTTTCGGATTCGGTGTTCATGGCCCGCCGGGACCGCGGCGTGCGGGAAAAGACCTCGGTGGGACGCAGCGAGTTCGTGGCCACGGTGCCGGACATCCTGGAAGAAATCCAGGCAGGGCTCTTTGAGCGGGCCCTCAGGTTCCGGGAAGAACGGACCCGGCGCATCGACACCCTGGAAGACTTCGAGGCCTTCTTCACGCCCGGGAGCGGCAAGAAGGGGGCGTCCGTGCCCCACGGGGGCTTTGCCCTGTGCCACTGGGCCGACGAGGATCCTGCAGCCGAGGCCGTCCTGAAGCGGCTCAAGGTCACACCCCGTTGCATCCCCCTCGAGGGCGAGGACGAGCCGGGGAAGTGCATCTTCACGGGCAAGGCGAGCCCGCGGCGGGTCCTGTTCGCCAAGGCGTACTGATTCCTGCCACCTGGAGGGAGCAGAGACATGAATAAGTACGAGTTTTCCCAGTTCGGCCTGGAGCACCTGGGACCGAGGACCGTGGAGGCCCCGGCGCCGGGGCCCGGAGAGGTCCTCCTCGACATCAAGGCCCTGAGCCTCAACTACCGGGACCTCCTCGTGGTGACGGGGGGCTACAACCCGAGGCTGAAGCTGCCCGCCACGCCGGTGAGCGACGGGGCCGGAATGGTGGCCGCAGTGGGCGAGGGCGTGACCGGAGTGCTGCCCGGAGACCGGGTCATGTCCCACTTCGTCTCCGGCTGGATCGACGGGCCGTTCCGGGGGGAGTACGTGGGGACCACCCTGGGCGTGCCTGGAGCGGGTCTGGCCGCGGAGCAGGTGGTGCTGCCGGCCGAGGCCGTGGTGCCCGTGCCCGAACGATACGATTTCGCCGAAGCCTCCACCCTGCCCATCGCTGCGCTCACGGCCTGGAACGCCCTTGTGGTTGAGGGACGGCTCCAGCCCGGCCAGACAGTGCTCACCCTGGGCACGGGCGGGGTCTCCATCTTCGCCCTCCAGCTCGCCAGGGCCATGGGAGTGCGGGTCATCGTCACCAGCTCCAGCGACGAGAAGCTCGAGCGCGCAGCCGCATTAGGCGCCGACCACACCCTCAACTACATTCGCGAGCCGAAATGGGAAAAAGAAGTTCTGAGCCTCACGGATCGGGTAGGCGTGGACGTGGTGGTGGAGAACGGAGGGATTGGAACCCTGGGTCAGTCTCTCCGGGCCACGAAGGCTGGCGGGACCGTGGCCATGCTGGGCGCCCTCACGGGCCTCCAGGGAGAGGTCAACATCGCCCCCCTCGTCATGAACCGCCTCCACGTGGTGGGCATCCTGGTGGGTTCCCGGGAGGCGTTCATGGACATGAGGCGTTTCATCGAATCCAGCGATATCAAGCCGGTGATCAGTGACCGATTCGCCTTTGACGCGCTCCCTGAAGCGTTCCGCCACATGCAGGACGGGAAGCATTTCGGCAAGATCGTGGTCGAGGTCTGAGGGATTGAGGGGGCGAGGGGCGGAGCTATCTGACTCGACTATCAGATAAATTCTTGTGTCGGCAGCGGCCCTTTGGGTCCAGGCGAGTAACGCGCGGTCAGTGCGTCCGATCTACCTGCTTGTTTGAAGAAAGTACCATTTCGTAGAGGGTCTCAGGAGCTATATCTGCTCCGTTCGGCCATGTAATAGTACCTCCTTCAATTCGAGCTTGTTTGAAGATTTCCAGGTCGGTCAAAGCATTGAACACGGGACCACGGCCGAGGTAATCGATCAGATCGACCTCACCTTCGGATCCATCGTCGAACTTGATGCGATATACGTAATCTCGAAGGTAGCAGATCTCTGTACCTTCATTCATGTCCCACATGGTACACCTCAGATCAGTGGGTCAATCTTCATCATCGGTTCGCCTGATCGGGCGAGTTCCCAATCCGTCTCTAATTCCGTGAGACGAAGGTCAATCCCGTTGAGTTTCAAGATAGTTGCCGCCTCAAAGTTCACGGTTACGCGGCCTCCATATCCGGGTTAAGCCGCACGATTTCAACAGTGTAATAAATGAGGGGAAGATTGTCTCACGATCATTGGCACCGAGAATGGATCGGTGATCTGTGACCGATATACCTTTGACGCCCTGCCCGAGGCGTTCCGCCACATGCCGGACGGGAAGCATTTCGACAAGATCGTTGTCGAAGTCTGAGGGGATACGGGGGAAGGCTGCCTGTTACTTGTAGGGCCGTTACTTGTAGGGCAACAGGGCCAGGAACCGGGCGTACTTGATGGCCCTCTTGAGCTCGCGCTGACGGCGGGCCGTCAGGCCGGTGCGCTGTCTCGAGTGGATCTTCCCGTACTGCGAGAGGAACTTCTGCAGGGTACCGATGTCCTTGTAGTCGACCTGGATGTCCCTGCGGCGAGACCGGCCCCTGCCGAAACTACGGAACTTCTTGTGTTTGCCTTGATTGCGCTGATTGCGCTGGGAGCGGAATGCCATTCAAACCTGCCTGTTTTTCAACCTGGTGCCAGTCTGCCTCGTGCCGGTTGCCCGGGGATCTCACTCACTCGATCCGGAAAAGTCCCTGAAGTCTCGCTCAAATCTGAACCATGTCCAGTTTTTTTCAATGTCCAGGGATTGTCCCGGGCTGGTCGGCCTGGGATCACAGGCAGGGAAAGAAAGCGACAAGGTTGTCCTTCTCGCTTGCACAGCGACTCAGAACACCACGGTCCAGCCCTGGTTCATGGCCTGTTCCCGGGTGTAGGAGACCCCATCCACCTTGCCGCCCCGGCGATTGAGCAGGGTGAGGATGCCCCCCTTGTTGCTGAGCCGGGCCTCCCCCCGGCTCAGATCCACGACCCCGGTGCGGCCGGCCTCGAGAACCAGGTCCTCGAGGACGGTCCGGCGCTTCTTCTTGTCGGTCAGGATCCAGCCGTCAAGGCAGATGGAATCCGGTGCCGTGTTGAGCAGGGTCACCGTCTCGCAGGTGTCCTCCCCGCGGGGATTGATGAGGGCCGCCACGATGCGCACGCGTCCGGCCCGGGCGCCGGAAGGATCCACCGGGAGCCCCACGGATTCCGGCTCGAGTCGATGACCCCCTCGATCCTCGGTGTGCCATGCCTGGGACTGGAAGGCCAGGAACACCGCGATCCACTGGCCGGACGGATGGGCGTTGCCGTCCCGGCCGGCCGGGAAGTGGAGCCACAGGGCACCGTCCTGCCAGACCCCGTCGCTTTCCTCGAACCCCACGCTGTTTCCCTGGTTCATGTGGACCTCGTGCATGCCCCGACCCGGCTTGAATCCGAAGTACTTGTCCCGGGCCTTCTCCGGCCCCCAGGGCTCCCCGAACGCGTAAGCGCAGGCCCGGTCGTCGTGCATGGCGCGCCGGACCCAGGAGTCGATCTTGTCCTTCAGATCATTGGAGGCCGCCGGGGTCTTGTAGGGCTGCGTCCTCATGCGCTCCAGGTCGAACAGGTTGCCGCGGATGTAGTCCAGTGCGCCGGTCGTCGGGCCGCGTTCCAGGTCGGTGTATCCAGGCGCCAATCCTTCCAGAATCGAGGTCACGGGGTGGACAAAATCCTCATCCACCAGGAACAGCAGCTCCGAGGGGGGATTTCTGGACTTGAAATTCACGGCTACACGATGATTTCGCTCCCCGTCGTGGACGTGAATCTGGTAGTGCCGGCCCCGCCCCACCCCCCGCCGGCGGTTCACGATCCTTCCCTTCAAGACCCCGTATCGGTCCAGCGCCATGGCAACCGGTCTTTCCTTGGCTGAAAACTCCCCCGGCCCGGGACGTTTCTCATTTTTAGATTTTTGACTCTCGGGGTCTCGGGGCAATGCTCGATATCGAACAGGAAACTATGTTCACTGCCCTGCCGTCAGGCAAGGAGGGATTTTGACCCCTGCGGGCTCAAAATCCTTGTGCAAATCTCGATCCTGCATATGTAATGGAAAGCAGGAGATTTGATTTCGACCGCAGAAATCCCAACCACCACGAGAAAGCTGTCGTCATGATGCTGAAATCCTGTCCAATGATCTGGATCGCGGTTCTCTTTTCCGCCTCGATCCTGGATCCGACCCGGGCCCCGGGCCAGGATCGACCCACCGGCCCCGTGACCCTGGTCCTTGCCGGCCCCCTCCTCGACCCCGGAACGATCCTGAAGGCAGTCCCCCCCCTTCTCGAATCGGGTGCCGAGGTCCTGGTTCCACCCGTCCCGGAGTGCGCCCTGCCCGGAACCGGGTCCTTTCGCAAGGCCGGACCGGATGTTTTCGAGGTGGAAGCGGATCTGGCGGCCGCGTATCGCCTGAACGCACGAAAGACCGTTCGGGACCACCTTGCCGAAAACCCGGGGCGGAGCGTGAAGAACGTCATCGCCCTCTACAGCGGACTGGGCATCGCCCTGCGCCTCATGCGCGAGGGCATCCTCCACCCCAGACACATCATCGCCCTGGATCCCGATTCGCAGGCCATTGGTTCCCTACGGCCCCCGAGCGCGTCGTCGAGTCAACCGTCCGGAAAGCTCAACATCGACGTCTTTCTTTCCCGAGGGAAAGGCCAAGCAGGCAAGGTGTCGGCCCTCCAGGACGTCCTGAAGAAATGGAAAGCCGTGGTCCGCGTGTTTGCGGCGGACCTCCGGGGCCGCTCCCTCCCGGCCGTGGCCCGGGAAATGAGGTGGACGCTCCGGGGACTCCGCATGGCCGCGGTGCGTCCCGACGGCCTGCACGAGATCCAGACGCCGGCACTCCTTGCCGATCTCGCCGGCGCGGACGTGGTGTTTGCCGGAGAGCAGCACGACAACACCGTGTTCCACGCCTTACAGCTGGAACTCCTGAAGGCCATGGACCGGGGTCGAGACGACCTCCTCCTCTCCATGGAGATGTTCGAGCGGGACGTGCAGCCTGTCCTGGATCAATACCTGGACAATAAGATCGTGGAGGCGGAGTTCTTGAAGAAGGCCCGGCCCTGGCCCAACTACCGCCAGGACTACCGTCCTCTGGTGGAATACGCCCGAAACCGGGGCATCCCGGTCCTGGCCGCCAACGTGCCCCGCCGCCACGCGCGTTCTGTGGCCAAGAAGGGCCTCGAGGCCCTCGAGGATCTGGATACCGAGGAGAGAAAGACGGCCGCCGCCGAGATCCTCTCGGGATCCAAGGCCTATCGGAAGCGGTTCTCCGGCGTGATGAAGGGAATGGACGGGGATCGTCTGGATCGCATGTTCAAGGCGCAGTGCCTGAAGGACGACACCATGGCCGAATCCATCCACGCCTACCTGGAGGCGAATCCCGGAATTCGTCGGGTGCTCCACCTGAACGGCTCGTTTCACTCGAGCCACGGCCTGGGCACGGTGTACGGCCTCAGGAAAAGGCGGCCTCAACTGAAGACAAAGGTGGTCACCTGCGTGGCCGTGGATAATCCACTGGCCGTGGACTGGGTTTTCCAGGAGAAAATGGACGATTTCCTGGTGTTCGCGTCCATGCCCCTGCCCAGGCCCCGGCGGTCCATGGCGCGGCACCCCGGGATGCCGGGGAAAGCGAAGGCCCGGGCAAAGGGCCCCGGCGCAGGAAAGATCCGACCCGGCAGGACAATGAAGCCGAAAACCGAGAAATCCGGAGCCGGGACCCGGCGGACCGGGAAGACCGCACCCGGGAAGCCCATGGACATGAAGATGCCCGGGAAGGGACGATGAGACGCCGTTTTGCCTAACGCTGGAAGATTGGTAGATAGCGCAAGGGGATCTGGAGGATGATACAGGCCACCGCCGTGCCGAACACCGACCCGGGCCCCACCTCGTTGGGCCAAGAGCCGTCGCTTCGCTGCTCGTCCAGCAGTTCCTTCCGCACCCTGGGAAAGTAGTCCCGCCAGTAGCGCCCTCCGGCGATGAACATGGCCTGCACCGCATAGTAGTGGCCGTAGTAGTAGAAGTAGTGGGACGTCGTGAGGTATCGATTCCGGAAATAGACGTGTCGATTCCCCAGGAAGTTCAGGCCGTGCTCGATATCCTCGTCGTCGTAGACGCCTGCTCCGTAGAGCGCCGTGATGCCGGCTGCGGTCAGGGAGAAGCTGGACCGGGTGTGGGTCCGGGGCTGGTACTTGAAGGAACCGCGATCCGGACCCTCCTCGACCGCGCTGTCCTTGATGTATTCGATGGCCCGCTCGATGGTGGCTCTGGGCACCTTGAGTCCGACGTTCCGTGCGGCCCGGAGCGCCTGGACCTGACAGACCGTGATGGACATGTCTGATTTCACGGCAAAGGGAAGATACCGCCAGCTTCCCCGCTTGTTCTGGCACTTCACGATGAGGTCCACGGAATGCTGCAGCTTTTCTCTCAGGTCTGCCTGGTGGGTCATGCCGTAGATCTCTGCCAGACACAGGGTGGCGAAGGCGTGGCTGTACATGCGCGAACCGTTCTGGGAGATGTAGCCGTCCTCCGGGTTGACGCACAGGAGCAGGTATTGGACGCCGCGCTCGATCACCTCTCCGAACGGGCCCCGGCCGGGGACGTGGCCGCCCGCCAGAAATGCGATGAGTGCCAGACTGGAGACCCCGACATGGCCGCCGCCTGCCTTGCGCTGGGCAATCTCGTCCGAGGTGATCTGGTAGCCCTCCATGAGCTTGTACCCGATATCCGAACGCCAGCACCCATCCGGGGTTTGAACCCGCCGCAGAAACTCGAGGCCCTTCTGCACGGCCCGTTGCATCTCCGCGTCACTGAATCCCTGTGCCTCCACGGCCAGGACGGGACCCAGGATCAGGAAGATCAATATCCAGAGACTCGAGCGTTTCAATCCTCGCCTTCCTTGTCCACGGGGGAGTTGAAATCATAAGCGACCGGAAATACTACGTTAATCCCGGGAGGAGGGTGAGACAATATTTCCCCTGGAGCCCATCCTCCTGGTTTCAGGATACCCCGGTTTGAAGCGGTCTGCGCCGGACCCGCCCACTAATTCTGATATGTTTCTCGTATTACAAACGCTGCCTTCCCCGGAAACGCATGAATATCCCGCCAGCGGGCGGATCCAACCGGATCAAAAGGGTTGCTGATTCCCCGAATAAGTCCTATGATGCACCACTAGATGGGCAGAGATCCGTGGGCCAGCAGACGGAATCGGCTCCCTGATCTTTTGCCCGATACGTGGCTTGGAGGAAGTGCACTGGCTTCCGACCGGATCTGCAGCTGCAGCCCTTCATCATTTCTTCGCCGGGAACGTCCATCCATTCCGTCCAGATCGGTGCCCGAGATTCATCTACGGGACCTTTCCATGGATCCGTCCCACCGCAAAGTTTCGGCCTCGGAGGTTTTGAGAAGGTACGCGCGCAGGCTGAGACTTTCGGATTGACGGACACGGATCGTAGCAACTGGTAGCAACTGGAAAGGTCAAGACTCATGGGTACCAGGCTCTATGTGGGAAACCTGAACTACAGCACCACCGAAGACGCCTTGCGTGCCATCTTCGAGGAAAATGGTCGTGCTGTGAAAGACGTGCACATAGTCGTGGACCGGGACACGGGACGGGCCCGTGGATTCGGCTTCGTCGAGCTTGAAACCGACGAAGATGCTCAGGCCGCCATCGAGGAGGTCAACGGCCGGGAAGTGGACGGCAGACCTCTCCGGGTGAACGAGGCCAGAGAACGTCCCCGCGGTCGGTAGGTGCCCGTATAAATGCCCGGATAAAACTGAAGAGCTGAAGCAACCAAGACCAGAGGCCGGCTCCAGAAAACCTTGCCCTGATTTCTGATCAAGAAGTAATCTGGTTCCGGACCCTGTTTTCCCATGAGGAAGGACAGAATCCCCGCCTTGCCCGGTTGCGGTCCCACCGAATAAAATCCTTGTCCCCGATCAGATCCCCGGACAAGATTTCTACCCGGGACTCCATCCGGCCTGATCGGCTTCGATTCGGCGATATCGATGCCGAATTCGATTCACACTTCCAGAGCCACAAAGGAACTCGAGAAACCGCTGGTATCGCGGGCGACGTCCCGGATCCCACGACCTCATGTGTTCAGGAGAAGATCCCCGGTTCTTGTATGACACTCGGCAATGAAAATTCCATCCAGGCGTTGCAAGCCGGCGGCGATGCTTCCCCCCCCGGTCCGGTGCAATCCCTGGAAGAAGCGATCCGGAACCTCCACGCTTCCGTCACCCTGGTGGAAAGAGACGGGAACCTTGTCCCGATTCCGGACGTCCACCCGGTGACCGGAACCGGGACCCTGGCCCACGCACCTCCCTGCCCGCTGGAAAACCTGGGGGATGCCTCGTTCCGGCGGGACCACGGCCTGCGGTACGCGTACGTGGCCGGCGCCATGGCGGGCGGGATCTCCTCGGTGGACCTCGTGGAAGCCGTGAGCCGGGCCGGCATGCTCGGTATCTTCGGTGCGGCAGGGCTTCCGCTGGAATCGGTGGAAGCGGCCGTGGATCGGATCACCTCGGACCTCGGGGACCTTCCATACGGATTCAACCTGATCCACAGCCCCGGTGACCCGGACCTCGAGGCGGCCGTGGCGGACCTGTATCTTCGCCGGAAGATCCGATGCATCGAGGCCTCGGCCTACCTGGACTTGACCCTTCCGGTGGTGCGCTATCGCGTCCAGGGGATCCACACCACCCCGGAAGGTACGGTCGTGGTGCCGAACCGGATCCTGGCCAAGGTTTCCCGGGTGGAGATAGCCGAGAAATTCCTATCCCCCCCACCCGACAAGTATCTTCAGGCCCTGGTCGCAAAGGGTGTCATCACCACCGACCAGGCGGGCCTTGCCACTCGTATTCCCATGGCCGACGACCTGACGGCCGAGGCCGATTCCGGTGGCCACACCGACAATCGACCCGCCATCACCCTGATACCGACTCTCGTCGCCCTGCGGGATCGAATGCAGTCCCGGTTCCGGTACGCTCGGCCGCCCAGGATCGGTGCTGCCGGGGGCCTCGCCACCCCCGCTTCCGTCGCGGCTGCCCTGTCCATGGGCGCGGCCTACGTTCTCACCGGTTCCGTCAACCAGGCCTGCGTGGAGTCGGGCACCTCAGACGCAGTGCGAGCCATGCTGGCCGAGGCCGGCCAGGCGGATTTTGCCATGGCGCCGGCCGCCGACATGTTCGAGATGGGCGTGAAGATCCAGGTACTGAAGCGGGGAACCCTGTTTCCGATGCGGGCGACCCGGTTGTACGAGCTCTACCGCACCCACGAAAGCCTCGATTCGATCCCGGCCGCGGACCGGGATCTGGTGGAAAAGAAGTGGTTCCGGGCTTCCTTTGAGGACGTCTGGAAAGAGACCCGCCGCTACTTCTCCGCCGTGAATCCCGGCACCCTGGCCCGGGCCGAGAGAGAGCCGAAGCACAAGATGGCCCTCGTGTTCCGGTGGTACCTCGGCAATGCCTCCCGGTGGGCCGTGGCCGGAGACCCGGATCGCAGGATCGACTACCAGATCTGGTGCGGTCCGGCCCTGGGCGCCTTCAACGAATGGGTGAAGGGCTCCTGTCTGGAAGCGCCCGCCGGGCGCCGGGTCGTCGATGTCGCCCTGAACCTGCTCCTCGGCGCCTCTCTGCACATGCGACTGGCGATATTGCGCCTGCAGGGCGTGTCCCTCGCCTCCGACCGGATCAAGATCATTCCGATGGAATCCGCCGACCTGAGAGCGGCCTGCTCATATGAAGGATAGCGCTTTGACCCCCGACAAGGACGAGAAGAGGCGGGCCCCGGCCATTGCCGTCATCGGCATCGGGTGCATGTTCCCCCGGGCCGGCAACCTGGATGAATACTGGGCCAACATCCAGGGGGGTGTGGACGCCATCACCGAGGTGCCTGAGACCCACTGGCGGGTCCAGGACTTCTTCGATGCCGATCCCAAAAGGCCGGACCACACCTTCGGCACCCGCGGTGGCTTCCTCACGCCCGTGGAGTTCAATCCGCTGGAGTTCGGCCTCTCGCCCAACGCGCTCGAGGCCACGGATTCCACCCAGCTCCTCGGCCTCATTGCGGCCCGCAATGCCCTCCTGGACGCGGGGTACGGCCCGGATCGTGACTTCGACCGCAGCCGAGTCAGCACCATCCTGGGCGTCACCGGGACCCTGGAGCTGGTCATCCCCCTGGGCGCCCGTCTCGGCCACCCCATCTGGCGGCAGGCCCTTCAGGATGCCGGCGTGGACGCTGCCACCTCCGAGGACGTGGTGAAGCGCATTGCCGATTCCTACGTGCCCTGGACCGAAGATTCGTTTCCAGGTCTCCTCGGCAACGTGGCCGCAGGACGCATCGCCAACCGCCTCGATCTGGGTGGGACCAACTGCGTGGTGGACGCGGCCTGCGCCAGCTCCCTGAGCGCCATTCACATGGCGGCTCTGGAGCTTGCCTCCGGTCAGAGCGATATGGTGATCACGGGGGGCCTGGACACCTTCAACGACATCTTCATGTACATGTGCTTCACCAAGACACCGGCCCTGACCCCCACCGGCGACGCTCGACCCTTTGACCGGTCCGCCGACGGCACCATCCTGGGAGAAGGTCTCGGTGTCCTGGTCTTGAAGCGCCTCGAGGACGCGGAGCGGGACAATGACCGGATCTACGCCGTCATCCGTAGCATCGGAACCTCCAGCGACGGCCGGGCGGGCGCCATCTATGAACCCAGCGCCTCGGGTCAGGCCCGGGCGCTCAGGGACGCGTATCACAAGGCCGGCGTCTCCCCCGACAGCATTGAACTGGTGGAGGCCCACGGTACGGGAACCCGGGTGGGGGACGCCGCCGAGGCCTCGGCCCTCATCGAGGTGTTTCGCTCGGCCCGGGAGACCGGAACGTGGTGCGCCCTCGGGTCGGTGAAATCGCAGATCGGTCACACCAAGGCTGCGGCGGGCGCGGCCGGCATGATCAAGGCCGTCCTGGCACTGCACCACAAGGTGCTTCCCCCCACCCTCAAGGTGTCCGATCCGCCGGACAACCTGCGTTCGGGCGGATCTCCCCTCTACGCCAACACCGAGGCCCGGCCCTGGTTGCCCTCCCGTGGTCATCCGCGCCGGGCCGCCGTCAGCGCGTTCGGCTTCGGGGGCAGCAATTTCCACATGGTCCTGGAGGAACACGACGCCGAGAAGAAAGAGGCCGTGTGGGACGGAACCGTGCAGATCGCCGTGTTTTCCGCGGAGACGCCAGAAGCGCTCCGGTCCCGACTGGACGCCTGGCCCTCTCCGACCGACTGGGAAGAGGTCCCACGCCTGGCCGCACGATCCCGATCCCTCTTCCGGAGCGAAGATCCCTGTCGCCTGGCCCTGGTCCTGGAAAAGGACAGGACCGATTTCCAGCGGATTCTCGACAGCGCCCGGGCCATGCTGGAGAAATCCCCGGATTCCAGGTCGTGGAGCACCCCGGACGGCGTCCATTTCGGCGCTGGCGCCCCGCCGGGATCCCTGGGCATGGTCTTCCCCGGACAGGGTTCTCAATACGTCGGCATGCTCCGGGACCTGGCCTGTCGCTTTCCCCGGATGCAGCAGGCCCTGGCCGAGGCGGACCGGGCCTTCACCCCCGGCGAAAACACCGGTGAAAACATCAGGCGCCTGAGCGACTCCATCTACCCCCATCCCGCCTTTGAAAAGGCGATGCGCACCGCGAACGCTGCGCAGCTCCGGGCCACGCAGGTGGCTCAGCCCGCCATCGGTGCCGTCAGCGTCGGAGCGCTTCTCACCCTGGAGCAGTTCGGCGTGCGGCCCGAGGCCGTGGCCGGCCACAGCTTCGGAGAACTCACGGCGCTTCATGCCTCCGGTCGCCTGGACGCCGGGAGGTTCCATTTCCTGAGCCATCTTCGCGGCCAGCTCATGGGCCGTTGCAACCCGGGTCTGGGCGCGATGCTCGCCGTCCGCGCCCCCGTGGAAACCCTCGAAAAGGTGCTGCACGAGGAATCCCTGGACCTGGTCATCGCCAACAAGAACACGCCCACCCAGGCCGTGCTCTCCGGTCGTGAATCCGAGATCCTCCGCGCGGCCGAGGCTCTGACTCGCAGGGACATCAAGAACGACCGCCTGCCCGTGTCGGCGGCCTTCCACAGCCCCCTGGTGGCCGACGCCCGGGAGCCCTTCGAAGCCGCCCTCCAGGAGGTGTCGTTCGCCGAGGCTCGGATCCCCGTGTTTGCCAACACCACGGCCCTGGAATATCCGCAGGCGCAGTCCGAGGCGAGAAGGGTGCTCGGCGGCCAGCTGGCCCACCCGGTGGAGTTCGTCAGCGAGATCCGGAACATGTACGATTCCGGCGTTCATACCTTCCTCGAGGTGGGGCCCGGACGCAGGATCTCAGGCCTGATCAAGGCCATCCTCGAGGGCCGAGATCACGAGGCGTTCGCTCTGGACGCGTCGGCGGGCAAGCGATCCGGGATCCTCGACCTGGCCCACACCCTGGCGCGCCTGGCGGTCCTCGGACACACAGTGGATCTCACGGCCTGGGAAGGAGGTCCAGAGGTCCCGGACCTCGAAGACGAACCCTCGCCGGATCCGAAGTCCAGTAAGAAGATGGCCAAGAAGACCAAGAAGATATTGACCGTTCCGATCTGCGGGGCGAATTACGTGAAACCCAGACAGAAGAGACCTGTGGTGGAAAAGAAATCTCCCGATCCCCTCGGGGTTCCCGCCCCGATTCCGGACACCATGAAAGATCTGAATGACGTGAAAGACCTGTCGGATCCGGCCTCGCCGCGCGTTACGGAAGCCTCGACCGGGCCGGCTTCTCCCGGAATCCTGGAGGCCCTGCGCCTGAGCCGAGAGAACCTCCTCGCCCTGGAAAAGATCCAGGCCCGAACCGCTGAGCTGCACCAGAAGTTTCTCGAGGGCCAGGAGGCATCCCAGAAAACCCTCCAGGCCCTCATCGAGCAGCAGAACCGGCTCCTCCAGGCGGATCGAGGCGCGGTCGTTTCATCCGTTCTGGCCCCGGTGGAGACACCGATTTTCCCTGCGCCTGCCGGGACGCCCCTGCCGGAGGCTTCCCCTGATACGGCCGCGGAACCGGTTCCGGCCTCCCCTGAGGTGCCTGTGCCTGCTGCGTCTCCTCCGAGAATCTCCGCAAGTGCGGCCGAGGAGGCACTTCTGGAGGTGGTGGCCGAGAAGACCGGGTATCCCGTGGACATGCTGGACCTGTCCATGAGCCTGGATGCGGATCTGGGTATCGACTCCATCAAGCGGGTGGAAATCCTCTCGGCCCTGGAAGAGCGCTTGCCGGACGCCTCGAAGATCGCCTCCGACACCCTGGGATCCCTCCAGACCCTGCAAGAGGTCGTAGAATTCATGACCCGGGACACTTCGGGTGCAGGAGATACGAAACCCACCCCACCGGACGCCCCCCCGCCCCGGACCGAGGCGCCGGCGCCGGGTGCCTCCCCGGAAGAGATCCAGGCCGCACTCCTGGAGGTGGTGGCCGAAAAGACCGGGTATCCCGTGGACATGCTGGATCTGTCCATGAGCCTGGACGGCGATCTGGGCATCGACTCCATCAAGCGAGTGGAGATCTTCTCGGCTCTGGAGGCGCGTCTACCTGGCTTCCCGGCCCTCGAGTCCGGGGAGATGGGTACCCTGGAGACGCTGCGCCAGGTGGTGGATCGCATCGTCCAGCACACGGCCTCGGCCCCGGGTAGAGAACCCGAGGCCGGACCCGCGTTCGAGGAGATCCCTCCGGAGGCGGAGCGTTCCGGCCAGGTCGAGACCGGAATGGCAGGGGATCCCGGTCCAGAGGAAGCCCCCCCCCGGCCCTCGCACGCCGGTGCACGAGGGCGCGTGGAACGTTCCGTTCTGGAAGCCGTCCCCCTTGACGAGGAGGCCGGACGGCCCCGGATCCACCTTCCGCCGGGAGCGGCGATCTGGGTGACCGAGGACGGCTCGGACCTGGCTTCCCGACTGGTGGACTCGCTGTGCAGCCTCGGGTACGAGGCCCAGGCGATTCCGCTGGAATCCCCTGGCAGGGATTCCACCCTCGAAATCCCGAAGCGTCTGGGTGGCCTGGTTCTCCTCGCGCCGGAGACTGTAGCCGACGACTTCCTGCGGAGCGCCTTTGATTGGGTGAAAAAGGTCGGACCGGCCCTTCGCGCCTGCGGCACGGACCACCCGGCCTTGCTCGTCACTGTGTCCCGCCTGGACGGAGCCTTCAACCTCGTCAAACCCGATCCGGACTCGGATCCGGTGTCGGGCGGCCTGGCCGGCCTGGCCAAGACCGCGAGGCTGGAGTGGCCCGAGGTGAAGACCCGGGCCCTGGATCTGGCCCGCAATTTCAAGGATGTATCCCTGGCCGCCGACGCCCTCGCCCGGGAGATGTTCCATGAGGAGCCCGTGGAGGTGGGCCTTGCCCTGGACGGTCTGCGGCACCTGGTGACGACGCCCAGATCCCTGGAGGCTCCGGAGGCCCCAGAGGAGGAGTCTCCGCTAGTCCAGAAGGGCGACGTGGTGGTGGTCACCGGGGGGGCGCGGGGCGTCACGGCCGAATCCGCCGTGGCTCTCGCCCGCGCCGGGGCGCCCTCCCTGGTGCTCCTGGGCCGGAGCGCCGCCCCGGAATCCGAGCCCGAATGGCTGGCCGCGCTCCGTGACGAGGCCGACATGAAGCGGGAAATCCGCACCCACCACGCCGGAGACCTGTCCCCCAGGGACCTCGAACGGATCTACAGGCAACATGCGGCCAACCGGGAGGTGCTCCGCAATCTCCAGCGCATGACAGAGGCCGGGGCCCGGGTCGAATACCGGCAGGTGGACGTGCGCGACGCCCGGGCCGTGCAGGTCGCACTCGCCGAGGTCCGTCGAAACCTCGGCCCGATCCGGGGCCTCATCCACGGCGCCGGCGTCCTCGCAGATCGACGCATTCAGGACAAGACCCTGGAGCATTTCGACCGGGTCTACGAGACCAAGGTCAAGGGCCTCAGAAACTGCCTCCAGGCCCTGGGCCGGGAAGACCTGGAGGCCCTGAAATTCCTGGTCCTCTATTCCTCTTCCACGGCGCGGTTCGGCCGCACCGGACAGGCGGATTACGCCATGGCCAACGAGGTGCTGAACAAGACGGCTGCGGGCCTTGCTCGACGTCTGCCCCGGTGCCGGGTGGTCTCCTTGAACTGGGGCCCGTGGGACGGCGGCATGGTGACGCCCTCGCTGCGCACCGTGTTCCAGAACGAGGGCATTGAGCTGATTCCCGCGGAGGCCGGCGCAGAGTGCCTGGTCCGGGAGATCCAGACCGGCGTCGAGAGCGTCGGCCGGGACACCGAGGTGGTGCTCCTGGGCAGGGATAGAGCGGCCTCGATCCTCCCGTCCTCCTGCTGCCTCTCCTCCCTCCCCACGGCCTTTGAGCGCCGTCTGGACCTGGAGACCTATCCTGTCCTGAGGGCCCACGTCCTGGATGGCCATGTGGTGGTGCCCAAGGCGATGGTGGTGGAGTGGCTGGCCCACGGCGGACTGCACGGCAATCCGGGTCTCCTCTTTCACGGCTACGACCACCTACGGATCCTGAAGGGCCTCGTCCTGACCGACACCCGGCCGAATCCGGTCCGGGTTCTGGCCGGAGCGGGCCGCAAGGAGGGTGACCTCTTCCGGGTGCCGGTGGAGATGCACTCCCTTGACGAAGCAGACCGTGACGTCCTCCACGCCAGCGCCGAGATCGTGCTGGCGGATTTCCTGCCCGAGGCCGAAGCCGGGGACAATCGCGTCCAGCCTGGAGCCTATGCCCATACCCGACAGGAGATCTACGAGTCGTTGCTCTTCCATGGTCCCGAGATGCAGGGCATCGAGTCGGTGGAATCTTGCTCGGAGGACGGCATCGTGGTCCGGTGCAAGACCGCCCCGGCGCCCGCCTCCTGGATTCGCAATCCGATCCGGAACGTGTGGCTTGCCGATCCGCTCGCCCTGGACTGCGGTTTCCAGGCCGTGATCCTCTGGGTTCACGAGAAGCTGGGCGCATTTTCTCTTCCGAGCTATTCCAGAGAGTATCGCCAGTATCGCAGGGCCTACCCCGAGAGAGAAGCCGAAGGCCCGGTGACCATCGTATCCCGGATCACCCGATGCGCGGACCACAGCGTCACGGCCGACCTCGAGTTCCTGGACGCGGGGGGGGAGCTCATCGCCCGGATGCGGGATTTCGAGTGCACCGTCACACCGTCCCTGAACAGGGCGTTTCGCCGCAACCGGCTGACAGAGGAGTTCCTGGCTTCCTGACAGTGCCGGGAGACCCGAGGAGATTCCAGGGCCATGGAGACTTCCAGACGCGTCGCCATCGTCGGCATGGGCGGGGTCTTTCCCGGGTGCCGGACCCTCGAGAAGTTCTGGGACATCGTTCTCGAGGGCAAGGACACGTCCCGGGAGGTTCCCCGCGGCCGCTGGTTCCTGGAACCGGACGAGGCCCATGCACCCGGACCCCCGGCTCCGGATCGCGTCTACTCCAGACGCGGTTGCTTTGTCGAGGATTTCACTTTTGACCCGACTGGATTCGACCTCGAGGCCGATTTTCTCATGCGCCTCGACCCCATGTTCCACCTGGCCCTGCATGCAGGACGCCAGGCGTTTCAGGATGCGGTCACCGAGGGCCTCGATTCCCGGCGGGTGGGCGTGCTCCTCGGTAACATCGTCCTGCCCACCGACACCTCCTCGGCCCTGACCCGGGAGATCCTGGGCGCCTTGATGGAGGAGAAGATCCCGGGTGCGGCTGCATCCGGGCCTCGAATCACCACCGAGCCTCTCAACCGCTACGTGGCCGGGCTTCCTGCCGGCGTCGTGGCCCGAGCCCTGGGCCTCGGAGGCGGCAGCCTCACCCTGGACGCGGCGTGCGCCTCATCCCTCTATGCCGTCAAGCTGGCTGCCGATGAGCTCCTTTCGGGCCGGGCCGACGCCATGCTCACGGGCGGCCTCTCCCGTCCCGACTCCCTCTACACCCAGATGGGATTTTCCCAGCTTCGCGCCCTGTCCCCCACCGGGCACTGCCGGGCCTTTGACGAACGCGCCGACGGCCTGGTGGTGGGTGAGGGCGCAGGCATGTTCCTGCTGAAACGCCTCGAGGACGCCTTGGAGGCGGGAGACCGCATCCATGCGGTGCTGGCCGGTATCGGTCTTTCCAACGACACCGGGGGCAACCTCCTGGCTCCCGACACCGAGGGCCAGGTCGCAGCCATGCGCGCCGCGTACACTGCGGCCGGGTGGAAGCCCCAGGATGTGGATTTCATCGAATGCCACGCCACGGGCACCCCCGTGGGGGATGCCGTGGAGATGAAGAGCCTCCGGACCCTCTGGAAGGACGGATCTGATCCCGGGCAGCAATGCGTGCTGGGTACGGTGAAGTCCAACGTGGGCCACCTGCTCACCGGCGCGGCAGCCGCTGGACTCATGAAGGTGCTCCTGGCACTCCGGGCCGGAACCCTGCCTCCCTCCGCCAACTTCTCCCGGCCGGGAGCGAACCTGGACCTGCATCACGGTCCGTTTCAGATCCTGACCGAACCCCGTCCCTGGCCCCGGCGAGCAAGGGCCACGCCCCGGCGGGCTGCCGTGAGTGCCTTCGGCCTGGGAGGAATCAACGCCCATCTGCTCCTGGAGGAGTGGAATCCGGTCATCCAGGAATCCCCGGAGATCCGGGTGAAGGCCGAGGTCTCCGCGCCTGCAGGCGTGCCCGTGGCCGTGGTGGGCATGGAGGCCTGCTTCGGGGCGTGGAAGACGCTCCGGTCCTTTCAGCAGCGCGTCCTGGATGGCGGCCGCACACCGACCCTGCCGTCCCCAGGATGGTGGGGTGCCGGGACGAGTCCGGGATTCGCGAGGGCCTTTCCCGACCTCCCCTTGGCCGGCTATTTCCTGGACGCGTTCCAGGTGCCCCTCGATGCTTTTCGGATCCCACCCACGGAGCTCGAGGAGATGCTTCCCCAGCAGCTCCTCATGCTGAAGGTGGCGGCCGGGGCCATGGCAGCCGCGGGTCTCGAGCAGAATCTCGGGCCGGCCGCCGGCGTGTTCGTGGGCATCGGTCTGGACCTGAATACCACCAATTTCCACCTTCGATGGTCCATGGCGGACCAGGCCCGGACCTGGAACCGGGAAGCCGGTCTGGGCTGCCCCGAAGAGGCACTGGCCGATTGGCAGCGAACGCTCCGGGAGGCCACGGGCCCGGCCCTCACGGCCAACCGCACCATGGGAGCCCTGGGCGGCATCGTGGCCAGCCGCATTGCCCGGCTGTTCCGCATCAGCGGGCCCAGCCACACGATTTCCAGCGAGGAGACCTCCGGCCTCCAGGCCCTGGCGTGTGGAGTCCGGGCCCTGCAGAACCGGGAGCTGGACCTGGCCCTGGTCGGGGCTGTGGACCTGGCCGGTGACGTGCGCGCGGTGGTGGGCATGCACGCGGGGCGGCCGTTCTCGGCCTCTGGCCGGGCCCGTCCCTTTGACGTCTCGGCCGATGGAACCCTGCCCGGGGAAGGGGCTGCGGCAATGGTGCTGAAACGCCTGGATCAGGCTCGTCAGGACGGGGATCGAATCCACGCCGTCATCACGGGCCTGGGTGTGGCCTCGGGGGGCGCCGTGGACCGGCTCGTGCCCGATGAAGAGGCGTATACAAAAGCCATCTGCCGGGCCCACGAGGAGGCCGGCATCCAGCCTCACGACGTCGGATACGTGGAAGCCCACGGCAGCGGTCATCCCGGAGAGGACCGCATGGAAGCCACCAGCCTCGCCGCGATCTACGGCCGGGACACCGGGGGCTCCGGCCCGGTGGTCGGCAGCGTCAAGGGCGCCATCGGTCATACCGGGGCAGCGGCCGGCATGGCCTCGCTTATCCAGGCCTGTCTGTGTCTCGAGCACGGGACATTTCCGGCCCTGGGCGACCTCGTTCAACCCCGGGAAGACCTGGAGAGGGCCGGCCTTTCCCGGGTTGAAGATCCTGCGCCCTGGCCCCAGGCGTCCGGCACCGGGGTGCGCCGCGCCGGGGTCAGCGCCTTCAGCGTGGACGGGAACTGCGTCCACGTGATCCTGGAAGAATCCAGGGAACCGGAGGGAGCAGCCGTTCGCCCCTCCCCGTCTCCGGTGGGGTCCCAACCCCCTCCTGCCCCCCAATCGGCTTCTCTGAGGGTGGAGGTGGGACACAGGGATCTGGAGGTGCCCCTACCCCCCCACCTCGTCCCGAAGCCCCTGCAGGGCGCTTCCCCGGCTCTCAAGGCCGAGGTCGCGAAGACGAGGGCCGGGGAAGAAATTCCAACCTCTGCACCGTGTCCCGGGGACCTGTCCCTGTCGGAGGCTCTGGACCACCACCTAGCCGTGGATCTTGCCCGGCACCGGGCCCACGAGGCTTATCTCAGGCTCTCGGGCCGGTACACCGAAACCCTGGCGGCTGCCGCCACCTACCAGAACACGCTTCTCGAGGACCTGGCACGGGTCCACGGCCGGATTCCCGAAGTCACGATCCCGGACCTTAAAGAGGGACGACGCCTCGACCTTCCAGCGCGCCGAGAACCCGATCCGTGTGAGGCTCCGGCCTTTGACCGGTCCGCGTGCCTGGAGTTCGCCGTCGGATCTATAGGAGCGGTGCTGGGGGCCGATTTTGCTCCCGTGGACGCCCACCCCACCCGGGTGCGCCTTCCGGATGAGCCCCTGATGCTGGTGGACCGCATCGTATCGCTGGAGGGGGAGCCGAGGTCCCTGGGCCCGGGCCGGGTGGTCACCGAACACGACATTCAACCGGGCGCCTGGTACCTGGATAGCGGCCACATTCCCACCAGCATCGCCGTGGAGGCCGGCCAGGCGGACCTGTTCCTGTCGGGGTACCTGGGCATCGACTTCCGGACCGCGGGGCGGGCCGTGTACCGGCTGCTGGATGCCGTGGTCACCTTCCACCGGAGCCTGCCCGGGCCCGGAGGGGTGATCCGGTACGATATCCACATCGACCACTTCTTCCGGCAGGGCAAAACCCATCTGTTCCGGTTCCACTTCGATGCCTTCGTGAACGGGGAGCCCCTGCTCTCCATGCGGGAGGGATGCGCCGGATTCTTCTCCCCCACCGAGCTGGAAGCGGGAAAGGGCCTGGTTCACACCGACCTGGACCGGGCGACGCGGCCCGGAGTACGGCCCGAGGACTGGGCCCCGCCCGTGCCCATGGCCCTGGAGTCGTACGATGAGGGGCAGCTCGATGCCCTCCGGTCCGGCGACCTGCAGGCCTGCTTTGGCCCGGCTTTCGAAGGCTTCACTCGCCACCGGCCCCTGACCCTGCCCGGGGGGCGTATGCGCGTTCTCCACCGTGTCCCTCGCCTGGACCCCGGGGGCGGCCGTTTCGGTCTCGGCCTCATCCGCGCCGAGGTCGACATCCACACCGGGGATTGGTTCCTCGACTGCCACTTCGTGGACGATCAGGTGATGCCGGGCACCCTCATGTACGAGTGCAGCCTCCATGCCCTGCGCATCCTGCTGCTCCGCATGGGTTGGGTGGGCGAGGAAGACGAGGTCGTGGCCGAGCCCGTGCCCGGCGTGGCCAGCCGGTTGAAGTGCCGAGGCCAGGTCATCGAGTCCACCACCACGGCGGCTTTCGAGGTCACCCTCAAGGAGATCGGCTTCGGTCCCGAACCGTATGCCCTGGCGGACACCGTGATGTTCGCGGATGGCCGTGCCATCGTGGAGATGTCCAACATGTCGCTGCGGTTCAGGGGCCTCTCCCGGGAGCGCCTCGAAGAGGTGTGGGCGCATCGTACCCGGGAGAAGGCGGCGCCTCTAAAACCCCTGTTCGATCGGGATCGCATCCTGGCCTTTGCCGTGGGCAAGCCCTCCGAGGCCTTTGGCGCGGCGTACGGCGCCTTCGACGAGGGCCGGTTCATTGCCCGGCTGCCCGGTCCCCCCTTCCAGTTCCTGGATCGTATCCAGCGCATCGAGAAAGCCGAGGCCTGGAAGATGCGGCCCGGAGGCGTGGTCGTGGCCGAGTATGACGTACCCCCGGATGCCTGGTATTTCACCTCGAACCGCCAGGGCGTCCTGCCCTTCACCGTGTTACTCGAAACCGCACTCCAGTCCTGCGGCTGGCTGGCGGCCTACCTCGGTTCGGCCCTGACCAGTGAAGCCGATCTCAGGTTCAGGAATCTCGGGGGCACCGCCACCCAGCACGCAGCCGTGGGTCCCGGTGCGGGCACGCTCACAACCCGGGTTCACAACACCCGGATCTCCCGATCCGGAAACATGATCCTCCAGAACTATGACTTCGAGGTCATGAGTTCACTCGGGCGGGTTTATTCGGGCAGCACCTACTTCGGCTTCTTCGAGGACGAGGCCCTCCGGTCCCAGGTCGGGATCCGGGATGCGCAGCGCTACGAACCCACCGAGGAAGACGTTGCCTCTTCCACGAGCTTCGAGTATCCTCCGGACGCCCCGTTTCCGGACCGGGTGTTCCGAATGGTGGATCAAATCGACCTGTTTGCGCCCCACGGCGGACCCCACGGCAAGGGATTCATCCGAGGCTCCGTCCGGGTCGATGCCGATGCCTGGTTCTTCCAGGCACACTTCCATAAGGATCCGGTGTGGCCGGGATCCCTCGGCCTGGAGTCCTTTCTGCAGCTGTTGAAGGTGGTGGCCGCCCGGCGCTGGGGCCAGGAACCGGAGTCCCGGTTCGAGGCCGTAGCCCTTGGCGAAACCCACAGTTGGGTCTATAGGGGTCAGGTCCTTCCACTCGACGCCGAGGTTGTGGTGGAAGCATCGATCACGCGTCTGGATGACAGAAGCCGCTTGATCCTGGCCGACGGATTTCTCATGATCGATGGGCGAATCATCTACCAGATGAACGAATTTGGCCTGCGAATGGCCTCGGATGCCTGATGAAATACACTCGTGAAATACACTCGCGTTCGCATTGAATCCTTCGGGTACGAGCTGCCTCCGGTGGTGGTCACCTCTGACGACCTGGAAGAGCGGCTGATGCCCCTCTACAGGAAGCTGAATCTGCCCGAAGGCCAGCTGAAAACCATCACCGGCATCGAGGAGCGGCGATGGTGGGAAGAGGGATTCCCGGTGAGCGAGGGCGCCCTGGCCGCGGCGCGGAAAGCGCTCGAGGGCACGAACGTCCGACCCGGGGACGTCGGCACCCTCATCTATGCGGGGATCTGCCGGGAGAACTTCGAACCAGCCACGGCCTGCACCGTGGCCGCGGGCCTGGGGATCAACCCCGACGCAGCCCTGTACGACATCACCAATGCATGTCTGGGTGTCTTGAACGGCATCGTGGACATTGCCAACCGCATCGAGCTGGGCCAGATCCGGGCCGGTCTCATCGTCTCGTGCGAGACAGCGCGAGAGATCAACGACATCATGATCGAGAAGCTCCTGGCGGAGAAGAGCATGGAGATGTTCCGGACCACCCTGGCCACCCTCACGGGCGGATCCGGCGCCGCGGCCGTGCTCCTCACCGACGGCTCCTTCTCCGAGGCCACGGGGCGTAAGCTCCTGGGCGGCGTGACCCGGGCCGCGCCGGAATTCCACGACCTGTGTCGCTGGGGCCTGGAACGGATCCTTCCCGCCTCCCTGGCGGCCCCCCTGGCGGCCCACTTCACCCAGTTCACCAGCACCGACTCCCTGGCCGTCCTCAAGTACGGCGTGGAACTGGGCCTCAGAACCTGGTGGAACTTCCTGTCCAGGCTCGGGTGGGCCAAGGAGCAGATCGACAAGGTCATCTGCCACCAGGTCGGATCCGGCCACCGGGCCTCCATCCTGCAGACCCTGGGAATTCCCAAGGAAAAGGATTATTCCACCTTCCGGTTCCTCGGGAACATGGGCACGGTGTCGTTGCCGCTCACCGCGGCTCTGGCCGAGGAGCGGGGCTTTCTCCTGCCCGGGGACCGCGTGGGCTTTCTCGGCATCGGCAGCGGCCTGAACTGCCTCATGCTTGGCTTGGAGTGGTGAAGGCCCATTCCCCCTTCCCTTCCCACGTCCTCGACCTCGACGGCCTCGCCTACCACTACCTGGACGAGGGGTCAGGGGCCCCGGTCGTCATGCTCCACGGCAATCCCACCTGGTCCTACATCTATCGAAATCTGGTGCGGGCGCTCCGGGACCGGTACCGCACCGTCGTCCCCGATCACATGGGGTGCGGACTGTCGGACAAGCCTCCGGACACGCGCTACGACTACACCCTGGAGCGGCGGGTCCGGGACCTGGAGGCCCTTCTCGACCACCTCGGCGTGACCCAGGACATCACCCTGGTCCTCCACGACTGGGGGGGCATGATCGGCATGACCTATGCCCACCGCCACCCGGAGCGAATCCGGGGACTGGTCATCCTGAACACGGCCGCCTTTCACCTCCCCGCCTCCAAGGCCGTGCCCTGGCAGCTCAAGCTCTGTCGCACCCCCCTTCTGGGCGCGATTCTGGTCCGCGGCTTCAACGCCTTCTGTCGCGGCGCCGCCCGGGCCTGCTTCAAGCAGCCCGTGGACCCGGAAGTGCGCGACGCCTACCTGGCCCCCTACCCCTCGTGGTCCAGCCGCATCGCAATCCACCGGTTCGTCCAGGACATTCCCCTCGAGGCCGGGCACCGGAGCTATGCCCAGGTCACCGAGGTGGACCAGGGCCTGGATCGGTTTGGCGAGGTACCCATGCTCATCTGCTGGGGTGAGCAGGACTTCGTTTTCGACCTCGATTATCTGGCCGAATGGACCCGCCGGTTCCCCCGGGCCGAGGTCCACGCCTTTCCCCACGCCGGCCACTACGTGCTGGAGGACGCGGGCCCCGCCATCATCGATCGGGTGAGGACCTTCCTCAAGGCAAGCGGCGGATCCGGGACCGAGACATGAGCGATCCCCCCCGCGTCAACATCGCTTCCCACGTATCGGTCATGGCCCGGCGCCAACCGGACGTCCCGGCCGTGTACGCGCCTGCGGGCCGGGGGCAATTCGTGCCGTGGTCCTTTAGGCGCCTGGAGGAGGAGAGCGACTGTCTGGCCAGGGGCCTCGAGACCGTCGGCATCCGGCGCCACGTGCGCACCGTGCTCATGGTCCCGCCCGGCCTCGAGTTCTTCGCCCTCACCTTTGCGCTCTTCAAGGTCGGGGCCGTGCCCGTGGTCATGGACCCGGGCATGGGCGTGAAGAACCTGGGCCGGTGTCTGGCCGATGCCGAAGCCGAGGCCTTCATCGGCATCCCCCGTGCCCATGCGGCCCGGGTCCTCCTGGGCTGGGGCCGCGGCCCCCTCCGCGTCCGGGTGACCGTGGGCCGGCGTATGTTCTGGGGCGGGCATAACCTCGACGATATCCGTGCGGCCGGCCGATCGGACCGGCCGTACGACCTGGCCGAAACCCGGGCCGAGGACATTGCCGCCATCCTCTTCACCAGCGGCAGCACGGGGCCGCCCAAGGGCGCCGTCTACACCCACGGCATCTTCGCCACCCAGGTGGAGCAGCTCCGGCGGATCTACGGCATCGAGGCGGGCGAGGTCGACCTGGCCACCTTTCCGCTCTTCGCGCTGTTCGACCCGGCTCTGGGCATGACGGCGATCCTCCCGGACATGGATGCCACCCGGCCGGGCCGGGTGGTGCCGGAGAACATCCTGGACCCCATCCGCCGCTTCCAGGTGACGAACATGTTCGGCTCCCCGGCGCTCATTGATCGGGTGGGTCGGTATGGAGCGGATCACGGGGTGAAGCTGCCCTCGCTCCGGCGGGTCATCTCGGCGGGTGCACCCGCCCAGGCGCCCGTGCTCGAGCGATTCCAGTCCATGCTCGCGCCGGGGGTGGAGGTGTTCACCCCGTACGGCGCCACGGAATCCCTGCCCGTGGCCTCCATCGGATCGCGAGAGATCCTGGGCGAGACCTCAGCCCGTACTGCCGAGGGGGCCGGCGTGTGCGTGGGCCGGCCCGTACCGGAAATAGAAGTCGCCGTGGTCCGGATCTCCGATAAGCCCATGGACTCGTGGACCCCGGACCTGGAAGCCCCCCGGGGCGAGACCGGCGAGATCGTCGTGCAGGGGCCGGTGGTGACGCGGGCCTACCTGAACCGGCCCGAGGCCACAGCCCTGGCCAAGATTCCGGATCCGGACCGGCGTGGTTTCTACCACCGCATGGGGGACGTGGGCTACCTGGACGACCAGGGTCGGATCTGGTTCTGCGGACGGAAGTCCCACCGGGTCAGGACGGCCGGGGGCATCCTCTTCACCCTCCCCTGCGAGGGCGTCTTCAACGCCCACACGGAGGTGTTCCGCAGCGCCCTGGTGGGTGTGGGTCCCGAAGGGGCCATGGAACCCGTGCTCTGCGTGGAACTGGAGCCGTCCGCCGGTCGAGATCGGGCGCGCATCCGCCGTGAGCTCCTGGAACTCGGCGCCGCCCATGGCCACACCCGAGGCATCCAGACGGTGCTCTTCCACCGGGCCTTCCCCGTGGACGTCCGCCACAACGCCAAGATCTTTCGCGAGAAGCTGGCCGTCTGGGCCGCAAGGCAGGTCCGGTGAGGGCGCTGGTGACGGGGGGAGGCGGATTCCTGGGCGGAGCCATTGTCCGGCAGCTTCTGGATCGGGGGGAATCCGTCCGGAGCTTTTCCCGCGGCACCTATCCCCACCTCGCTCGCCTCGGCGTGGAAGGAATTTCCGGGGACCTGGCCGATGCGGAAGCCGTGAGCGCCGCAGTGGAAGGCTGCGAGATCGTCTTTCACGTAGCCGCCCTGGCCGGGGTCTGGGGGCCGTCCGAGGCATACCACCGGGCCAATGTGGTAGGCACCGAGAACGTGGTGTCCGCGTGCCAGCGTCACGGGGTGACGCGCCTCGTGTTCACCAGTTCCCCCAGCGTGGTGTTCCACGGCAGGGACCAGGCGGGGGTGGACGAGTCCGTGGCCTATCCGGAACGCTTTCTCACGGCCTATGCCGAGACCAAGGCCCGGGCCGAGAAGCACGTGCTGGCGGCCGCTTCCGAGTCCCTGGCCACGGTGGCGCTCCGGCCGCACCTCATCTGGGGTCCCGGCGATCCCCACCTGGTGCCGCGCATCCTCGAGCGGGGTCGGGCCGGCAAGCTCAGAAAGATCGGCACCGAGGAGAAGCGGGTGGATTCCACCTTCATCGAGGACGCAGCCCGGGCGCACCTCCTGGCCGGAGACCGTCTCGCTCCCGGATCTCCGGTTTCGGGCCAGGCCTACTTCATTTCCCAGGGAGAACCCATGTCTGTATGGGACCTGGTGAACCGCATCCTGGCCGCGGGCGGCCTACCCCCCGTGAAAAGGACCGTCTCCCCCGGTCTGGCGTATGCCGCGGGGTGCGTTCTGGAGACGGTCTACCGGATGTTCGGCATCAGGCGGGAACCGCCCATGACCCGGTTCGTGGCCCGGCAGCTCTCCACGGCGCACTGGTTCGATATCAGCGCGGCCCGGCGCGATTTCGGATTCGAGCCTCGAACCTCCATCGAGGAGGGAATGGCATTGCTGGCGGAATCCCTGGGGTCGGCGCGAGAATAGATTCCCCTTGTCCGCACCCAGGATCGAAGCTACCCTGAGTCTCCATGTGGAGATCGATCATGCCCCTGAAAGCCATCTTGTACTGGATCCCCTTTCTCTGTCTCGTCTCGGTCCTCCCGGGCTGTGGAAAGAAAGGTTATGACAACACCCCCGAGGGTCGGGTCCGGACGTTCCGGGCGGCCCTCGAGAACCTGGACGAGAAGGCGGCCGTTGCCTGCTTTGACACGTCCACACCGGAGGGCAAAGCCGTGGCCGCCCTCCTCGAGGTGAGCTTCAAAACAAAGAAACGCGCACGAGCCTTTTTCTTGACCGTGCGCGACAAGTACGGCGAGACGTGCGCCGAGACCTTGATGGGAAGGGAGGAGATCCGAGATCTCGGAGGACTCCGAATGTTGCAGGTCTTCCCCGGTCGTATCCACATCCGCATCAACGGAGACCGGGCCACCCTCGAGGGGCCCGTGAAGGAGGGGAATCCGCAGGTCAATCCAGAAGACGCCTCAAAGGGCAACAAGAATGGCAACACGGAGAACACCACAAACACCGCAGGGATGTTCCGGAAAAACGGTGTGTGGTACTTCGAGGTTTCCGGACGCATCAAGGCCAATGCGCAACTCTGGATTCAGGTCAGTAATACGCTCCGGACGGAGTTCGACCGCTACTTCGACCGGGGGGAGAAAACCCTCGAGGAAGCCGGGAATCGGAAAGCCTTCGAGGCGGAGATGGACAGGATCGGCCGGGACCTCATGAAGGAGACAGGGGACCTTCTCCAGGGCCCCTTCCAGCATCTCAAGCAGTGACCGATCCCGGGGCTAACCGGGTACGCACCAGATGTTGTCCCGGATCTCGAGGCGGGTATCATCCAGGTAGACCGCGCGGCCCATACCGCCCGGGCGGAAATCGGTGACGATGTCCACGTGCTGGGCAGACCGGTTCAGGATACCCTGCTTGTGGAGCGCATCCGCCTCGGCCTTGCCCGCCTCGGAGGCGGGTTCCTTCACGAAGCACTCCGGGTAGCTGGCTCCGATGGCGATGTGGGCGGTGCCCCCGACCTTTTCCACGAAGAGCGGGTGTTTGAGCACCTGCTCGATGCCGCTGTTCATCCCCAGGGCCACCTCGCCCAGACTATGGGAACCTTCGTCGGTCTCGATGATCTTCTTCAGGGCGTCGCCGCCCTGCCGGGCTGCGTATTCCTGGATCACGCCGCCTTGGAAGCGAAGGTAGATGCCCTGGATGGTGACGCCGCCGTGCGATACGGGCAGATCCACGAAGATCTCGCCCTCCACGGATCGGGCGTCCGGGCTGGTGAAGACCTCCCCGTCGGGGAAGTTCCGCTTGCCCGTGCACTTCACGGTGTGGCGGCCCGCAATGTTCATGGAGAGCTCAAGGTGTTTTCCGGTCTCCGGACATTCGGTCTGGATCCGTACCGTCTCGCTCGCCTCCAACCGTTCGTAAATTTCCTTCTCCACTGCCTCCAGGGAGCGTGGGTCCACTACCGAGGCGCCCACGATGACACGGGTGTAGTCCTCCAGGGTCATTCCTTCCAGGTCGGCAAAGCCCTGGGTCGGATAGAGGGTGATGACCCAGGGTTTCAGGAGCCGGACGTTCTTGAAGGGCTCGTCCCCCCGCACCACGGCCGCGGCCGTGGAATCGGGCAGGTTCGAGAAGAGCCGGGGATTCTCGGCGCCCAGGACCTCCACGTACTTGGTCATGGCCTCGTAGCGCTGGCCATGCCAGGCGGGTATGCGCTGGATCTGCTCCAGGGTGCCGTGGCGGGCCATGGAGGCGCCCCACACCTTGCCCCGGTCGTTGTCCGGCGCCACCAGGTTCAGATCCGCGATGGCGCCGGCCTGGAACACCCGGTCCTGGAGAACCGACAGCAGGGGCCAGGCAATGGGCTCTCCCTTGATCATGACCACGTCGTCGGCGCCGATGCCGCCCAGGGAATAGTCCAGCAGGTACCCGGCCCAGGTCTCCAGTTCCTTCGCTTGGATTTCAACTGTCATGATCTCTCCTTGATACGGTCAGACTCGATTCCGGCTTTCCGGACGATTCAACACGTAGGGAGGGCCTGGAATCAAGGAACAAAACGGAAATCCCGGTCCATCCAGGGCTCTTCTTCCATGAGGAAGGAGGAATCGCCTGTCCCCCGCATCCCGCGTTCCAGCAACAGATCTGGGATGAATTGGTTCCAAGCCGCGGCAGGCATGGGGAATATATCTTTTCAGAAACTTTTTTTTCCAGGACCGGTTGGTTGAGATTGTATCGATCTCGCGTGGCCCCCACCCGGGAGTGGCCTTCATCGTGTAACCAGGACAGCCCATTTGTATCAAGCCGGTTCAGATTGTGTAATAAATCGTGCAGTTTCTAAGGATTTGCCCCGTGAGGAACGGGGATTTCCGGTACCGGAGGTCCGAAATTCACCTCGGGGATCCCGGGGAGTCCATAATAATCCTGAATAATTCTGCAAATGAGATTCTTGTTGTTAGCTGCTGCATTGTTCCTGAGGCTCCGACCCAGTAGGATTGCTGGTGCCAAGGGCAATCCATAGAACGAAAAACAGGAGGAAGTAAAATGCCGAAAAATCTGGAGAGGTCCCTGATCTGCCTGACGGCCCTGGGGCTCCTGTGCCTGCTGGCATCCCCGACACTGGCCGGGAATCCCATCCCCGGCCATCAGCCCAGAGCCACTCAGGACGCCGTGGACTACACAAAGTGCCCGGCCGTGGCGACCCGGTGCCCGGTCGTGGCGACCAAGTGCCCCACGCGGTGGACCAAGTGCCCCGAGTCCACGACCAAGTGCCCGGTGAAGTGGACCACGTGCCCGTCGTGGAGGACCTGGTGCCCCGCGGCCCAGACCAGGTGCCCCATGTCGCGCACCAAGTGCCCGGCCGTGGAGACCAAGTGCCCGGCCGTGGAGACCAAGTGCCCGCCGGTGGCCACCAAATGTACGGGGGCCAAGCAAACCGTCTGCCCGGCTGTCGAGACCAAGTGCCCCGAGAGGGCGACCAAGTGTCCGGTGGTCGAAACCAAGTGCCCGTGCAAGTGGACCACGTGCCCGCCCCGGGAGACCCACTGCCCGGCGGTGGAGACCAAGTGCGGTCCCAGGTTCACCAAGTGCCCGGTGAAGCAGACCACCTGTCCGGTCAAGGAGACCGAGTGCCCGGCCTACTACACCAAGTGCACCAAGGGCGCGACCAAGTGCCCGCCGGTGGCAACCAAGTGTCCCGTGAGGGAGACCAAGTGTCCGACCGCGGCCACCAAGTGCCCGCCCAAGTTCACTACGTGCCCGGCCCAGTCGACCAAATGTCCGGTGGTGTCGACCACGTGTCCAGGTGGCACCACCTACTGCCCGCCCGTGCAGACCAAGTGTCCGAGGACCCACACCAAGTGCCCGACCTGGAAGACCTGGTGTCCGGTCGAGCAGACCAAGTGCCCGCCCTCCCGGACCAAGTGCCCGGTAAAGGAGACCTGCTGCCCGGTCAAGGAGACCAAGTGCCCGCCCCGGTGGACCAAGTGCCCCACCGGTTCGACAAAGTGCCCGCCGGTGGCGACCAAGTGCCCGGCGTGGAAGACCAAATGCCCACCGGTGGCCACTCAGTGTCCCCACAGCTGGACCAAGTGCCCCACCGGGGTGACCAAGTGTCCGCCGGTGGCCACCCAGTGTCCGCCCAGCTGGACCAAGTGCCCCACCGGGGCGACCAAGTGCCCGGCGGTCTATACCAAGTGCCCGGAGGGCAAGACCAAGTGCCCGGCCGTTCAGACCAAGTGTCCCTACAGGTACACGAAGTGCCCGGCCCGAGAAACCCGTTGTCCGCCCGCCGAGACCAAGTGCCCGCCGAGGTGGACCCGATGCCCCACGTGTAAATGACGTCGGTTGACGGATCCGCCTGATTGACTATCATTCGGGCATGGATCGGATTGACGCGTTTGTTCGTGAACGCTACGGGGGCGACCCAGATCATTCTGGTCGCCCCCTTTTTTTTCGCTCGTGAATCCCATGACCGACCTCCAGTCGTCTGAATACACGCCGGGCAATGTAGCCTTGCGGTCGACCCTCGCCTGGCCGGTGGTCCTGGCGATCCTGTTCGTCCTGGCCGCAGCCTGGCTGGCGGCGGGATCCACCGGACTCCTGGCCCATCCCCTCCGCCTCTCTCTCATGTGGGTGGCCCTGGGCGGAGCCGCGTGCGCGGCCACGTACGGCTCGAGAGTATCCGGTCCACGGGTCCTGGCGATCCTGGCCGGGATCGGGGCGGCCGTCCTCCTGTCGTCCTCCCTGCTGCCCCCCGTGACCACGGCCTCGGTGGCCCTGGTGGCGGCTCTCCTGGGCCTAGCCCGTCCGGGCTCCAAGACCGAGGCCAGGGCACTGCGGGTGGCCGCCACCGCGGTGCTGGTGTTCGCCCTTTACCGCATGCTCCTCACGGCCCTGCCCGGCCTCTGGCTCCTGGGCGACGGTCTCGGCCACGCCCTGGGAAGGGCCATCCAGGGTGTGTCGGGCCGGGCGCTCTGGGTCGGGGCGACCTTTGGCGGCCTGGACTTCCTGGTGCTCATGGGAGCGCTTTACCTGGCCTGGCTCGTGGCCATACCGGGATCACGCATCCTCCGCGGCGTGGCCGCGGGCCTGGCCCTTCTCCTGGCCCACGCGGTCTATCTTCTGGTAGTAGCCCATGAGGCCGACGCCCGTGCCTACCTGGAACTCCACGCCAAGACGCCCTTCTGGTCCTGGCTCGAGATTCTCGTGCCGCTCTTGCCCTGGAACCTGCCCGCCCTGGCCGGCGTTCTCCACCTGGCCGTGGCCGGGGCCCTGTTCCGGTGGACACGGTCCCCGGAGCCGGCATCCCTTTCGGCCGTGCCGGGTCACCCCCTGGTACGGTACGGAATCCGGGCAAGTGTCCTGGTCGGGATCCTCGCGTTGACGGTTCTCGTGGCCCGGCCCCGCGGCCGGTGCAGCCTCGAGAAGAATAAGATCGTGGCCTTCAAGGAGTGCTTCGGCAACTGGGACAAGCCCAAACACGGCGACTACGGCCGGCTGTCCATCGGCATGTACGGCATGCTGGACCCGTACGTGCGGAGTCTGGGGGGGGAATTCCTCCTCTCCGAGGACCTCTCGGAGAAGGACCTGGAAGGCGCCCACGTCGTGATCCTTCTCTATCCGCACCGGCCCTTTGAGCCGGGCCAGCTGGGTCGTATCTGGAAATTCGTCCGGGACGGGGGCAGCCTCCTGGTCCTGGGCGAGCACACCACGTGCAGCACGGGTGCTCAGGCCATCGCCGAGCACCTGGTCCGGACGTTCTGCGATCGCACGGGCCTGGATCTCTACGAGGACTATTCGGCCCAGCTGCGCATCGAGGCCGCGGCGGGAAAGGCGGAAAAGATCCTCGCCTTGAAGGAGGAGCACCGGGTTCAGGAGCCCGGCATTGCCCGGGGCGAAGCCGGGCCCCTGGATCTCGACGTCCTGCTCACCCGGAAGCAACTGGACGCCATGAGGTCGGAGATCGACCGCATCGACAACCGGTTCAACGAGGTGATCCAGGACACGGCCATGCGGGTGCGGTTCGACTCGGCCACCTTCGCCGTCGGCGGATGGCTCCATTCGTACACGGCCATGAACCACCTTTCCACGGCCGGGATCCAGGACGGCCGGAACACCTTCGGCGTGGTCATCGGCGCCTCGGTGGAGACGTCCTGGCCCGCCCGGCCGCTCCTGGTGGGGAAATGGGGCTGGAACGATCCGGGAGACCTCCACGGCGGCCCCTCCATGATGGGCAACCACCACTACGACGGCGGGGAAAAGCTCGGCGACCTGGTCCTGGCCGCGGAGCAATCCCTGGGCAAGGGCGTGGTGGTGGTGTTCGGCGACACCTCTCACATGACCAACGGCATCACCATGGGCTCGTACTTGTTCACCTCGCGGCTGCTGGGATACCTGGCCTGTGGCCCCGGAAACCTCCACACGACCGGGTGGCACGTCCTCGGCATCCTGTTGGGCGGAGTGCTGGCCGCGGTCCTGCTGATTCTGCTCCGGTTCTCGGGGGGCTCAATACCCCTGGCCCTGGCGGCCCTCTGTCTCGGCGGCGCCCTGGTGGTCTGCACGGACCTCGGCCGGAAGCGGGGTGTGATCCTGCCCGACGGCCGCCTCGAGACCCCGAACAACCTCGCCTACATCGACACCACGCACATGGAGCGAAACGACAGCGAATCGTGGCGCATGGACGGCCTCATGGGGCTCCGCCTCACGCTCATGCGCAGCGGCTACCTGACCCTGGACTTGCCTGAGTTCACGAAGCAGCGTCTGGAGCGGGCCGGCCTGGTCGTGGCCGTGGCCCCGCACCGCACTTATACCCCCGAGGAGGTGCAGTGCGTCCGGGCCTTCGTGGAGTCGGGCGGCATCTACATCCTGACGGTGAGCCAGCCCGATGCGGGCCCCAGCCGTCCGCTCCTCGAGGCGTTTCATTTCGATGTGGGGGCCATTGCCTCGGCTCCGGGGCGGGAGGTCCAGCCCATGAGCCACTTCAAGTCCCCTTACTACAATGCCGGGGACTACATGCTCCAGGTCCGGTTCCACGAGGCCTGGCCCGTGGCCTGCACGGCGCCGAACACCCCGCCACCGTCCTGGTTTGCGGAGCCGAAGCTGGACGGCCGAGGGCTGCTCCGGTTCTCCAGCTGGTTCACGGACCACGCCCTGGCCTCGGTGCTCCCCTGGGCAGAGACCGTGGAGCCTGCCCGGGTCCTCGCCTACGGAACCGGAAATCACCCCGTGATCCTCATGCGACGGGTGGGCTTGGGCAAGTTCGTGGTGGTCGGGGACACCGGCTTCGCCATGAACAAGAACCTGGAGATCGAGGGCGGCCAGGCCTTCGAGGGCATGCGCGAGAATCCCCACTTCTGGCGCTGGTTCCTGGGGGTGCTCCGGGATCAGGAGCCCTGGATTCCGCCGCGTCCGGTCCCGGTCGAAGAAAAGGAAGGGAGGTAGCCGTGAGAATCCTCCCGTGGCTCGGCCTGGCCCTGATCTCGGCGTCCTGGCTCTCGGGACTGAGCTTCTACTACGCCTCCGACACCCTGCTCTGGGGGATCTTCATCGCGGCCGGGGCCGCCCTCCTCATCGCAATTCCGGCTCGAAGCATTCCCCGGGGTGTGGCCGTCGCGGGCCTTTTCCTCCTCGTGCCGGCTCTGATCCTGATCCCGGGTCCCTGGTGCGTCGGCCCGGTGCTCATGTTTCTGGGCCTCGCACTCCAGGCCGCGCCCGTTGGGAGGCCATGGCCGGGCCGCGTGGGCACGGGAGCCCTGGTGGCCGGCGTGGTCCTCGTGGCGCAGTCGGTGGCCTTCTTCGGGTACGAAGCCTTCACGGCCCGTGCCCCTGTGGTGCCCCACTTCCTGGGTACGTGGCTGGCCGCCCTGACCCGTCTCACGGGCATGGAGACCGTGTTTGACGGCGAGCACCTCGTGCTCTTCTCCATGCGCGCCAAGCACCCGGTGGCCGCCACCTGGGGGCTCCTGGTGGACCCCGTGTCCCTTGGATTCATCGCGGGCGGCCTCGTCCTCATTCTTGTCACGGCACAGGGGCGCAGGGGTTGGAAGCGATGGGTGCGACCGGTTCTGGCCCTGGCCCTCATCATGGCCGCATGGCTGCCCGTCCGGATCGCCGTGATGCTGGCCCTCTATCTGCACCGGGTCCTCCGCACCGACTACGACGCCCCCATGCACCTGGCCAACCAGTTCTGGAACGCCTGGTATCTCATACCCCTGGTCTTGCCGGCGGTGTTCCTTGCCTGGCGATTCGTCCGGCTTGGCGGCCGGGACGCAGTGCCGGTACCGTCCCGAAAGGGGGCGCTCCCCGACATCTGGAAATGGTGCATCTCCACGGCCCTGGCCTTCGGGGCCGTGTTCCTCCTCACCCTGGCCGTGGTGTGGCAGCCGTCGGGCGCCCGGAAAAAGGGGCGCATCCTCGTGGATGAATACCACAGCCGCATCGACGACCTGTCCCGCTGGCGCTGGCCCCAGAAGACCTTCGACACCACCAGCACCCTGAGGCCCTTCGACACCGAGTGGTACGGCCACGATTCGGCCTACAACTACGCCACCCTCTTCCACTACTGCTCGCGGTTCTACGACATGGCGCGCCAGGAGAAGCCCCTAGACGAGGCCTCCCTGAAGGCGTGCGACGTTCTGGTCCTGAAGGTGCCCTCCCGGGATTTCTCGGGCGACGAGATCGCTGCGGTGCTCCGATTCGTCCGCAATGGTGGCGGCCTGCTCCTCCTGGGCGAGCATACCAGCGTCTTCGGGTCGGGCGTCTACCTCAACCGCATTGCCCGGGCGCTGGGCTTCGAGTTCCGGTACGACTGTCTTTTCGGCATCGACTCGGTGTTCCGCCAGCACTACATCCCCCCCCCCGTGCCCCACCCGGTGATCCAGCACACGGGCCCTCTGGACTTCGCCATCTCGTGCTCCATCGATCCGGGCCTGAGCCCGGGCCGCGCCGTCATCCGGGCCACGGGGCTCAAAAATCGCGGAGCCAACTACCATGTGAGCAACTTCTATCCCCAGCCCGACGATGTGCCCGAGATGCTGTACGGATCCTTTGTCCAGCTGTGGTCCACCCGCCACGGTCAGGGCCGGGTGCTGGCGTTCACCGACTCCACCATCTTCGCCAACTTCAGCATCTTCGACCCGGGAAAGAGCGAGCTCTTCCTGGGCATGCTGCAGTGGTTGAACCACGGACCGGCGTTTTCGGCCCTGGCGTGGCTCCTGCCCCTCCTCGGTCTGGCACTCCTCGCGGGCTGTGCATTCACGGTCCGGTCCTTTCGCACCGGGTCCGTGGTCCTGGTGTGCGGAGGTCTCCTGGGCTGGGTGTGCGCCTCGCACCTGGCCCTCGTTCTCCTCCGCGGAGAGATGCCCCCCCTCGAGGCCCGACTTCCCCTGGTGCGGGTGGGCCTGGAGACGGAGATCTGCAGCAGGGCCACCTGGCCCACCGGCGGCTTCATCGCGGGCAAGGAGGACGGCTACGGCCTCTTCGAGCGCTCGGTGCAGCGCCTCACCCGCCACGGCCCCGCCGAAGAGAGTGCGGGCGTCACCTGGACCACCTTCCGCGCCGGTGAGACCGGTATTCTCACCGGAGACCTCGCCGTGTTCATCCTCCCTGCCCGGCCGATCACAGCCACGTTCCGGGCCCGGGTTGAGGCCTACGTGAAGGCGGGCGGCAAGGTCCTGGTCCTGGACTCGGCGGACAACGTCGATTCCACGGCCAACGTCCTGCTCCACCCGTTCCACCTCTCGGTGAGGCAACCCAAGACGCCGCCCGGCCCCGCGTTGACCCGCGCCGGTTCTTTCCCCCTGATCCCGGTCAAGCACGCCTTCGAGGTCCGCGGCGGTGTGCCCCTGGCGCACATCGGGGATACGGTGGTAGCGGCCACAATCCCCCACGGCAAGGGCTCTGTGACGGTTCTCGGCTTCGCCTCGAGGTTCTCTGACTCGGAAATGGGCGTTACCGGCGACGTGGTGCCGGACCCGGAGCTGCGTAAGGTCTACGACTTCCAGTTCGGGCTCCTCCGGGCGATCCGGAAGGGTACGCTGTTGAAGTGAAGCGCCCCGGATTCGAGGTGCTCTCCATTCCGGGTCATGAACCGGCCAGAGGCCGCCACGAAAATCGCCGGAGGCTTGTGACATATCCTCGGTGATTGTGTATAACTGTCGAGGATTTGTCACAGATGAACCAACGGGAGGTATCTCAGGAAATGTCCCTGGATCGGAAACAGAAGATTCTCGACCTGGCCAGGCGGATGGGCCTCGTCCGGCCCCGGGACGTGGAGGCAGCTGGCATTCACCGTGAGTACCTGCAGAGACTGTACAGGAACGGGGACCTGGTGCGTGTGGGCCGAGGGCTCTATGCCCTGCCCGGGACCCGGACAAGTGAGTCCCTGTCCCTGGCGGAGGTCGCCAAGAGGGTGCCGAACGCGGTGATGTGCCTGATCACGGCCCTCCAGTTCCACAACCTCACGACGCAGGTTGCTCACCGGGTGTGGATCGCCATCGAGAACAGGAAATGGGGGCCGGCGTTCGACTATCCCCCCATCGAGATCGTGCGCCTGACCGGCCCTGCTTTCAGCTTCGGTGTGGAGAAACACGATGTGGACCGCACCACGATCAAGGTCTACAGCCCGGCCAAGACTGTCGCGGACTGCTTCAAGTTCCGCAACAAGATCGGATTGGATGTCAGCCTGGAAGCGCTACGGGAGACCTGGAGAAGCCAGAAGGCCACGATGGATGAGCTGTGGGAAGCCGCGAAGGTATGTCGCGTCGCGAACGTGATGCGTCCGTACCTGGAAGCGGTATCATGAGCCCGGCCGGGAAGAAGAATACCGGCCATTCCGTATTCAGGCGCCTCTTGAACCTCGCGAAGACCCACGGGGAAGACTTCAATCTCCTGCTGTCCCGCTATGGCGTCGAGCGTCTTCTCTACCGTCTCGGCCTGTCGCTTCACGCCGACAGGTTCGTACTGAAGGGCGCGAGCCTCTTTCTCGTCTGGAAGGGACAGAACTACAGGGTGACCCGGGACGCGGACCTGCTGGTTTCCGGTCCCGCAGATACCGAGTATCTTTCCGGTATCTTCAGAGACCTTTGCCGGGCCGTTTCCGTGGATGTGGACGGCATCGAATTCAAGGCCGACACCGTCAGCGCAGAGCCGATCCGGGAAGAACAGGAGTACGACGGCATCCGGGTGACGCTCGTGGCTCTGCTCCATCATGCCCGTATCCCGATCCAGGTCGACATCGGTTTCGGTGATGCCGTAACACCGGGACCGGAACGGATCGAGTTCCCGACGTTGCTGGACGCCCCTCCACCTCGGCTTCTGGCCTATCCCCGGTATACGATGGTTGCCGAAAAGCTGGAAGCCATGGTCCGTCTGGGATTCGCCAACAGCCGGATGAAGGACTTCTACGATGTGTGGCTTTTGCGCCGGCTGTTTGAATTTGACGGTCGGACGCTCTGCGAAGCGATCCACAACACGTTCAGGCGTCGTTCAACGCCGCTGCCCGGTGGAATGCCGCTGGCGTTCACGGATGAATTCCGGAAAGACGCGCAGAAGCGGATCCAGTGGCGGGCATTCGTGAGGAAATCCAGGCCGGAGAACGTGCTCGAGGACATCGATGCGATCATCGAAGACATCGTGGCTTTCCTGATGCCGGTGGTGGAGGCGGCGCGAGGAAAGGGCAGTTTTTCACGATACTGGCCGCAGGGGGGACCGTGGATCGAAAAATCCGCAGGTAGATCGACGCCTGATCTTCAGGCACAAAACGGCGCATGAAAGCCCGCTCGATGAAGTACATGAATACCCTGTTCAGATTCACCTGGTTTCCTCTCGTGATTCAACTGCTCATGCTGGGCGTGTTCTGCCTGCTGATTGCCGGCGGTTTGGCTGGTAACACGGACGACATGGCATTTGCCAACATGTTGCGCAATACGAACGTTGCCAACCTGATTGTCTGGTCCTACTGGTGGCCGTTGATCATCTTGTCGGGGATCTTTCTCGGCCGTGTCTGGTGCACAGTGTGCCCGATGGAATTGCTGACGTCTCTCGCGGCCAAAATTGGCCTGAAGCGTAAGCCCCCGGCTGCCTTGCGTTACGGATGGGTGATCACAGGATTCTACATCTTGATTCTGTTTGTCGGCATTCACACGCTGGCCATTCACCGGGTGCCGTTTCGGATGGCGATCTACATGCTTGTGCTTTTCGCCTTGGCTGTCGTCACAGGCCTGCTGTTTTCCCGGAATACATTTTGCGCTCATGTTTGCCCGGTGGGTCACCTTCTGGGGCTCTATGCGCGTCTGGCCCCGGTGGGGTGGGGCGTCAAGGACAAGTCTGTCTGCTCCAAGTGCAGGGATAAATCGTGCGTTTCGAACAAAACCGCCTATGAATTCCAAGGGCGAAGTTGCGGCGTCGGACTCCACCCCGGCAGGTTGGCGGACAACACGCAATGCCTTCTCTGCGGCCAATGTTTGAAGGCCTGCGACCGCAACAATCCCGGGCTCGACGCGCGGCCCAATCCCGGCTGGTTCCGTCGACGATGGTTCAAGGAAATCCTGGAACGCAAGCCCTTCACCGCCGCTCAGGTCGCTTTTTGTCTCGTGGTATCCGGCTTTGTGGTTTACGAGATATTCACCGAGTGGGCGCCGACAAGAGATATTCTGCTCTGGTTGCCGACGAGTATTGCGAAAGCACTGGGTGCGAGCGATATATGGGGACGCGGCTTGGTGAAGTCGGTGACCTTGTTTGTCGTCTTCCCCGCGGTGCTCTGGCTGGTGCCGTTCGGTGTGTTTCGTCTGGCCGGCGGACGACTCCCGTCAAGCGACTACCTTCTCCGGTTCGGCATTGCCTTCCTCCCGGTCATGGCGGCCGCTCACGCCATCAAGTCGCTACTCAAGATGACTTCACGTATCCCCTACTGGCAACATGCGGTATCCGATCCGCTCGGCGTGGATACCGCAGGCGACATTCTCGATGGGACCACACCACTATCGCCATTGCCGGTCTGGTGCGATCCAGCGGTGACGATTCTTTCCCTGGTGCTGATGGGCATCGGAATTGTGCTGAGCCTTGGGATCATGCGCAAATCGATCACCGAGCATGTGCCCGAATCAGGTTGGCGGAGCGTGCCTCTCTACCTGCTCCCCGTCCTGTATGGCGGAGCGTTCTCTGTCATGCTCGTCGCTTGGAGACTCCTGTGATCTGCTCACAGCCTGCCAGGGGCAGAAACGACGGTGATTTTCATCGATTCCCCGGTTGAGAGCCACATTCCGTAAGGTCCTTTGAATGGAATATTTCCTGGTTGCCCTGGTTGCGGTTCTTGTCTCAGGTCTGACGCTTTTCTCGGGCTTCGGCCTGGGAACGCTTCTGATGCCGGTCTTCGCACTGTTTTTCCCGATCGAGGCAGCCGTGGCAGCCACCGCTGTCGTCCATGGTGCGAATAACATCTTCAAGATCAGTTTGGTTGGAAAACATGCGGACAAGGCACTGGTTGTCCGCTTCGGGGTGCCCGCCATCCTCGCAGCCTTCGCCGGCGCCGCCGCTCTCGGATATGTATCCCATCTCGGAGAGGTCGCCAGGTACTCGCTTGGATCATGGACGGCGGTAATTACTCCCATCAAACTCACCATGGGTGTGCTGATGCTCGTTTTTGCCCTGTTCGAGCTTCTGCCGGGGCTGCGGGAACTGAAGTTCGACCGTAAACACCTGTTTGTGGGTGGTGTCCTTTCCGGTTTTTTTGGTGGTTTTTCCGGACACCAGGGCGCTCTTCGATCAGCCTTCCTGGCAAAAGTTAACATCTCGACGAAGGCATTCGTTGGAACCAATGCCTTCATCGGCTTCATGGTGGACGTGGCGCGAATCGTAACCTACGCGGGATTGTTTTTTCTGGCAAAGACAACCAGCCCCCTCGGCCCCGATCAATGGCCGCTGATCCTTACCGGCATTCTTGCTGCATTCGTTGGCGTTATGATCGGCAAGCGTTTCCTGCACAAGATCACCATGAAGACGGTCCAGACTCTGACGGGGGTGCTTTTACTTGGTATCGCTATTGCCCTGGGATCAGGGATCATTTAGGGCGGTCCGGAGCCCTTCGTATCTTTGAATCAACTTGACCGAAAAAACGGAGAACGGGAGATTCCGGAGAGGGATGCGGAGCAATGTAAGTGCGCTAGGATACGGCAGAAACGACAAGATCCCGGGGAATTGACCTGATTACCAGCGGTTCATCAGTCCGTCCATGGCGGCATCTGGCGTCTCGGCGTAGAGCAGGCCTAGTTTTTCATCCCAGAACTTCCAGACCTCCCCCAGCGGGACGCGTGCAGCCCCGACGCCCCGTTGGTTCTGGACCAGCGTGATGGCCTCTGCGGTGCTGTCCCTCGCGCCGAGGACAAAGACGATCTCCCGCTCGGCTCCCTCGGCCAGTTCCAGCCGCGCTTGCATCGCAGCGCACGGGTCTAGGCGCGGTCGCAGCTGACGGTACGGCGACGCGCCCGATCACTTTCGGGCCATCAAATCCGGGCTCGACGCCTTCATGATGGAGTGCGGGAGCGGAGGAACGCCAAGTACTTGAGGAGCTCTTCTTCCTCCTCGGCGGTCAGATCATCGATCGCGAAGGCCGCCAACCTCTTGCGGCGCCTGCTTCTGTCGGAGGGCAGTAAATATCCGGCCTTCTCCATCAGCGCCTCGTAGGACACGACATAGACTTCCGACAGGCTGTGCAGCACGTTGGGTGACGGCTTCCCGATCTTCCCGTTCTCGAGCTGGCTCAAGTAGGCGTTTGAAACGGCCTTGCCTGTGGCCTCCTCGACATCCCGGAGTGAGAGCCCCTTGGCCGTGCGTAAATCGGAAAGCAGGGCGCCGAGGGCGCTGGGTTGCCCGACGAACTCGGAACGTTTGCGTCGGGGCTGCTTACCACCACTTCCGCGCGTTGTCATGGCTTTTTGCCGGGATGTCCCGCCGGAATGACGTCGCTATCGGGAGTCATCCCCTTCAGAAACTTGAAGAGGTCACTGCCCGTGGAAAGGACAAGGGTCGTGTTTTCGGCGATGATGGACTTGTACGACTGCATGGTCCGTGTGAATTCATAGAATTCAACCGCTTCAGGGCTCTGGTTGTAGGCCTTCGCGTAGATTTCGGTGGCTTTCGCGTCCGCCACACCGCGGATCTCTTCGACCTGCTTGTAGGCTTCGGACTGGATCTTGTCCAGGTCACGCACGCGGTTGCCGCTGATTCTGGCGGCCTCTCCGTTCCCCTCGGACAGGAAGCGTTCCGCGATCTGCCGCCGCTCGCTGATCATTCGATCGTAGATCTTCGGGCGCACGCTCTCGTTGTAGTTGATCCGCTTGAACCGGATGTCGAGCAGTTCGATGCCGAACACGCGAACCTTCTCGGCAGCTGCGGAAAAGATCTCCTGCTCGACCAGCTTGCGTCCCTTCTGGATCGGCACGAGGGATCCCATGTCGAGTTCCCGTTCCGCGTCGGTCAGGAGGGCATCGCGCAGCGGCACGCGATCCTTGGTGGTGCGGATGATCTCGATCAGCTCATGCTTGGCGACCGCGTTCCGGGTCTCGCTGCCCAGAATGTCATCCAGGCGGGACTGAGCGCTGCGTTCATCGCGCAGCCGCAGAAAGTACTGGAGGGGATCAGTAATCCGCCATCGTGCAAAGAGGTCGACCGAGATGTAGAGCTTGTCCTTGGTCGGCATGTCCGACGGGCGGCCGTCCCACTCGAGAATCCGTTTGTCGATCGGGTTGACGTCCTGGATGAAGGGCACCTTCAGCTTCAGGCCGGCGGAAGTCACGGGTTCGCCGACAGGCTTGCCGAACTGGGTGACAATCACCTGCTCGACTTCGCTCACCGTATAGATCGAACTCACCGAGACGATTAACCCGATGCCCAGGACCACCAGGACTGCTATTCCCTGGATCCTTTTCATGGCCGACCTCCCTTTTGAGAGTCGAGATTGAGCAGTGGCAGGATGCTGCGCATCTGTTCATCGACAATGATCTTGCTGCGTATACCCGGCAGGACGTCCTGCAGGGTCTCGATATAGATGCGGCGGCGAGTGACCTCCGGGGCCTTGCTGTATTCCGCCAACAAGGCGCAGAACCGAGCGGCATCGCCTTCCGCTTCATTGATCCTCTTGAGCTGGTAGCCGTCGGCCTCCCGGACCCGCTGGTCCTTCTCGCCCTCGGCCAGCGGGATCACCTTGTTGTAATCGCGCCGGGCTTCGTTGATCAGCTTCTCCTTCTCCTGCTGGGCCTGGTTGACCTCGTTGAACGACTCCTGCACCGGTCTGGGCGGATTGATGTTCTTCAATTGCACCTGGTCGATGCTGATTCCCATGGCGTATTTGGTGGACAGCGCCTGCATCTTGGTGAGCGCTTCCGTTTCGATTTCCTGTCGGCCGATGGTAATCACCTCGTCCACGGTGCGATCACCCACGACTTCCCGCATTACGGATTCGGAGACATGGCGGAGGGTTCCACTCGGTTCGCGAACCTTGAAAAGAAATTTGACGGGGTCGGAGATGCGGTATTGAACCACCCATTCCACCAGGGCGGCGTTCAAGTCCCCCGTCACCATCCGTGTCTCCTGCCTTCCGTCGCGAGAACGAGAGCCCTGGTACGGATCGCGGGCACCCGGGGTCTTGAACCCGAACTCCTGTTTCAACTGTCGTTTGACGGGAACGATTGTGGCAGCATCAAAGCCCAGTGGCAGCTTGAACTGCAATCCCGGTGGAACGACCTTCAGGTATTTACCGAAACGCTGGACGACCGCGACAGAATCGCTCGGCACAGTGTAGAAAGTCGTCCATGCCATCACGCAGGCCAGAACAACGGCGGCAAGGACGATGACCCTGCGCAAGCCGCCACGCTGCCAGAACTGCTTGAGCCAATCCTGCACCTGCTGGATCGGTTCCTCGAAATCGGATGCCATCGGAATTCCCTTTCTTTTCACGCTCGGGTTCACGGACGAGGTCGGCTCGCAGGCGCTTCGCCTGCCACCATGTTGCACGCCCTCAAAGTGTTGGCCAATTTGCTCGATCTATCAAGCAAATTGCGCATATGCTTGAAGTGTTTTATTTGTGAGGAATATTTAGCACCCTGGCGCAAAGGCGCCCGCGGATCGCCTTCCCTTCCCGGAAAACCATGACGTTACCTGTGGACTCGTTTACCCTCCAGCGGTGGCTTCGGTCGGAATCCGCCAAGTGCCTTTGCAACGGCTGGACATGAAAAAACCCCGAGAGCTCTCGTTCCCGGGGTTCTTCGTCAACGATTCAGTCGCGGAAGTTCCGCGTTTGTTATCTGGCTCCCCAGGTAGGATTTGAACCTACAACCAAGCGGTTAACAGCCGCCTACTCTGCCGTTGAGCTACTGGGGATCTTGTTTCACTGCGTCAGGGTCAGGGGACAGTGCACCACATCGCAAAAGCCCTGTCCAGTCTAACCGGTCGGTATTTAATGCCCTGCCATTGAGACTTCAAGGGCCGAGGGGGGAAATTTCCGGGGGGATTCCGCTCGAAACCGGGCTCATTGCCCCTCCGGCTCCGGGCCGCCCCGCAGCGCCTGGATGCACGCCTTGCGGTCCCGGGCCTTGAAGACGTACGAGCCGGAAACCAGGACCGTGGCCCCGGATTTGTGGGCATCGGCCGCAGTCCGGTCGTTGATGCCCCCGTAGATGGCCAGTCCCCCGGTGAAGCCCGACTCCCGGAGCCCCGTGAGTTTCTCCAGGGACTCGGGGATGAACGGGTGGCCCCGGGCACTGGGATCGGTGCTCAGGACCAGGATCATGTCCACGAAATCCAGGTAGGGAAGCACCTCGTCGATGGGCGTGGCCGGCCGGAGGCTGATGCCCACCAGCTTGCCCGTCTCCCGGATGCCGTCGATGGTGGCCGGGGGATTCTCGGTCTGGACGTCGAAGAAGATCCGGTCCGCTCCGGCCATGGCGAACTGGAAGATGAACCGCTCGGGCTTTTCGATCATGAGGTGAACGTTGATGGGCAGGCGGGTACCGCGGCGTACGTGCTCCACGACCAGGGGGCCGAAGGTAATGATGGGCGTGGAGTGGCCGTCCAGCACGTCGATGTGCAGACCGTCCGCCCCCCCCTGCTCCACGCTGCGCACCTCTTCCCCGAGGTTCAAGAGGTCGGCCTCGAGGATCGAGGGATAGACCACCACGGAATCAGCCATGTTGAAGTCCCTTCACCAGACCCGATTGTCTTTCGGGGAAGTCACATCGCATCCCTGTCCGTGAGAGCGGCGATGCCGGGAAGTTCCTTGCCCTGGAGGAGTTCCAGGGAAGCGCCGCCGCCGGTGGACACGTGGGAGATCCTGTCCTTGACGCCGCACAGTGCCACCGCAGCCGCGCTGTCGCCGCCGCCCACGATGGTCGTCCCCGGGCAATCGGCCACGGCCCGGGCGACCCCCTCCGTGCCCTTTCGGAAGGCCTCCCACTCGAACACGCCCATGGGTCCGTTCCACACCACGGTGCCCGCGCCGGCGAGGATGCGCGCATAAGCCTCGGTGGTGGCGGGGCCGATGTCGAGGCCCAGGGTGCCCTCAGGGATTTCGGTCACCACCTCCGCCTCTACGTCCTCGGCCAGGCGTTCCGCCACCACGTGGTCACTCGGCAGGTGGATGGCCACGCTTCGACCGGCCGCGGCCCGGAGGACTTCGCCGGCCTTGTCGAGAAAATCGTCCTCCACCCGGGAGTTCCCCACGGCCTGTCCGCGCGCCTTCAGGAAGGTGTAGGCCATGGCCCCGCCGATGACGAGGCCGCTGACCTTACCGAGGAGGTTCTCGATGACCGGGAGCTTGTCGGAGATCTTGGATCCCCCCAGGACGGCGAAAAAGGGCTCGGTCGGCGCCTCGAGGGCCTTACCGAAGAAGTCCAGCTCCTTCATCACCAGGTAGCCGGCTGCCCCGCCGAGGAGGCCGGGCACGCCGGTCACGGAGGCGTGGGCCCGGTGGCAGGTGCCGAAGGCGTCATTGACGTAGAGGTCCCCCAGGTCTGCAAGGGCCCGGGCCAGCTCCGGGTCGTTTTGGGTCTCTCCGGGATGGAAGCGGAGGTTCTCCAAGAGGACCACCTCCCCGTCCCCGAGGCCCTTCACCGCCTCGGCGGCTCCGGACCCCACCACCTCCCGACACACGGCCACCGGCGCCTCGAGGACCTCGCTCAGCCTCCGTGCCACCGGCCCCATCCGCATGGACTCCACCACCTGGCCCTTGGGCCGGCCCAGGTGGCTCATGAGCACCAGTCGAGCGCCGGCGTTTCTGAGATAATTGAGGGTGGGCAGAGCCGCCCGGATGCGGGTGTCGTCGGTGACTGTCCCCCCCTCGCCGAGAGGCACGTTGAAGTCCACACGAACCAGAACGGTCTTGCCGGCGGGTTTCAGGTCCTCGAGGCTGCGTTTGGCAAACACCGCTGCATCTCCCTTCAGAGCCCGGTCATTGCACGGGCGCGGAATCGGCCACGATTCAGAACGACATCATCAGAACGACATCATCCTGGCGATGAGGTCGATCATCCTGCAGGAATAACCCCACTCGTTGTCGTACCAGGAGAGCACCTTCACCATCTTCTCTCCCAGAACCATGGTGGACGCAGCGTCGAAGATGCTCGAGTGCGGGTCGCCGATGATGTCGGTGGACACCAGGGGATCCTCGGTATAGGAGAGAATGCCCTTCATGGGGCCCTCGGCGGCCTGTTTCATGGCCGCGTTCACGGCCTCTGAGGTCACGGTCTTCTCCGTGACGGCTACCAGGTCCACGATGGATCCGTTGACGACGGGAACGCGGAGTGAAAGACCGTTCAGCTTGCCGTTGAGGGCCGGGATCACCTTGCCGACCGCACGCGCTGCACCCGTGGTTGTGGGGATGATGTTGACGGCGGCCGCCCGGGCACGTCGGGGATCCTTGTGGAGAAGATCGCCGACGCGCTGGTCGTTGGTGTAAGCGTGCACCGTGGTGACCAGGCCCTGAACCAGCCCGAAGTTGTCGTGGAGTACCTTGGCCACCGGGGCCAGGCAGTTGGTGGTGCAGGAGGCGTTGGATACGATGCGGTGGTCGGGCTTCAGCTCGTCGTCGTTGACACCGAGAACGATGGTGGCGTCGATCTCGTCCTTGGCTGGAACGCTGAGGAGCACCTTGCTGGCCCCGGCCTGCAGGTGGCTGGCGACCTGGTCCCGCAGGCGGAACACGCCCGTGGACTCCACACCGACATCTACGCTCAGCTCCTTCCAGGGCAGCTTTGCCGGATCCTTCTCCGCCGTCACCCGGATCTCCTTGCCGTCGACGATGAATTTCCCATCGCCGGCCTCCACGGTGCCGGGATACCGACCGTGGACGGAGTCGTACTTGAGAAGATTGGCAAGGGATCGGGTATCTGCAAGATCATTGACCCCCACCACCTCTACATCACTCCGGGTGGCGACCACGCGAAAGACCAGGCGCCCGATACGACCAAATCCGTTGATACCGATGCGAATCGTCATGGAATCCTCCATCACCGAGTGGAAAGGGCCGGTTGCGATCTCGGGTGCAACGGACCTGTATCCATGTTGTAGAAACGTTGTTGAAACGAATCTCTCCGAGAGAAGCTCCAAGTAGAGTAAGATAGTCCACGCACACCCGGCGTGCAAGATCGGGATAGGGGGACGTGACGAATCGGACCCGGCATTCATGACACTGAAACTGGAACTTCACCTGGCCAGGGCCCTGAAGGCACCGGGCGGCCCTGCGCCCGGAGATCGGGTCGTGGTGGCCGTCTCCGGCGGCCTGGATTCCATGGTGTTGCTCCACGCCGCGACCACCCTTATCCGGGGAGGAACGCTCCCCCTCGAGGTGGCCGCTGCCCACCTGAACCACGGCCTGAGAGGAGCGTCCTCCGAAGCCGACGAACGCCTCGTGAGAGAGACCTGCACCCGGCTGGTCGTGCCGCTTCACGTGGACCGGGTGCACCTGGAAACCGGGCCCTCCCTGGAGAACCGGGCCCGGAGCGCGAGGCGTCGATTCTTCAGGGAAATCGCCCACCGGGTCGGGGCCCGCCACGTGCTCCTGGCCCACACGGCCGACGATCAGGCCGAGACCGTGCTTTCCCGGTTCCTGGCCGGGGCGGGTCCAGACGGTCTTCAAGGCATGCGACGGCTTCGCCCCCTGGAGGAGGGAGGTCGGCAGAAGACCCTCCTGATGCGGCCGCTGCTCGGAATCACCCGGGCGGCCGTCGAGGCCCATGCTCGGGACCGGGACATCCCGTTCCGTGAGGACGAGTCCAACCGGGACAGGCGATTCCGCCGGAACCGCCTCCGTCACGAGGTGCTCCCGTTTCTCAGATCGAGGTGCAATCCGACCCTGGACCGGACGCTGGTTCGACTGGGGTCCCTCATGGAGGAGACCGCCGATCTCCTCGAGGAAACCGCGGCCCGGGCCCTCGCAACCGTGCTGCGCCCGGCCTGGCCGGGTCTGAAAGCGCTGGTGGGCCGCGAGGAGGACGAGGTCCTTTGCCTGGACAGAAAAGCGTTCCGGCGTCTTTCCCCGGGGCTGAGATCCGGGGTGCTCCGACTGGCCATCCGGCGCCTCCGTCCCGACGGCCCTCCGGTTCCGGGCCGCATTGCCCTCGAGGGTCTGATCCGGCGGGTGGTGGGCCCTGGAGGATCCACCCGGCCCTGGCGGGTCCGGAAAGGCCTCCATGCCGCCGTGGACGGAGAGGTTCTCCTTCTCTGCCGCTTTCCCCTGTCCCTGAACGGGCCGCCCGAAACGGGCGTCTCCATCGTATCCGGGGAAGTGTTCGAGATCCCGAGCCTCGGATTACGGGCCCGGGCTACCCTTCGGCCCCTGGCTTCCGGAGAGATCTCCACGCGCCTCCAGACAGTCGATTCTGACTCCCTGGTCCTGAATGCGGACCGGGTGGAACCCGGCGCCGAGTTTCGCTTTCCCCGAGGGGGGGAGCCCTTCATTCCCCGGGGACGGAGGCGACCCGTCATGCTCCTGCACTACCTGAAAAAACGTGGGATTCCAGCCTACCGGCGCCTCTGGACACCGGTCATCGCATCCAGAACATCGGGAGAGGTTCACGCGATCTGGGGCATCGCCGTGTCGGCCGGGGCCGGCCTCACTCCGACCACCACCACAGTTCTGGAGGTTTCAAGAGTCCATTCCTGAGGCACTTTTCCTGAGGCACTGTATCCGGGTGGACCCGGATTCCCGGAAAAAAAAGACGTCTCCCGAACAGGGAGACGTCTTCTGAATCAGTGACTCTTGGTCCGTTCCGACCGCGTCGAGGAATCAATACTTCTTGTAGCTGAGCACCTTCATGTTCCAGCGCCGATCCGCCAGGATGAAGCGACCTCCATGGTAATCGCAGACGATGAAATCTTCGCCCACGGCCATGCTGGCCTCCTCGTCACCGCTGGTGTTGCTGATCCTCTGGACGGTATTGCCGGCACCCAGGACCAGGTATTGATCGCCCCACTTGCACACGGGCCCGAGGCCCCCCTTCAACGACCACTTCACCTCGCCTGAGTCGCTGGCGATGGCAAAGAGGTCGTCACCGTTCTTCTGGAACATCATGCCTGCGTCCGCTGCAGAGGCCTTGACCTCATGGGCCGAGGTCCTGAGGGGGCGTCCAGCGTGGTAGCTCCATCGTTTCTCGCCGGTGGCCACGTTGAAGGCGTAGAGGGCATAATCCTCGGAGGATACAAACACGGTGGATTTGTCGATGCTGAGGGTCAGATCGGCCACCACGCCGTCGGGCAGGTCCTTTTCCCACAGCGGTTTTTCCGGGGCTGGGGCGCCTGCATCCATGGCCTCATAGGCTAAGACCTTGCCAGTCTTGGTGGCCTTGTTGCGTTCGGTGGCGATGATGAGCACGGGGCGACCGACGCTACCACCCATGACCGGTGCGGCCTTGATGGGAGATTCGAGACGGATGCGCCACCCCTCGGACCCGTCCGCGATGGAGATGGAATAGATCCGGTTGTCGCCCAGGGACGGGACGTAGGCCGTGGACTGGCTGAGCGCCGGAGGCCCGGAGGGGATGAACGAGAGTGTTTTCATGTTGAGCAGGTCGCCCGTGTTCCGGTCGATGAGCCAGAGCTTGTCCCGGGTGATGAAGGCCACGGCCGTCGGTCCGACAACCGGCGGAAACTCAGGCGGCAGCTCCATCCGTGTGAATATCCACCGGGGCATACCGACACCATTCAGGGCGACGATTTGGTTCATTGAGCTCCGGAGATACAGGGCGTCCTCGAGAAGGTGGATGGATTCCAAACTGCCCGCGACCCGGTCGCCTGGCACCGTGGCTGACCACAGTTCCTCGGCATTGGGAAGCAGTTCACCGTATACTCCGGCCGGACTGCTCGCAGAGACCTCTGGACCCATGGATGTGGTGCCCCCTGATCCACACCCCGTGGCCAAAGTCAGGGCCAGGAGGGTCAGGTGAATGGCGATTCCGTACTGGACACCGTGGCGCATGTTCTTTCCTCCTACCAGGATCGGGTCGTCAGGGCGCCTGTCGATCCGACGAAACGGAAAGGGATCACGTATCTGGAAGGGTTCCCCCCTGGATGAGCGGTATCCAGCCCGGGTCGTTCACGAACATCCCGAACCGGACCGGCCCGCTGGATCAGAGCTGGAAGCACCTTCTTTTCCCAAGGTTCCGGAACGCAAGTGTCCCGGTCCCGGACATGGACCGGACACGGACGTTGCGGAATTGGAGATGGTATAAATTGACCCGGAGTAAAGTCAAGCATACAAAGGAGAAGCGTTCACGGTCGGGAGTTTCCTTCCCGGAGCCGCCCCCCTCGGAGCTTGATTTTTAGCGCTCGAGATACTATGGTGAAACATTCATAAGCATTTACTGTTGAACAGGTAATGCTGAACCCGGTAGGCCCCGATGCCGGGGGATCCCCCTGAAAGCCCGACCCGAACCGTCCTCGAGGCCCTCTGGAGATTTTGAGTCGCCGGGGTCTGGATGCGGGGTGGAATCGTAACTTGGGGAGCCGAGCCCTGATCGATACACTGCGTGCGAATCTGGAAAACACCACCCGGCGGATCGCGGCAGCCGCCCTGCGCGCGGGGCGAGATCCCGGGGATGTACGCCTGGTGGCCGTGACAAAGTCCGTATCCACGGATATCGCCCGGCGCCTCCATGCCCTGGGCCAGATCGATCTGGCCGAGAATCGCGTCCAGCCCGCCCTCGCCAGGATCGAGGCCATCGGAACCGGGCCGGTGTGGCATCTCGTGGGCCACCTGCAATCCAACAAGGTGCGGAAGGCCGTGGGGCAATTCGCCTGGATCCACTCCGTGGATTCCCTGGCACTTCTGGAGCGGATCCAGAGGGTGGTGGAAGAAAACCGGGCGCCGCCGCCCGGCCTGTTTCTGGAGGTGAACGTCACCGGAGAAGCGTCCAAGTACGGCATCACACCGGAGAAGGTGCAGTCGGTGCTGGCGGCTGCGGCGCGTTTCCCTTCCGTGAATATCCTCGGTCTCATGACCATGGCCCGATACGACCCGGACCCGGAAACCGCACGGCCGGCCTTTCGAGCCCTGGCAGAGTTGCGGGATGATGCCAACAGGGGAAGCTGGTATCATGATCCCCTGCCCCACCTGAGCATGGGGATGACCGACGACTTCGAGGTCGCCGTGGAGGAAGGGGCCACCTGGGTTCGTGTCGGCCGGGCGCTGTTCGAATCAAGGGACGGCGGTTGAAAATTCAGGTGAGAATTTTGGCTTTGGAATCGTCTGATCCCGAACGCCCGGTGAGATCCGGGGCCGGATCTGGACGGGACATCGTGGGGCCAGGCGGCCACGGAATTTTCCCCGGTCGCCAGCCCATTGAAGAAGGAAGGCAGGGTATACTGGGTTTGTACCGGTCCGGGGATCAACGGTGTGTCCGCCCGGCCGGCATTGCATGAACCCCTCCTGGCGAATCGGATTCACATGCGTTTGTGTCTTGTCGTAGAAAACGGCAAATCCAAGGGAGTCCAGATCGAGATCCCCCTGAACAGCGAGGTCGTTGTCGGCCGCGATCCCAAGACGGGACTCCGGATACCGGACGTCATGGTTAGCCGGCAGCACTTCAGCGTATCCCTGTCCGGGGACGGCTGTTTCATCAAGGACATGTTCAGCCAGAACGGCACCTTCGTCAACGAGATGCGGCTGGAAAAGGAGACCTCCCTCCAGGTCGGGGATCTGATTCATGTCGGGGAGACCACGCTTTCCCTCCTTGAAATGGAGGGAAAGGGGCTCGTGGGGAAGGAGATCGCCGGATACCGCCTCCTGGAGCGCGTCGGCCGGGGCGGTATGGGTACCGTGTTTCGCGCCAACCAGTTGAGCCTCGGCAGAGAAGTGGCCTTCAAGGTCCTCTCGGCCCGCCTCACCGAGGACCGGAAGTTCGTCAGCCTCTTCTTCAAGGAGGCCCGTGCGGCCGGGGCCTTGAACCACCCCAACATCGTCCAGGTCTATGACGTGGGTCGTAGCCAGGGGATCTACTACTTCTCCATGGAATTCATGCCTTGTGGGAGCGTGGAGGACCGCCTCAACCAGGATGGAAAGATCCCCTGGGCGGAAGCGGTGAAGATCGTTCGGGACGCGGCCCGGGGGCTGCAGTATGCCCAGCGCAAGAGCGTCGTGCACCGAGACATCAAGCCGGACAACCTCATGATCGCCGAGGACGCCACGGTGAAGATCGCCGACCTCGGCCTGGCCTACCGGGCGGATGAGTCTTCCTCGAGCCCGGGAGAAGGCATCCTCGGCACTCCGCACTTCATCTCCCCGGAGCAGGCACAGGGTCGGACCGTGGACGTCAGGTCGGATCTCTATTCCCTCGGCGCCACCTTTTTTCGAATGGTCACCGGCCAGAACGCCTTCCCGGGACGAAAGGTCCGTGAAATCATCCTGGCACAGATCCAGGACACGGCCAGGCCGGTGCACGAACTGGACCCCTTCATTCCCAGGGAAGTCAGTTCGATCATCCAGTGCATGCTGGAGAAGAATCCCGACGATCGCTACCAGACGCCGGGGGAACTCATCGAAGATCTGGAAACCGTCCTGGGCAACGGGAATGGCGCCCCGCCCGCCGCCGGCAATCCCCTCACCCGGATGGCCATGAAGATCGGCATCGGCGCCGGCGCCGGGATCCTGGTCCTGGTGGTCCTGCTGATCCTTCTGAACGGGGGCGACGATCCAGGCGACTCCGGAACGCAGGATCCGGACCCCGCCCCCACGCCCACGGCGGCCTCCGGTCCCGGGCCTGCGGCTACAGGACCCGGGCCCACCGGCCCGGACCCGGCCGCCGAGAAGAAGGCCGAAAAAAAGGCACTGGAGATGAAGGCGGAGCTGGCCTACATGCGGGTGAAATCGGATCCCGCCCTCACCGAGGCGCAGCGACTCGAGGGTTTCCGGCAAGTCGCCGAAGCCTATCCGGATACCCGATTCGGCAAGGAGGCCAGGACCGAGGCCGATGGCATCGCGAAGAAGCTCAAGGCGGAGAAGGACAAGAAACGCGAGCGCATGCAAGCGCTGAAGAAAGCCTGGGCCTCGCTCCAGACCCGGGTGAAGTCCCTGGAAGAAGCCTACCGGTTTGCCGAGGCGGACGGCGAGATCCAGAAGTTCATCCAGACCCACCCGGCGGTGGAGGGCGTTGACTTCAAAACCGAGGCGAAGAAGCTCCAGAATACCCTGAGGCGCCGGGCCCGGAATACCCTCGATACCCTCAAGGAGAAGGCCGAGAGGCTGGCCGTTCGAGACCACTTCGACGAGGCGATTTCCACCCTGGACGGATTCCTCCGGAATGTGGCAGCCGGTCCTTCCCCGCAGGAGGTCTATTCCGGCCTGGAAGCCGAGGCCAGCAAATTGACAGCCGGCTACAGGAAGGCGAAAGTGGATTCGCAGAACCGGCGGTTCAGGGCTGACAGACTGGTACTCCTCGCTGCGTACAAAAAAGCCCGCGGCCATGCCAGGCGATACGGATTCTCCGAAGGGCTCCAGGTTCTCGTCGGGGCCAGGGAAAAGATGCTGAACGATTCCTATCGGAAACGATTCGACAAGGGCATCGAGGCATTCACGGCCATGCGGGACCTGAAGGCCGCCTTCATCGAGCGATCCGGTCGGCCCAAGGGGATCAAGGGGATCAAGAATACGAAGTGCCCCCTGGCCTCGCAGCGCCTGGGGATGGATACGGGGGTTCTGAAGAAAGCGGATGCCACGCACATCCACTTCACTGTGAATTTCAAGGGCCGAAAGATACCCCAGCGGTTCGAATGGGCCGACTACCCCTCTGCCAAGTTCCTCCAGCTATTCACGGAGGATCGGTGGGACATGACGAAGAACGAAATAAAATCGGTGGCCTACCTGGCCGTGGAGCTGGATCGCCATACCCTGGCCCGAGAATATGCCAGACGGAGCGGAGACAAGGCTTTGATCACCTGGGTCAAGCGGGAAGGGAACGCGTACCAGCTCTTCCAGAAGGCCCTCTACGGCAAGGTAGAGGGAACCTGGGACACGGACCAGGGCCTCGAGGTTCTGGAAGCGACGCGCCTTCTTCGACAGGAGTTCTGGGACACGATATTCTTCCTGCACCATACCAACGGTGAGACCCCCCTGGCCGAAGAGAAGATCCAGTAGGACCTCCGCCTGAGTCGTGGGAACGGAGTCTTGTCATGGGGACCTCGATACCCTGCGTGCAGAATCGCGACGAGGGTGCCTGGCTCGAGGTGAAGGTGATCCCCGGAGCCCGGCGCACCCGCATCCTGGGAATCCGGGAGGAGCGGTTATATATCGCTGTGAACGCCCCGCCCGAGAAGGGCAAGGCCAATCGGGCGCTCCTGAAGTTCCTGGCCCGGACTCTCGGCGTCTCGCGCACCTCGGTGGAGCTCCTGGCCGGAGTGACCGCCCGCCGGAAGCGAATCCTCGTCACCGGCCTGAAGGCGGAGGAGGTTCTGAGGCGTCTCGGATTCTGACGCGCATACTTTCGTTCCCTCGGGGGTTGCATCGAGGGGACCCCTTTTGCTCCAATTGACCGTACCCGTTTTCCTGACAACCTGCTGAGCATAAGGACCCCAGCGCATGACCGACCTCTACGACCGCATCCAGACGGCAGCCGATACCATCCGGAAAACCTGGCCCCACCAACCCGAGTTCGGCGTCATCCTCGGCACCGGACTGGAAGGGTTGATCCAGGAAATCGAGGAAGAGACCACCCTGCCCTACAGCGAGGTGACAGGGTTTCTCCAGTCGGGCGTCGTCGGACACTCGAGCCGGCTCCACCTCGGCTCCCTCGGTTCCCGGCGGATCCTCGTCATGGCCGGACGCTACCACCTCTACGAGGGCTACAGCGCCCAGGAGGTGACCTTTCCCGTCCGAGTGATGAAGGCCCTGGGTGCCCACACTCTCCTCGTGAGCTGTGCCTGCGGGGGCATGGACCCCCACATGCAGCGCGGCGACCTCGCCCTCATCGAGGACCACATCAACCTCATGGGAGTCAATCCCCTGGTGGGCTTAAACGACGACCGCCTGGGCCCCCGGTTTCCCGACATGTGTGCGCCCTACGACCGGGCGCTCCTGGACCGGGCCGAGGCCATCTGTCTGGAGGAGGGCATCCGTGCCCGGTCGGCGGTCCACGCCGCCCTCCTCGGCCCCGTGCTGGAAACGCGGGCGGAGTACCGGTTCCTGAGGATCATCGGAGCGGATACCGTGGGCATGTCCACCATTCCCGAGGTCCTGGTGGCCGTGCACTCGGGCATGAAGGTGTTCGGGGTGGGGTGCATCACCGATCTGTGCTTGCCCGACGCCTTGGAGCCCGTGGACATCAAGGAAATCCTCCGCATTGCGGCGGCGGTCGATCCCAAGCTCACAAGGCTCTTGAAGCGCCTGGTCACCGAATCTCCTGAGTCGGGAGAGTAGCATGTCGACGTTCCCCCGGATATCCGTCTTCCTCTCCGGCAGCGGCCGGACCCTGCAGAACTTCCTGGAGCACATGGCCGCCGGCACCCTACCCGGCGTGCTCGTGGACGTGGTATCCAGCAACCCCGGGGCCTACGGTCTGGAGCGCGCACAAAAGGCCGGCCTGCCCCACACCGTCATCGATCCCAGGGATTTCGAAAGCCTGGAGGCCTTTGCCGAGAAGGTCCACGACCGGCTGAGGACCCTCGAGGCCGACCTTGTGCTCCTGGCCGGATACATGGTTTTCTTTCCCATCACACCCACCTGGACGGGCAAGGTGATGAACATCCATCCGGCCCTACTTCCGGCCTTCGGCGGCAAGGGATTCTACGGGGATCGCGTCCACAGGGCCGTGCTGGAGGCCGGGGCCGAAACCTCTGGTTGCACGGTGCACTTCGTGGACGACCGCTACGACCACGGCCCCATCATCCTCCAGCACGAGGTACCGGTTCTGTCAGAGGATACGCCGCATTCCCTGGCCTCTAGGGTCTTCCAGGCCGAGCTTAAGGCCTTTCCGGAGGCGGTACGGCTCTTTGCCGAAGGAAGGCTACGCCTCGTCGGCAACCGCGTCGAGATCATGCCGGCCTCGTCCTGAACCGGCTGGACGTGAGAGAGGCAGGCGGGAGGCCAGGGTGCCCGGCCCTGGTTCCAGGGTTCCGGATGCCTTTGACGCGCCCCCTTTCCGGATCAGACGCTCGAGCCGGTGCTCGAGGGTGGGCTTTTCGTGGCGGGAACAGATTTTCCGGGCGGCGCGGGTGAGGGTGAGGGCCCGAGCAGGATCGCCTTCGTGGTGCTCGAAGTGCTTGGCCAGCTCCACCAGGGGATAGATGCCGCCCTCCCCGGCCTCCACCATGGCGCCCCACTGGACCACGGCCTTCTCCAGCTGTCCCCACCGCTTCAGGGCCTCGGCCAGGGCCCGGAGGGCCCGGTGCCGGGTCGCGTATCGCCCCCCGAATTCGTCGTTTTGGCTCCGTTCCTCTGCCGCCGCCGACTCGAGGAGCGCCAGGGCCCGGTCGGGCCGACCCAGAGCTTCCAGGCCCCGGGCCACGAGGATCCTGGCCTTGATGGAAGCGGGATGGAGCGCCTCCAGACGGACGACGTGGATGAGCACTGCGAGGCTCAGGATGTCGTCCAGGTTGTGGTCCAGGACGCCCTGGAGCAGGGAAGAATCCCCGTTCAGGTGGCACCTGTAGGCTTCCGGGCACAGGGCGCCCGGCAGGTCGTCCGTGCGCTCGAATCCGAGGATCCGCTCCTCCAGGGTGCGCAGCTTGCAGTCGGGCAGATGCTCCCCCCAGAGGCGCCGGGCCAGGGTATGCAGGTCCAGGTGGGGATCCGCCGGTAGCTTGAAGTCCTTGTGGTGAAAGACGAAACGATCCTCCAGGCGGGGACGGTCAAAGGCCTTTCCAAAGTAGGTGGCCACGCCCGGGAATCCCTCAAGAGAAGCGCGGATCCCCTCCAGAAATCCCTCCTCCTCTCCCGGGGACGTCAGGAGGTGCTGCTCCACGACGAAGGCGTCGTGGGTGAAATGCCCCAGCCCCACCAGGAACACGAGACAACCGGCGCCCCCGCCGAGGCCCGTGGTCTCCGTGTCCAGAAACGCCAGGTTCCGTACGTCAACGTCCTGGATGCCCAGGTCGTGGGCCAGGGGATTCACGGCCGTCATGTCGCCCTTCAGGGCGACGCCGAGCTGGAATCCCCCATGTCCGTGATGGAGCGGGTAGGTGCTCCTCTTCACCCGATCGAGGGGAAGCGCGGGCCCCGCGCGCTGGCCGTGATTTTCCGGCTGGCTCCGGGGCGCGGCCTTCAGGCCGGCGATCCGTTCCAGGCGTTGTTCGGAATTCAAGGGTCACCCCGTTTTCGGGGAAAGGTCATTACGCCGGGGTGAATTCCCGGCCGTCCGTATGGCCTCGGCGGATGGCCTCGACAGGGGCTCTCTGGCCGCCCCCCCCGTGAGGTGGGCCAGGAGCCTCAGCGCCACGGCCTTGTCCAGGACGCCGCCGGCCCGGGTGGGGCCGATGCACCCGGGACAGCCGGCCTTGCAGGGACAGTGCTCCACCCGTTCCAGGGCGGCCCGGAGCACCTCCTCCTCACCGAAGAAGAGCGCTTCCCCCAGGCCCACGCCCCCGGGAAGCGTGTCGTAGAGAAAGAGGGTGGGCGCACGGTAGAGGGGGGATCGCACCTGGGCCACGCACCGTAGATCGGCGGGATCACACCCGAGATACAGGGGGGCCACGCCCCGCAGGACGTTGCCCACGGCCAGGAGCCCCCCGTCCCCGCCAGGGTCGTGGAGTCCGGCCCGGGCCGCCGCGTTCGCCGGGATGACGATCCACCAGGCCGTGGTGTCCATCTCCTCGGCCGGAAGATCGATGGCGCCGGCCCCCAGGTTTTCGCCGGTGTAGAACTTGATCTTCTTGTAGACCGTGGCCTGGGTACGGGTGGTGACTCCGCCGAACCGAGCGCTGTAGCGCCCCACGCGATCGCCTTCTCGATCCACGCAGGTGATGCGGATGTCGGTGGAGAGCTCCGCGTCGGTGTAGTAGTCGGCGTCCACTCTCCGGGCATACGCGCGCCGGCCGGCGTAATCGAGGCGTAGGATCTGATACTGGACGCCCTGGTGCCCGTAGAGGGCGCCGGGGAAGACGGCGGTCATGGCGCCGGGCCGGTCCACCTCGGCGAAGGCGCGATAGTCCACGCCCCGGTCCCCCGCTGTTTCTTCCATGATGACGAAGTTGTCGATGTCGGCGCTGTTGAGGCTCACGTCCTCGGCAGGGTAGGCGTCCGTGGCCCAGTGGTACGATCGGCCCGTCCGGTGGAGCAGGCCCGATTCCACGGCCATGTGATCCAGGATGCGCCGGGTTTCCACCCCGCGACCGTAGGCCTCGTCCCCGTGGAAGGGCAGCTCGAATGCAGCGCATTTCAGGTGGTTGGCCCGGACCACCAGATTGTCGGCATCCAGGATGGCCCGCTCCTGGGGCGTCCGGAACAGGTATTCCGGATGGTCTCCGATGTATTGATCCAGGGTCTGGTTGGTGAGGATGAGAAAGGCGGCCGAGGTGGTCCGGCGTCGTCCGGCGCGCCCCGCCTGCTGCCAGGTGCTGGCGAGGCTCCCCGGGTAGCCCACCAGGACGGCGGCATCCAGGGCGCCGATATCCACACCGAGTTCCAGGGCATTGGTGGACACCACCACGTCCACATCGCCGCGCCGGAGGGCGGCCTCGATGTCGCGGCGCAGACGGGGGAGATACCCGCCCCGGTAACTCCGCACCCGGCCCGGATCCCGTCCCGATCGGGCGTAGAGGTCCTTCAGATACTTCACCAGGATTTCCACGCGGCTCCGGCTCCGGGCAAAGAAGATGGACTTCACTCCCATGAGCACCCGGGCCAGGCGTCGGGCCTCCTCCAGGGCGCTCGCCCGGACGCCGGCCTCGGCGTTCACCACCGGGGGATTCAACACCAGAAAGTGTTTTTCTCCCCGCGGCGCTCCACCTCTGCGAATCACTCGCACCGGTTTCTCGATGAGGCGCTCGGCCAGGTCCCCCGGATTTCGCAGGGTGGCCGAGGCCATGAGAAACACAGGGTCCTTGCCGTAGTGGGCGGCGATGCGCCTGAGCCTTCGCATCACGTTGGCCACGTTGCCCCCGAAGATGCCCCGGTAGACGTGCACCTCGTCGATGACCACGTATTGGAGCTTCCGGAAGAAGTCGCCCCACTTGGGGTGGTTGGGAAGCACACCGGCGTGGAGCATGTAGGGATTGGTGACCACGATGTCCCCGCGGTCCCGGATGCGCCGGCGTACGGCCGGCGGCGTGTCTCCGTCATAGGTGTATGCCACCACCTCCCGGGGCAGGCAGTGGATGAGGCCGGTGAGTTCCGCCACCTGGTCCTGGCTCAACGCCTTGGTGGGAAAGAGGTAGAGGGCCGCAGTGGCCGGGTCGGCCTCGAGGATGGCGCTTAAGACGGGCAGGTTGTAGCAGAGGGTCTTGCCCGAGGCCGTGGGTGTGGCGGCGATGAATCCCTCGCCGGCCCGGGCCGCCTCGAAGGCCTCCCGCTGATGGTCGTAGAGGCGATTCACCCCGCGCTGCTCGAGCGCTTCCCGGAGGGCGGGATGCACCGCATCGGGGACCGCCTCGTACCGGCCCCGGGCCGTGTCCAGGACTTCCCAGTGCACGATGCGGTTCCGCCAGACAGGGTCCTTCTGGAACTTCGTGAGCAGACGATCCATGTCCATGGGATGCATTCATTCCGGCAGGAGGGAGATACCGCCCGGATCTCCGGATCTGAGTGCCCTGTGGAACACGGCACCCGTGGTCGTGGGCCCGGCTGCCGGGGATGCCCGGCAGCACGGGTTCAATCCCCGGGTAGCACGTCCCGGATCTTCTTCACCAGTTCGGGACCGATTCTATACACGAAGGGAGGCCTGGACAAGCCCTTCGTGTCCGGATCGAGGCGCCATACCGGATACCACGATCGGCCGCTCCTCTTTTCGGTCACGGCCCGGCCCACGGCGATCTTGACGGTTCGATTCTTCGAGGTGTCCGTGTCCTGGAAGGTGACGACCCAGTCGGGTCTCTGGAGGTTCCAGGCCGGGTCTGCCTCATCCAGTGAGGCGGCAATGACCACCTCGGCTCTGAGGTCGAGGAGGTGCGTGAGCAGGAGACGCATGGGATCGCTGGAGACGTACCCGTCCTCGTGGGTCGGATCATCGCTGATGTCGGATCGGAGCCAGTGGCGATTCTGGTCAATGCCGACGTTTCGCAGCTGGAACCGGTCTTCTCCGCGCTGGATATACAGGGAAGAGATCCCTTTCCAGTCGCCGGAACAGATCGTCCTGTCCAGGAGCACAAGCACATTCCGGGGCAGAATATCCAGACGCGCGGCTTGCACCCTGAAGATGGGGCAGGAACCGTCGCCCTTCATCCCCGGCCGGATCCGTCTCAGTCGAGCGATTCGGTTCTCGGGCTTGCTGACAACGACGGTCTCCTTTCCCGCCCCCCGGTCGAAGGTCAGGGACAGGTGGATATGGGGCGTCTCCAGGCCCACGGCGTGCGGATCGGTCCCCGGCGCCTCCAGGTCGTCGACCTGGAACCGCACCAGATCCTGGGTGAACTGGTTGACGAATTCCCGGTCGGCCGGCGCCTTTCTGGGTTTCTCGCACCACCACCGCTTCCAGTCCGTAGGGTCCCGGAGGAGGCAGACGGGCTCAAGATCTCCGCGTCTCCACTCCACCCGGCTCAGGTGGCTGGAGGCGTCGTGGAACAGGCCATGATCCCAGAGCTGGCTGAATTTCACTCTGAGTGCCCGGAACTCCGGATTCGTCACCGTGAATCCGTCCTCTTCCCCCCGCACCCGGGCGATGGACTTGTCGCTTCCCCTTACCATCCACAGGTCCAGGGTCACGGTATCCACGGAGGTCTCGAGCGTCACCTCCACCCCGGGCAAGGCCCCGGGCACCTGGGTCACACGGCTCCGGCGGAGACCGAGGAGCGCGGAAACCATGTCGTCCAGGCGCGCGGTTCCCCGGACCTCCTGGGGCTTGACCAGGAACCAGACCAGCCACTTTCGCTCGGCTTCGATGTCCTCTTCCCCGGAGAGGGTCCTGCGCTTGAGATTCATGCGCTTCACTTCCAGGGGCGTGAAGGGAAAAGGTCGAACCTCCCTGAGGTTGCCCTTCCGAAGGTCGATGACGCGGGCGAAGTCCGGGTCCGTCAGGTGGATCTCCTCCTCCCCCTGGAAGCGGGCGAACACGCCGATGGCCATGGGATGGATACTTCCCAGTTCGATGACGTGCTTGAGGCCGTCCCCCTGAATCAGGGTAAGGGTCCGGACGGGCGGATTCAGGCCGAGGTCCTTTTCCACCCCGGTCTCGTAGTTCTTGATCGGCGCCCGGTCCAGGAGCTCCAGCAGGCTCTTGCACATCCCCTGATTGGCCAGGGGCCCGTCCGGAGCGTCGAGGTGCCACCGCTTCTTCTCGTCCATCCGGATCTGGATGGGTGCCCGTTCCTTGCTCCTGGAAAAATCAATGGCAACGACGGCACCGAGGTCCACGGTCGCCGGGAGGAACTTCCTCCTGCCGCCCCGGTCGTCTCGGTCTCGTCGGAGGATGAGGAAGAGGCCGATGAAGACCAGGCAGTTGAGGCAGACCAGCACGAGGGTGGTTCGCGGATTCATCAACCCCTCCTCAGCAAGAATACCAGGAGACCCAGCACCCCCATGACCGCGGACGGCAGGACCACCACCGTCCAGAACAGGAGGCGGTCCTCCTTCCCGGTCAGGACCAACCGGGCGTGGCGCACGGAAACCGGAGGGATGATCCGACCCGAGTCCTTTCCCGACACCCAGTGCACGGCATTGATGAGAAGGGCGCGATTGGCGGTGGGGAGATCCAGGATCTGGCTGGAAGCGAGGTCTCCAGAGCAGAAGAGCACGATGCGTCCGGAATTTACCCCCGCGGCCTGCTGACCGGGCTTCCTGGGATCCACGGTCACGGCCAGGGGAAAGCGCTGTTTCGCGAAATCGAACACCTTCTCGTCCTCGTCGAGGTGCCGGGCGTAATTGCCCTTCTTCAGGATGTCGGGCCAGGCTCCGTAATGGGCCATGAGGAGAAAGTCGCACACCCCCGGAGCCTTCAGGACCAGGGGCCGCACGTTGGGCAGGACCACGGCCACCTTCTGGTCCGCCCGGGCCAGGGGTCTGGAAACCGGGTGTTCCGGATTGAAGTTCGTGTCCATCATGATCCAGTCGGGGTACTTCCGCATGGCGCCCTTGGGATCATGGAGGATCTGGGTCCGGTCGGCCAGGTCCAGCTTGAATTGCGTCCTCAGGAACTGGCGGAGATTCCTGGCCGGGGTTCTGGCATTGACGAAGATCAGCAGCCCCTTGCCCTTGGCGTGCTCCTCACGGATCTTCTCGATCTCGACCTCGCTGTAGTCCAGCAGCGGCCGGGCCAGAACCAGCACCGTGGTGGACGAGGGAATCGACTCTTCCTCCCGGGTGATGTCGAACCGGCCGACGCGGTAGGCCTCCCGTGCCAGGAGATTGGCGAAGGTCAATCCCTGTTCCTTGATGGTGGGATCCAGTTCGCCGCGCCCCAGGACGAAAGTCACCATGCGCTCCTCGCGACGGGTCACTTCATTCACGGCCCGGTAGAGGGCATCCTCGCCACCGTACCGGAGCTGTCCGGTCTTGGGGTCCACGGCTGCGAGCTGCCGGAAGGTGAGCTGGATGTTCCGGCCGCGGGCGTGGACCAGGAGGAAGCTACCCGTGGCCGCGCCTTTTTTGAAGCCGGTGCGGCGTAGGGCGGCCCGGGCCCGGTCCGGATTGGTGGCCGGATTCGCCGTCTCCACCAGGATGCGGTTGGATAGATACCCCGCCTCCCGGATCAGGAGATCGGTCTTGTGGTAGACCTCCTGGTGGTAGGCACGCTGGCCGGGGGCCTGGCTGGCCATGGGCGTGTAGAAAAGCACCAGTTCCAGGGGGTCTTTCAGTCCCTTGAGCACTGCGGCCGTGTCCGGGTGCAGGGTGTTTCGGCCATCCAGGGTCCAGTCCCCGCGAAGGCCGGGCACGGGGTTCCTGGAGGCCAGGAGATTCAGGCCGACCACCAGGGTGAGCGCCAGGAGGATCTGCACCGCCACACCGAGGCCGATGGTCAGGCGCGGGCGGGGGGTCTCGGAGGCCTCGTTCATCGCCATTTTCTTGCCTCCAGACTGCGTGCCGTGAGAAAGAGGAAAAATCCGATGAGCGTGACGTAGTAGAGGATGGGACGGATATCCACCACGCCGTTGCGGAACTCGTCGAAGTGCCGGAAGAAGCTCAGGTAGTCCCCCATGATCTGGATCCAGGTCACCTGGGGAAAGAGACGGCCCACCTCCGACAGGAAGCTCACAACCAGGAGACTGACGGTGGTCATGACCGCGGCGATGATCTGGTTTGCTGTCAGGCTGGAGCAATACAGCCCCACGGCCATGAACAGGGCACCCAGGAGCAGAACCCCGAAGAGGTTGGCAAACACGGCGCCGTGGTCAGGTGCCCCCCCGAGAAAGACCACCACGGCCAGGTAGAGCAGCAGGGGAATCCAGAGAAACGTGTAGAACAGAAGAGCGCCGAGAAACTTGCCCACCACCACTTCCCAGTCGTCCACGGGGGCGGTCAACAACATCTCGAGGGTGCCGGAACGGCGCTCCTCGGCCAGGAGACGCATGGTCAGGGCCGGGATCATGAGAAAGACCATGAGCCAGAAGTGAAGGCCGCCCATGAGCTGTTGAAGGGCCAGGTCCAGGTCCCCAGCGGTATGGACCAGGTCCAGGTAGAACCGGAGGCCGCACAGCAACCAGAAGAGAATGGGCACGACATAGCCGATGGGGGACCGGAAATAGGCGCCCATTTCGCGCACCACCAGGGTGAGGACGTTACGCAAGTCCCCCCCCCTTCTCCTGGCCGCGGGTGAGGGCCCGGAAGATCTGCTCCAGATTCAGCTCCTCCCGGTGAAGCTCACGGAGTCCCCAGTTTCGGATCTTCACCAGCTCGAACAGGGCTTCCCGGGGATCGGCGTCCACCTCGTAGCTCAGGGCAAACCGACTCCATCCCTTGTCAGCGGGCGGTCCCGCCTGGACCCGGGTCACGCCGTTCAGACTCTCGAGATCAGACTGGATCTCAGAGATTTTCAGGGCCTTGCCCGTCCGGATCTCGACCTGGACAGGAAGATGGGAGCGTACCTTTTTCCGGAGGCCTTCGGGGGTGTCTTCCACCAGGATCTCGCCCTGGTTGATGATGATGATCCTGCGGCTCACGGCCTCGGCCTCGGACAGGATGTGCGTACTCAGCAGTACGGTGCGCTCCCGGCCGAGGTCATTGATGAGCTGACGAACCTCCACGGTCTGGTTGGGATCGAGGCCCACCGTGGGCTCGTCCAGGATGAGCACCGCGGGGTTCCCCACCAGGGCGTCGGCCAGGCCCACGCGCTGGCGGTAGCCCTTGGACAGGTTGCCTACCAGACGGTTCTTCATGTGCGTGAGACCGCACTGCTCGAGGACCCCGCCGATGCGGTCTCGCCTGTGGCTGCGGCGAACCCGTTTGAGACGGGCCCGGAAGTCCAGGTATTCCTTCACCCGCATGTCGCCGTATTGAGGGACGTTTTCAGGCAGGTATCCGAGGATGCTCCGCACCGCCCGGGAGTTCAAGGTGACGTCTTCTCCCCCCACCACGGCCCGGCCACGGGTGGCGGGAAGAAATCCCGTCAGGATGCGCATGCAGGTGGTCTTGCCCGCCCCGTTCGGCCCCAGAAAGGCGGCGACTTCTCCCTTTTCAATCTTGAAGGAGACGTCTTTGATCGCTTGAACCGGTCCGAATCGCTTGTAGAGGGATATGGCCTCGATCACGACTTGGGTTCATACCTCCAATGGAATAACGCCGGAATCAGAACATACCATACATACCATGGAGGACTGACCCCGACGTCTGACTCCGAGTATACCCGGGCCCACGACCGACGTCAGGGTTTAGATCCGTGGCGGAGGAAAATTACTGAATTCGTGGTCATGGATTACCCCTTGACCTCGAAATCAGCGTCCTTGATGTCTTCGTCCTCGGAGGCCGCAGGGCCGTCCCCGGGGCCCTCCGGGCCACCGGTGTCCGGACCGGTGCTTTCCTGTCCGGCTGCCGACTTCTGGGCCTTGGCCGCCTCCTCGTAGAGGATCTGTGCCATCTTGTGAGAGGCTTCCTGGACCTTTTTCATGCCCTCTTCGATGGCCCCCACGTCCTCCCCGTCCTTGCACTTCTTCAGGGATTCCACGGCCTCCTCGATGGCCTTCTTGTCGGCCTCGTCCACCTTGTCCCCGTGCTCATTCAAGGTCTTCTCGGTCTGGTAGATGAGCTGATCCGCATTGTTCTTTGCCTCGACCAGACCCCGCTTCTTCTTGTCCTCGTCCGCGTGGATCTTGGCTTCCTGCGTCATCTTTTCCACCTCCTCCTTGCTGAGGCCCGAGGAGGATTCGATGCGGACGGTCTGTTCCTTGGCGGTGGCCTTGTCCTTGGCCGCGACGTTGAGGATGCCGTTGGCGTCGATGTCGAAGGTCACCTCGATCTGCGGGATTCCACGGGGCGCCGGCGGGATGCCGTCGAGGTGGAACTTGCCCAGGGTGCGGTTGCCCGCGGCCATCTCCCGCTCCCCCTGGAGCACGTGGATCTCGACGCTCGGCTGGTTGTCGCTGGCCGTGGAAAAGACCTGGGTCTTGTTGGTGGGGATGGTGGAGTTGCGCTCGATGAGCCGGGTGAACACACCCCCCAGGGTCTCGATGCCGAGGCTCAGGGGCGTGACGTCCAGGAGCAGCACGTCCTTGACGTCTCCGGCCAGGACGCCGCCCTGGATGGCTGCGCCGACGGCCACCACCTCATCGGGATTCACCCCCTTGTGGGGGTCCTTTCCGAAGAGCTCCTTGACGGTCTGTTGCACGGCGGGGATGCGGGTGGAACCGCCCACAAGGAGGATTTCGTCGATCTCCGAGGCCGACATCTTGGCGTCCTTCAGGGCCTGGAGGCAAGGCCCCTTGGTCCGTTCCACCAGGTGGTCCACCAGCTCCTCGAACTGCGCCCGGGTCAGGGACATCTGGAGGTGCTTGGGCCCGGAGGCGTCGGCGGTGATGAAGGGGAGGTTGATATCCGTCTTGACCGAGGAGCTGAGCTCGCACTTGGCCTTTTCCGCCGCTTCCTTCAGGCGCTGCAGCGCCATGAGGTCGTTCTTGAGGTCGATGCCCGAGTCTTTCTTGAACTCGGAGATGATATGGCCGATGACCACCTCGTCGAAATCGTCTCCACCCAGGTGCGTGTCGCCGTTGGTGGACTTCACCTCGAAGACGCCTTCACTCACCTCGAGGATGGAGATGTCGAAGGTGCCGCCTCCGAGGTCGAAGACAGCGATCTTCTCCGCCTTCTCCTTTTCCTGTCCGTAGGCCAGGGAGGCTGCCGTGGGTTCGTTGATGATTCGCTCCACCGTGAGTCCGGCAATGGTGCCGGCGTCCTTGGTGGCCTGGCGCTGGGAATCGTTGAAGTAGGCAGGAACGGTGATGACGGCCCGGTCGACCTTCTCACCGAGATAGGCCTCGGCGGCCTCCTTCAGGTAGGTCAATGTCATGGCGGAGATTTCCGGCGGCGTGTATTTCTTGCCCCGGATTTCCACCTGGACCAGCTCGTTGGGTTCACCCACGATCGTGTAGGGCACCGTCTTCTCCTCGGCGCTGACCTCGTGGTGGCGCCGTCCCATGAACCGCTTGATGGAGAATATGGTATTCGCTGGATTGGTGATGGCCTGCCGCTTGGCGATCTGTCCCACCAGGCGCTCATCGCTATCGGTGAAGGCGACCACGGAGGGGGTCGTGCGGTTGCCTTCCGGATTCGTGATGACCTTGGGCTCGCCTCCTTCCATGACCGCAACCACCGAGTTCGTGGTTCCGAGGTCAATTCCGATGATCTTGGACATTGGTTCTCCTAGAAGTTCCCGTTCCAGAATCCAGCCTGGTTCGATCCGGTTTCCTGAAGTGGTTATCCCACCGCCTCGCCAATTCTCTCCGTGCCTCCAGGGGCGAGGCGGTGGAGAAAACCGATTGTTCGGTTCAGGAACTTATAGACAGAAGATGGCAGGGTTCAAAAAAACGTCATTACAAACTGAATTTCAATGACTTGCGACCAAGGTGACATGGACATGTACCCCAAACATCCGGCAGATCCACCTCGGACGGACACCCTGAATCGCATCTATGTCTCTGGTTCAAGTCTCTGATCAATGTCTCTGGGTGACCGGCTCGATGACCGGGGGCCGGGGGAGCACGATTCGGAAATCAGATCCCTTTCCGACTTCCGAGTCCACTGATAGCGTGCCCCCATGGTCTTCGATGATCCGCCTCGCGTGGGCCAGACCCATGCCGGTGCCGGTTCGCTTCGTGGAAAAGTAGACGTCAAAGATGCGCTCCCGGATGTCCGGGGGGATCCCCGGCCCGGTGTCAATGACGTGGATGGTGATGGATCTCGGCCCCCGGTCCGTCCGGACGATCAGCTCTCCTCCCCCGTCTCCCATGGCCTGCTGCGCGTTCACGATGAGGTTCACCAGCACCATCTTGAAACATGTCCGATCGATCGGGTAAAGCTCGACGGTCTGGGTGTAAAGCTTGTGAACCGTGATACCATGGGTCCGAAGACCGGGTTCCATGAAATCCAGGACCTCATCCATGACCGAGGAGATGGAAAGGAGCTCCGGCTCCATTCGGTGCGGTCTTGCATAGTGCAAGAATTCCTCCAGGATCGATTCGAGCCTGGAAGTTTCATTTTTCAGCAGCGTGAGTTTCTTTAAAATACGGGTCTCCATGGCGGTGGAGGGTTCTTGTAGATCCTCCATGAGGAGCTGCAGGTTCAGGTTCAAGGTGCTCAGGGGATTCTTGAGCTCGTGGGCCAGAGCGCCCACCAGGGAGCCCAGAAAGGCCAGGCGACTTGTGGAATCCTGTTCGTCTCTGTTCATGGGACGGTTGACGCGCGGGATAGATTACCCATCTCTCCCGAGTCACGTCGATCCTTCACGGTGTAACTTCGAGTGTTACTTCGAGTGTTGCCTCGAGCCTTCGCCTCAACACACTCATCTTAAATGGCTACGTAGTAAAGACAAGCTGGCCTTATGCAGAACAAGGTGATCCGCATTGAGGATCTCCGGCGTGAGGCGCCGGACCTCGGCCCTGCCGTGCGCGCCCTGGAGAGGGGTGAGATCATCGCCTTTCCCACCGAGACCGTGTACGGCCTGGGGATCCGGCCGGACATCCCTGGGGCGATGGAGCGCCTGAACCGGATCAAGGGACGCAGGGAGGACCATCCTCTCACTCTGCACCTGGCCGAGGAGGAGGATATCCAGCGTCATACCGGCACGTTGACACCTCTTTCTCATCGTCTGCTGAGTCGCTTCTCCCCCGGCCCCTTGACCCTTGTCCTGCCCGGCCCGGGTGAATCGAAGGAGGTCGGCATTCGGGTACCCCGGCATCCGGTTTGTCAGGCACTGCTGCAAGAGGTTCGCGGCGCTTTGCTGGCCACCAGCGCCAATTTCACCGGAAGTCCTTCCCCCGTGGAGGCCGACGCCATTGCACCGGACTTGGCGGACAAGGTGGCCTGGATCGTGGATGCGGGTCCAAGTCACTACCGGGCCGCCTCCACCGTGGTCCGGCCCCGGTGTGACGTTCCCGAGGTGATCCGGGAGGGCGCCATCCCGTCTTCCCTGATTCTCGATGAAATCGGCCCGGTACCCCTCATCATCTGCATGGGAAACACGTGCAGGAGTCCCATGGCGTCCAGACTTCTCGAGGCCCGTATCGCGAAGCGTTTCACGGCGGACCGGCAAGAACGGGGACTGCCCCTTCCTGTCGTCCGATCCGCCGGCATCGGCGCCGTGGACGGATCCCCGGCCAGCCGGGGCGCGGTTCTGGCCATGAAGGCCAGAGGCATGGACCTGCATGATCCCATTTCCACCCGACTCCTGCCTTCCCACCTCAAGGCGGCCGACTTCATCCTGGCCGTAACCCCCTCCATTGGCCGCAGCATCCGCAACCTCCTGCCCGAGGTCGAGCACCGAATCGATGTGATGAATGAATCCGCCGGAGGCATTCCAGATCCGATCGGGGGTTCTGTCCTGGAGTACGAGGCTTGCGCGGCTCTGATGGAGGCTTTCCTGGAAGCGTTCCTGGACCGGAACGTTTTCAGATTTCAGGGGCAGGGAAAAGGCTATCCCGGGCAGTGAATGGGTCAGGGAAGAACGGAAGGCGCGATCGTGGATTCACTGTGCAGACAGTGTCCCGGGGATAGCCGTTTATTTTTTGGAATTATGGGTTCTTCTGTACAACTCGAAAAAAAAATGAGCGACAACGCGTCGCTGGTTCAATTTGACGTAATTCATTAACTGTAAAAAAGATACCACATGGTCTCTCGTTGTCAAAGAGTTTGTATATCCTGTATATTTTATACTTTCTTTCTTATCCCCTTTTCAGGCATCCTCCCTTCCCTGGAAAGCCCATGCCTTGAGGATCCAGGGGTAAATATTACCTCTGGATTGTCGAATGCCCCCCCCAATGCAAAATATTGAGTGACCGGAACTCCTGGATGCGGGATACGCCATGCACTTTGAATGCCCGGGATGCGGCGAGAAGACACCGGACGTCACGGCCGAGGGTGGCAAGCCTGTCTACTGCACGCAGTGTGGCCGCGGCTACAGATTCATCTTCGGCTTCTTCAATCGGCAGCTCTATTTTGTCTTCAACCACCCCCTGCTGATCTACTTCCTGCTGCTCATCTTTGCCATGAATCTGTCCAGCGCATTTCCAGGCTCCCAGAGGCTCCTCTATCTGATGTTCTTCACGGGGTTTTACTGGTTTCTTCTCCGGTGGGCCAGGCGCTCCCACAAGTACCTGGAGCCGCTTCCAACCGGACCCCTTGCCTCGCCCCACCCACCCCCACTCGCGCCTCATGCCTTCATCAGCGAACCCTCTGAACCCGGCGGCGCTCCGGCCTCCCCCATGCAAGGCCTCGCGGTCTCCATGAAATCGGGGCTACCTCTCTTCATCGTCGCCGTGTTCCTCCTGAACCTACTGCTCTTCCCGGCCGCACTCTTTGCAGGTTTCTTCACGCTCCAGACCGTGGCCGGCCTGCTCCTGGACCTTATCCACGGTAGCGGAGGCGGGTACGATTTCATCCAGTGCCTGTCGGACATGGATCTCGGCCACTTCAGGCAGGCCGTGGCCCTCTATTCGGTCCTGGTGGTTCTGACCTCTCTGTTCTTCCTGGGCGTGAACATCCTGGCGCTCAGCGCCGCTCGAGCCCGTCAGGGCCGCGGCAAGGAACTCGTGATCTGGTCCTTCATCTTCTGGTTCGTATCCACGCTGCTCCTTGGCGCCCAGGTCGTGACCGGCTGGAACCTGATCACAGACTGGCAATACCAGGAAAAAATGGTGAAGAACCACCCGAACAAGGCCCTCCACCTCGGCCCGGAGCCCCTCTATCAGTGGACCCTGCTCCACGCCTGGCGCCAGAACCCCAATACTCGAGACACCCTGTCCCTGCTCTTCTTCGACAAGATCCTCGGCAACCGGATCGAAGTGGGCGAGAGCCATGCCTGGGTCACTCGAGGTCTTACCCTGTCCCTGGCCTCCAAGGCCATCCGGGACCAGGCCAAGCTCTGGAAGCATCAGGGTAAGGAGATGGGAAGCCGGCTCCAGCTGGTGGACAGCATCTGCGGCTACATGATCAAGGATCTGAACACACACCCGGACAGGGCCATTCGAAAGACGGCGGAAAAGGCCCTGCAGCGTCTCAGTGGCCTCCCGTTCGAGTTGCCCCGCAGCGAAAAGACGCTGGTGAGCCTCTACCTGGACCCGGATGCCCGCCCCACGTTCAATCACCTGAGGCTGATTGAATTCGGCAGCGGCCGGGTGGCCATGGATCGGGCCCTCGCTCTCCTGGAGCACGAGAAGGACCTGGAGGATCGCTGGATCGGGACCATTCTCGCCTCCTTTCAGGACCAGAAAGACCTCGCAGGCCGGATGATCCGGATCTATGAAGAGACCGCCTTGGATCGCACCCGAACCCGGGTGTTGCATGCCCTGACCCACCTCCGGACCGTGGTGGCCGTGCCTCTGATCATGAAGGGCTTGAACGAGGAGCGGGCAGGCCTCCGGTACAAGAGTCTACGGGCCCTGTACAAGATCTACAGACGGATGGACCTGCCGAAAGACCTCTACCGGGTCAAACGCTACTACTACAGTTCGTACTATCATTCCAAGCGGTTCAACAGCCTGCGGTACAAGAATATACACCGGTCCACGGCGCGATTGTGGCAGAAATACCTCACGACCCACCCGGAGGATTTCCGCCTCGAATCGAGGTGACTTGGGAAGGTTCAGACAGGTTCCTGCCCGCCCCTGGCCGCTTGCATCAGAGAATTCGAAACAAGACAACCCCCGGCGGGAAGCAATGATCCCACCGGGGGTTGTCTTTCCCCGGAACAGGCGTTGTAGGCCGGCGTTGCGCGTCCTGCTCCGTGCGCAAGAAATGACCGACCGGTCATTTCGGCACCAGGCATCGCAACCGATCCAACAGACCTGACCCGCAGGTGTTCGAATCCGAGACGAGCTAGATCTCGGTATTGTGAATGCCGTCGCCTGTCTGGTAGGCATGGGACGGGGTGGAGATCACACCCTGGGTCTCATTGCCACCCACAGTGACGGGCTGTTCGTGCCGCTCCCTGGCCTCGCAAACGCGTTCCTTCATGAGGCGTCCGGCCTTGAAGTGCACCACCTTCTTGGCGGGCACTTCCACCACGGCTCCGGTCCTGGGATTCCTCGCCACGCGTGGAGCGCGTTCCTTGATCTCGAACACGCCGAACTCGCGGAACTCGAGGCGGTTGCCCTTCTCCAGCTCATTGATCACTTCATCAATGAAATTCTGGATGATCTTCTTGGCCACCACCTTCTTCTGGTTGGTTTTCGAGGCGATCCGGTAAACTAGTTCCTTCTTTGTGATCGTGGGCATCTCTCGCTCCCCATTCAACGACACACCACTACAAAACTTTCGTAACTAACACACGACAGGCTGTTAAGCCCACAATGGGTGTCTAGAGGTCGACCGCCACCTATATCGGCGCTACCCGCCGTAATCCTTACAGTTGCTGAAGTTCAAGAGGTGCACAGGAACTCGGTCGGTTCATGGATGGTTCTCGGGAGTCACACAAGCACTTCACCTCCCCTCGGTGAACTCCACTAAACTGATGGGGCCCAGAATATTATGATTGAATTTGAAATCAAGCCTCAGGAGTAAAACGGACAGCAAACCCTAACAACAGATCCTGACTTCAGTTGGGGAAGGCGCCTACCTGAATCAGATCATAAATGCACAACACTTTGTTCCACTTGGTTTTATGAAAAACCAAAAAAAACCTCAAAAGGAAGCGGAAAGTGAGGAAATCAAGGAAGATTTTTCTTTCTTGTCACGGGTAATGGGTGCTCAGGTCCCAGGCTTTCTTGAAGTTACACACTTCAGTTTCGATTTACTTCGTCGTGCGATGGATGTGTTTTTCTCCGGTTCCCGAGGAACAGGAACAGAGCACCCAAGAACACAGGAATGGAGATTGCCTGTGCAAGGGTCAAGGGGCCCAGTACCGGAAGCGTGTCATCGCGAAGGCACTCCACGATAAACCGCCAGGGAGCATACAGGATCAGAAACAGGGCGCCCACCCGGCCGTCGCGCCACCCCCGGTGAAGCGCCCACGTACAAACCCAGAACAGCCCCATGGCCCCGAGGGAAGAGAGGATCTGGGTCGGGATCACCGGCAGAGAGTGCGGCAAGCAAGCATCCAGAACCCGGGCTTGCACCTGGTGCATCCAGGGGGGGCTCTGGGCCGGAAAACAGATCCCCGGAAACCCACTCACGGCCTTGCCGAAACAGCACCCGTTCAGGAAACACCCCAGGCGCCCGAAGGCCAGACCCACGGCCAGGGAGGGAGCAGCCAGGTCTGCGATCTTCCAGAGAGAGACTCCTTTTCGCAGAAGAAACAGGGTACAGCTTGGAATTCCAAGGAGAATCCCCCCGTACAGGACCAGTCCTCCGTGGTCGATTCGAAAGATCTCGAGTGGGTCGCCATGCCAGATCTGAGTCGGTGTTTGGGTGAGAAAGTACCCGATGCGTATCCCCAGAATCCCCCCCATCCCCATCCAGATCCAGGGCGCCAAGGGATGGATCTTTCTGGCCCTCTTCCCGAGGGGCCAGGTCGACTGGGCCAGGAAATCGAACAGCAGGACGCCGGCAACGGCTCCGACACAAGCGCCAACCCAGGACAGGCCCCCGACTCCGGGATCGAAGAAGGTCCACGAAAAATCGTGACGGTATTGAATCACGTAAAAGATCCGGGCGCCCAAAACCCCCGAGACCAGGGCTACGACTCCGAGGTCTGAGATGAGGACAGGTTGCAGGCCTTTCAATCGGGCCCGGTGTCCGGCCAGAATGACAGCGGCCAGGTACCCGCAGAGGATCATGACTCCATAGGCCCGGACCGGGAAGTTCCCCAGAGTAAAGAGAACCTCATCCATGGAGCAAACCTTTCAACCTGTTGAAATCAAGTGAGTTAAATGAAGGAAGTATAAAACTCCTGTCCCGGCAACACCTGGATCCCCGGCCCCGAGAGAGGGGAATCCCACCCGTCCGGGAGCGTGCTTCTCCTCGCCTGCAGAGCCCATTCCTGGATCCTCACCATTTTCCTGGCAGGACAAATTCGAGGAATATACTATGGATCCCCCTGTCTAACCGCCTGAGATACTGCTCCGCGCAGAGTATGTAAACACCTGGATTCTATGAAGTTCCATCCAGGAAATGCAACTACGAGTATTTCCTCCTCCGGACGGAGAGAGGCGGGGCCCAGGAAGGCCCTCTGGCATGGCCCGTTCTGCATGAACATGTACATGATCCTTTATATGGTTTTGAATTGCATGGATGCTTGACGCATGAATCGGAGAGGTGGAATGCGAATCGACCTCAAACGGCTGGTCTTTCTCGTCGTCCTTGCCATCGCACCCGGGCACCTCGTACTTGCCCAGGACGCGAAGCCGGACAAACCGGCCCCGGACGAGAAGCCGGTGAAGACCGAGATCACGGAGACGACCCAGGATAAGACCGGGGAGAAATCCGGGGAAAATGCTGTGGATCCCGAGACCGGAAAGAAGGTCCATCCATTTTCCACGGACAAGAACGGCGTGCCCATCGATAAGTTCATTGAATATGCCAGCCAGGCCCTGGACATCGCCTTTGTCTGGTCCCCGCTGGCGCGAAACCAGGTCAAGACCGGCCAGAAATCCATCATCGTCACGCAAGAGATGAAGATCCCCCACGAGTCGCTCCTGGACTTCGTCCGGACCAATCTCCGGGTTCATGACCTGGCTCTCGTGGATGTGGGGCCGCCGGAGGCCCGGTTCATCCTCATCGAGCTGATTACCCAGCCCACCATCCTCAAGAGCCACCGCCAGTTCGTTCCGGCTGATGAACTGGAAAAGTACAAGAACTCCTACATTCCCATCGTGACCACCCTGCACGTGGAGCACGTGAATGTGCAGCAGATCCAGACCCAGATCCAGCGGTTGAGCGCCCACCAGCAGCCGGGGAGCCAGATCATTCCCGCGCCCAGCGAAAACGCCTTCATCATCATGGATTTCGCTCCGGATGCCTACAACATGGCCCGGTTGATCCAGGAGATGGACAAGCAAGGGGTCCGGTTCGACCAGACCTTGGAGATCATCCAGCTGGAGTTTGCCAGTGCCGCCGAGGTGGAAGCCATGCTTTCCGAGATCCTCCAGGAGGAGGGCGGCGGCGGCATCGGCCGGCAGGCCCAGCCCGGAATTCCTCAGGGCTACGGCGGCCCCCGCCAGCCACCGCCCCCCAAGATCATCCCCGACGAGCGGGCCAATCGACTGGTGATCTACGCCACCCCCGAGGATCACAAGAAGATCCTGGATCTGGTCAAGGACCTCGATGTGGACGTTCCGGCCTCCACGGGAAACATCACGGTCCACCCCCTGAAGAACACCGTGGCCGAGGAAATCGTGGAGACCTTGAAGGAGATCATGGAAGGAACCGGCGGTAGCTCCCGGCGGCCGGGCGGCCCGGGTGGCGGCCCCTCCCAGGGCTCCATGTCCACCCGTACCGGCGGGGACAAGGTGGACATCGTCGCGGACAAGAGCGCCAATGCCCTTCTCATCCGCGGCACCAAATCCAGGGTCCAGGAGGTCATCGAGATCATCAAGCAGCTGGACATCCGGAAGCCCCAGGTCCTGGTGGAGGCCGCGATCCTGGAACTGCAGCACGACAACACCCTCAACCTCGGTGTGGAACTCGGGGCCTTCGATGCCAAGTCCGACCTGTCCCAGACCTTCCGGCCCTTCGGCTACACCAGCCTGGGCCTGAGCGCCCTCTCCATCACCGAAAACGGCATTTACCGCGTGCCGAACCTGGGGAACCAGGGCATCGTCGGCGGGATCTTCAACGGCGATGGATTCCTGTTCCCGGTCCTGATCCGGGCCTTCGAGGACAAGGGCTACACCAACCTGCTGAGCATGCCGAGCATCCTCACCAACGACAACACCGAGGCCAGCATCAAGGTCTCCCGGTCCGTGGCCACCACCCAGCTGAACCAGGGCACCCCCGGTCAGATCAGCACCCAGACCTTCGGCGAGTACCAGGAAGCCCCCATCGAGTTGACCATCAGCCCCCACATCGCCTCCGACGACTACCTCCGCCTGGACATCACGTTCCTGGTCGAGGTATTCGGTGCCGGCGGAGGTCCGGGCATTCCACCCCCCAAGACCAGCCGCGAGATCAATACGGCTGTCACCGTGCCCAACGGCGCCACGGTGGTCATCGGCGGCCTGACCCTGGACGACCAGCAGGAGACTACCCGCCAGGTCCCCATCCTGGGGGATATTCCCATCGTCGGTGTGCTGTTCCGGTCCACGGAGACCCGGCACACCAAGAACACCCTGTTCCTCTTCCTGACCCCGCGGATCCTCTCCGACCCGCAGTTCAGAGACCTGGACGAGTACAGCACCCAGAAGAAAGCGGAGATCGCCAAGCTGAACGGACAGATCGATCTGGTGGATCCCGAATTCGGCGACCGCTACAGGATGCTGGAAAAGGCCAAATCCATCCAGGATCTGGAGGCGAGTGGGGAGTTCGACATGCCGGTCATTCACAGCCCTTCGGATGCTGAGTCCCGCACCGCGAAGAAGTCGGGTGCGGCGCTGCCGCCCACGGAGAAGACGGGCGCATCGGAAAAATCGGGGGAAGGGGCGAAAGCCACGAAGCCGCCAGAGACCGGAGGGGATCAGGATCCCGGCAAGAAACCCGATCCGTTTCCAGAGCCTGATAAACCGGTCAAGGGCGTTGATCCCGATGGTAAATAGATCCGGGGAGGTTGACCTTGAGCACCCAGATTTCTGATTTCCTGGTTCAGGAGGGGCTCCTGGAGGCCAGTCGCATCGAGGAGCTCCTGCGCATCGAGATCGAGACGGGGCAGTCCCTGGACCGACTCATCCTGAAAAAAGGGTATCTGAGCGAGGAGGATACCCTCATGGCTTTCGGCAAGGTCCTGGGTCTGGAGTTCCTGGCCGAGCTGCCCAAGGACCAGGTATCGGAGACGTTCCTCGACCGGGTTCCCGTCCAGTTCGCCCGGAACTACAACCTCATCGGCATCGGGGAGGGCAACGGTGTGTTCCGCGTGGCCTCCTGCCATCCCCTGGATCTCCACCCCCTGGACGAGCTGTCCCTCATGCTCGACAGCGAAGTGGAACCCGTCCTCGCCCCCCGCACCGAGATCAATTCCCTCATCGACAAGGTTTACAAGAAACAGCACGAAGCCATTGACGACGCCCTGGAGGGCGTGGAAGACGAGGATCTGGTCAGCCTCACCAGCCAGATCGATGAGTCCGAGGACCTCCTGGACATGGCCAACAAGGGGCCCATCGTGAAGCTGGTGAACATGATCCTCTTCCAGGCCCTGAAGATGCGGGCCAGCGACGTCCACATCCAGCCCTACGAGGACAAGCTCCAGATCCGGTATCGCATCGACGGCATCCTCTACGACACGGACAGCCCCCCCAAGAAGTTTCAGGACGCCATCCTCTCCCGGATCAAGGTCATGGGCAAGATGGATATCGCCGAGCGCCGCCTGCCCCAGGACGGCCGGACCACGACCCGGTTCGGAAACAACGAGGTGGACATCCGGATCAGCTCGGTGCCGACTTCGGACGGTGAGCGTATCGTCATGCGACTGCTGGACAAGGGAGCGCGGATGTACGAGCTGGAGGAGATCGGCCTCACGGAAGAGAATGCAAGAGCATTCCTCCAGGCCATCGACAGCTCCCACGGCATCATCTTCGTCACCGGCCCCACGGGCAGCGGCAAGACCACGACCCTGTATGCCTCCATCAAGCGCATCAACTCCACCGAGAAGAACATCATCACCATCGAGGACCCCATCGAGTACCACCTCGAGGGCGTCAGCCAGATCCAGGTTAACGTGAAGAAGGGGCTGACCTTCGCCGCCGGGCTCCGGTCGCTGCTCCGGCAGGATCCCGACGTGATGATGGTTGGAGAGGTGCGCGATGAAGAGACCGCCCGTATTGCCATCCAGTCGGCCCTTACCGGCCACCTGGTGTTCAGCACCCTGCATACCAATGACGGAGCCGGCGCCATCAGCCGACTCCTGGACATCGGCATCGAGCCCTACCTCGTGGCCTCGTCCCTCATCCTGGTCATGGCGCAGCGTCTGGTGCGCGTGATCTGTCCGGAATGCAGGTACCATTACACGCCTTCTGCCACGGATCTCAAACGCATGGAGCTCCTGGGGCTCCATCCCGATAAGCTACGGAACGGCAAGTTGACCCGCGGCCACGGGTGCGACCACTGCTTCAACGGATTCATGAACCGGACCGGCATTTACGAGATGCTCCCCGTGGATGAGGTGGTCCGGAACCAGATCATGGACCGCCTCGGGGCCTCCACCATCAAGAAGGGATCGGTGGAACGCGGCCACAGAACCCTGCGTATGGATGGCGTCGAAAAGGTCATCACTGGGATCACCACCATCGACGAGGTCCTGCGCGTCACCCAGATGGACGTGATCTGAAACCAGGGGCCGTGGACTCCGGCGAATGCAACCGGGCAAATGCAAACCGGAAATGCAGCCCTGGTTCTGCTGCAACCGATTCCAAGACCGAGAATTACGCTGTAGACTCCTTGGAATATCCACGGCACCCGAAACGTCGAAGCCAAGTCAAGGCCCGGCCGCGAGGAAATCCGGTCGGCAAGGTGTGCTACTTCTTGGGTTGCAACCTCTTCTGAAAGGTCGCACAATTCGGATGCAGGTTTCTTTCTCCCCGCCTGGAAGGGTCGGGTGCCGATCCCGATAATTCACGGTGGAGAGGCGTTCGGTGAGGAACCTCGATTTTTCCTGGAGATGGGGGCGAGAATGCCCATATTCGAGTACAAGGCCATGACCGGATCGGGGGATACCCGGACGGGAATCCTCGATGCGGACAGTTCGCGCGATGCCCGGGAAAAGCTCCGCCAGAAGATGCTCCACGTCATCGCCATATCCCAGAGGAAGTCCGGGAAGTCTCGCCGGGGTGTTCCCGAGGGCCGGTGGCTCCATTTGCCCGTCCTCCAGAACCGCCGCAGCGGAGAAATCGCCACCTTGACCCGGCAGCTGGCCACCATGCTCAGGGCCGGTATCCCGCTGGCCGACGCCCTGAACGCCCTCATCGACCAGGTGGAGCACCGGGACGTGGAGGAGGCGCTCCGGACCATCAAGGAAAAGGTGACCCAGGGTGCTCCCCTGGCCGAGGCTCTTGCTCACTACCCCCACTTCTTCAACGACCTCTTCGTCAACATGGTCAAGGCCGGGGAGGCCAGCGGCCACCTGGACGTGGTGCTGGCGCGCCTCAGCACCTTCATCCAGAAGCAGGCCAAGATCCGCAGCAAGGTGACAGCGGCCATGACCTATCCCTTGCTGCTGGTCCTCATCGCCGCCGTGGTCGTGGTGGTTCTCCTCACCTTCGTGGTGCCCAAGATCACCCTGGTCCTGGCCCAGACGGGCAATGATCTCCCGTGGATGACCCAGCTCCTCATCTCGATTTCCGATTTCCTCAAGTCGTCGTGGTGGCTCCTGCTCCTGGTCTTCTTCGCCCTGAGCGTCGTGTTTCGATCCATCCATCAGACGACCGGTGGGCGGCTGTGGATCGATACGGCCCTGCTGAAGGTCCCGGTCCTGGGACCGGTGTTCAAGAAGCAGTCCGTATCCCGGTTCGCCATCACCCTCTCCACGTTGCTCAAGAGCGGTATCCCGGTGCTGGACGGTCTGAGAATCGTCAAGAACATCGTGAACAACGCCGTGCTGTCCAATGTCATCGAGGTGGTGCACACCCGGATCCTGGAGGGCGCCGACATTGCCACGCCCCTGAAAAAGAGCGGGGTCTTCCCGCCGGTGGTCGGATACATGATCTCCGTGGGCGAGCAGACCGGCCAGCTGGAGGAAATGCTGGACAGGATCTCCGAGTCCTACGACGAGGAGATCGAGATCTCCACCCAGAAGATGGTGTCCATCCTGGAGCCCGTCCTCATCCTGGTCATGGCCGTGGTCGTGGGATTCATCATCCTGTCCATCCTGATCCCGATCCTGGAGTCCACGGACGTGAAGCTGTGATATCCATGAAATTGAAACACATGACATACAAGAAAAACACTTCTACACAGGAGACAGATTCATGAAGACCCGTACCCGGAGGCGAAATGCGGGATTCAGCCTCGTCGAGCTCATGGTGGTGATCCTCATCATCGGCATCCTTGGCTCCTTCGCCGCCCTGAAGCTCATCGGCAAGGGCGAAAAAGCGAAGGTGGCCAAGGCGGTTCACGACATGACCGAGATCAAGAAGGCCATCAAGATGTTCCAGCTCGAGAAGAACCGCCTGCCCGAGTCTCTCGAAGAGATCGCCGACCAGTTCGAGGACAACGAGGTGCCCCTGGATCCCTGGGAAAACGAGTACATCTACAAACAACTGGGCAAGAGGGAATTCGACATCGTCTGCTACGGCGCCGACGGGGATGAAGGCGGGGATGGCGAATACGACATGGACCTCAACCTGAAGAACATCAAGACCCTCGGCAAGAAAAAGGACGAGTGATCCGAGATGACCACGGCGGCGGTCGGCAAGGAAAGGCCTGGAAATCCGGGCCCCCGCTCCGGCCGGGACGGCTTCACCCTCGTGGAGTTGATCATCGTGCTGGCCATCCTGGTCATCGGATCCGGCTTCGTCATCCTCAACCTGGACGGCGTGACCCGCGACGGCCGCCTCCGGGCCGCCGGCCGGGAACTTGCCAACCGCCTGAAATTCGCCCGGGGATTCGCCATCGGCTCGGGCAAACCCATCTACGTCTACTACGACCTGGACGAGAGCACCTATTACCTGACGCGCCGCTACTACGGTGAGGAACGCGGCGCCCCGCATCACGAGGAATTGCGATCCATCGAGGACCGGTGGGAGTTCCCGACGGGGATTCGACTCCACAGCGTGGTGAGTTCGGTCAAGGCCGCGGAGCGCTTTATCGAACGATTCGATTTCACGCCCTTCGGGGCCTGCGTCTCCCACTCGATCTACCTGAAGGGCCAGGAGGAGGAGGAGTGGGTGACCGTGGACGTGAACGGCCTGACCGGCCACGTTTCCATTCATCGGTATTACAAGGAGTTCGACGGTGTTACTGAATCGCTTCCGGGACTCTAGGTCCTGCAATCAGAACGGGTTGACCCTCATGGAGGTGGTGGTGGCCACGGCCATCTTCTCGGTCACCATCGTCAGCCTCCTCATCCTCCGGGACCGGGCCATCGACCACACCGGCCGGGCCAAGAACCTCCGCATCGCTCGCCGACTGGGCCAGCAGATCCTGGAGGAGATCCGCAGCGGCAAGGAATACAAGACCGGCGCGCGCGACGCCTTCGACCTGGATGTCTATCCCGGATTCTACTGGCACGTCAAGGAGGCGGAACCCGTGGACCTCCTGGATCCGGAGGAGGAGGAAGGGCTCGGGGGGGCCAAAAAGGAAAAGGAAAAATCCCCTCCGGGCGGACTGGCCGCCCTGCTGGGCGCCGGCAAGGGCGAGGACCTCATGCGGTACGTCCTCGAGATCTCCTACCCCGCTGACACCGAAGAGGAATTCAAGACGCTCGAGGTGGTCACCTATCACCTGAAGGAGGCCGATCCCAAGGCCCTTGCCAAGATGCTGGGCGGCGGCGGTGCTGCCGGTGGTGACGCCGGTGCCGGAGGCCTTTTGCAGGGCGCAGCAGGACGATGAGGGATAGATAGATGAACAAGCCATGGCTCGAATCCAAGATCGCACGACCCGCACGGGACCGTGACGGCTTCACCCTCATCGAAGTCCTCCTGGCCATCATGCTCACCGCCATGATCTGTGCCGTGCTCTACGGCGTCATCTACAGCACCATGACCACCCACGTGAAGATATCCGGATACAACGACGCGGCTGTGGTGGCCGACCGCATCGCCGACATGATCGCCCGGGATCTACAGGCCGTCTACGTTGCGGACTACGACGGCGGCACGCCGTTTGAGGCCGAGAATGACCGCGAACTCGGCCTCGAGGCGGACCGTCTGACCCTGGTCACCAGCACGGCTACCCTGTTGCCGACCCTGGAAGAAGACGAGATGGGCATCCAGGGTTTCAACGAGGTCACCTACGTGGCCGTGGCGAGCAAGACCCGGGAGGGGTATCTCTCTCTCTACCGGCGTGAAGCCCCCCTGGACGCGGACTCCACCAAGGGCGGCCGCTTCGCCCTGCTCCACGACCAGGTCGAATCGTTCGAGTTCCGCTACGTGGGCAAGGAGGACGAGGTGGAGTGGGAAAGCGCCGGCGAGGAATGGGAGTATTCTCCCGAGAAAGGGCTGCCCCGGGCCGTGCTCCTCTCCCTGGTGATTTCCATCGGAGAAAAGGACACCGCCGAGGACCTCCAGGACAAGAACTACATCAGCCGGTTCAAGAGGCAGCGGATCTACCGGGTCATGGCCCTGCCCCCGGGCCTGGATGAGGACATGACCAAGCTGGCCGCCCTCGAGCCCGGGAATCCACGGGCGGCCAAGGGGGCCGGTGGCGGGGGCGGGCTCCCCGGCCAGCCGGGCGCCGGGGGGACCGGACCCCCCGGAGGCGTCCCTCCCGGAGTCAAGACCTTCAACCAGCTGCTGGGCGGGAAGGCGCCCCCGGCCGGGGGAAATCCGCTCCTCGAGCTGCTGAATAGGCACCAGCGGGGTCGCTAAATATGCCGGTCCTCACGGCTGGACGATTTCCGCAGCCTCGTTCCAGTTCCCCTTGATCTTGCCCAGGAGCTTGTCGGTGATGTCGATCTTCACCTCGTACTTCTTCTTGATGCTACCCTTGAACTCCAGGTTCTTGGGGAACCACAAGATGTCCATGCCGCCCTTGTCGGCCTCCTCCTTACCCGGACGCCCCAGCTTCTTGTTGCTGCAGACCGTGCCGCCGCCCTGGATCCGGACCGAAGCGGTGGGCTTGTAGGATTCGGGAAAGAAGTGGTGATACTCCTCCTTCAAGGCGCCGTAGATTTTGATATCCGAGCCTGGGAGGATGACGCCCTTGCCCCCGGCCTTGACGCCGGCCATGACGTCGAAGGGCGCACCCATCTCCTTGACCACAGTCTGGTTTTCTCCCACCTCGAACACCTCGCTCTTGCCCGTGCCGACCTGGATGTACCGCACCTTCTTTCCGGTGCCCTTGGAGATGATTCCGTGGGTGAACTGGTAATACCCGTTGGGAAGGAGGACGGGTTCTCCGGAGGCCACGTTGAAGAAGCAGTTGATGAACTCGCCCCGGGTGCACTGGAAGACGAGAATCGTGGGTTTGACGCCCCGGGCGCCGGTCCACTTGACCTGCAGCTTCCCGGTATCGCCGACGTACTCCTCGAAGTCGATCTCCGATCCGTCCTGCTTCACGCGGGCGATGGAATAGAGGGTGCCGCCGAAGTTCATGATCTTGCCCAGGGGCTGGATCGGCTCCTTGCCGATCTTCACGGTGTCGGTGCCGTAGTCGTCGTACTTGCCGTTCACGTTGTCATCGATGAGACAGAACTTGACCCCTTTGAATTTACCTTCCAGGTGGCACGCCCGGGCATACATCAGGTTGAATGACTTGGCGGAACCGTACCGGACGGGCTGTCCCAGGAATTTTTCATCTCCGAGCCCCCGGACCAGCAGTCGATACTTGCCCTCGCCGCTGGCGTAGCGGACTTTGATGTCCACCACGTTCTGGGTTCCACTCGGCGCCTTGATGACCTTGAGTCTCTTCCCGGTGTTGTTCACATCGAGGAAGAGCTTGACCCCGCCCTCCCAGGTGATGACGGAGCCGTCGCCCAGGGGCCAGTTCTGCGGCGTATCCTTCTTCACGGTAACTCCGGTCCAGAACATGTGGTCGAAGTAGTTGATCTGGTGGATACTCTCGAACTTGGTGGGGCTCTTGTCCTTCTTGTACTTGGTCTTCACCGAGCCGAGCTTGTCCGGAACCTTGCGGACCTTCTTCACCTTCTTGGTGATGTTCCCCTCGGCCGCGCCGTCCTTGTTGACCCGGATGCCGTGATTCCTCTCCAGGTTCCGGAGCTTCAGGGCCACTTCGTTCTCCTTTTCCGTGCGCTTGTGCCGACTGAAGGAGCGCTTGGACTTGTTCAGGACCTGGGCCAGTTCCACGAAGTCTTCCTTGGTCTCGTAGTAGAAGCCCAGGATCTGGCAGACGTCGCCCAGGGTGAAATCCTCCTTGATCTCCTCCAGGAGCTCCATGATCTCGGTCCCCTCCATGATCATGGTCTCCAGCATCATCGGGTCCAGCTTCATCTTCTTGTCCAGGTGCTTGCGAAGGTACTTGTCCCACTTGGAATACGCATCCACGAGGGTCTGGGCCTTCTCGGCATCCAGGCTCTTGGCGAACTCGATGCGCCTAAGGAGGCGCTTGGACCGGTAGATGAGGTTGTACATCTGGCCCAGGTCTTCCAGGATCTTGATTCGCTCCTGGGCTTCCTCCTGGTTGTTCGCGACCAGGGAGTTGGCGGCGGAGTAGATCTGGTAGGTGACGGCCTCGTTGATCACTACCGGATTCTTCTTGACGAGATTCCGCTTCTTGGCGAATCCGGAGGGGTCCTTGTAGGCTTCGATGTAATCCCGCCAGAAGTCCGCTGCCTTGCTCTGGGCCGGGAGGGATTCGCACAGGACTCCCAGACAGAAAATCGCTGCCATCAGGATAAGACACCAAGTTCGCGTGTTCATTTCTTGCTCCTCTTGTCCGATGCAACTCGATCTCATAACACGAACCGCACCTCCTCCACTGCCGGCCCTCCAACGGGCCGGACCCTGCTGTAAAGATAACCTCAATCGAGGCCGGATGAAACCCTCACCGTCCCCCCGGCGGGTCACCCGTTCCGATTCCTTTCCTCGCCCAGCCCGAGCCGGGCCCGGACAAAGGCCTGGAAGGCGGGGGTCAGCGTCTCTAGATCCTCGCCGAGCAGGTGCTCCAGGGTGCCGGATTTCACAGGGCCGGTTTCCCGTTCCGCGTCGAAGTATCTCCAGAATACTTCCTGGTATTTTCGCCCGTCCGCCTCCAGAAGAAAAGCCACCAGAAGGCTGCTCAGGGCATAGGCCCGGGTGTTATCCGCGCCCGTGAAGTCCGCGTGGGTGAAATCGAGTACATCGCGGAGCGAGGTGGATTTCGCCCCCAGGGCCGAGACCAGGTAGCGTTGCTTCGTGTCGCCCAGTTTGAATCCCACCCCCGGTATCGCCCGGCTGGACTCCAGGTAGGTGGCCAGGCCCTCGTTCAGCCACAGGCTCCACGCGGGTTCGCGTGCCCGCACGAGGCGGTCGAGGACCATGTGCGTGGTCTCATGGTAGAGACCGCGCTGCAGCTCGGGGAAGCCGCGACGGGTGTCCGAGTAGAGGGAGATGGTACGGGCAACGGGCTCGTACATGCCGGCATTGAACTCGATGATCTGGTCCAGGTAACGGGGTCCGTGGTATTTCCGCAGGCGCTCCTCGTCCTTGAAGAGGAGGACGAGGACGGGGAACTCCAGCTCGCTGGGCGAAATGAGATTCAGCCGATCCGGCCCGCCCCACGCCTCGTAGAGGTGGACCAGGAACTTCCGCAGGATGCCCTCCACCGCCGCTCCGGCCGGATCGTCCTTCTCGTGGTAGATCGTGAACAGGTCGTTCTGGATCTTTCGGGAATCGTCGAAGTAGCGGAGAAAGTTCTGCTCGCGAAGTGCTGGGAGCACCACGGAGAGCCCCACAACGAGGACCACGACTGCGGTCCAGACCAGGAGGATCTTGAGTACCCGCACGGAGACCATCCCGGCATTTCGGGCCCAAAACAGGAGGTCATGTTTACGGCAGGTGATCCTCTTTCTTGTACAGCTTGCTCGCATTGTTCAGGAATCGTTTCTCCCGGGCCGACAGCGTGTGGATGCCTTCGCGGCGGATCTTCTCGAGCAAGGCGTCGACGGTATTTCGAACGTCTTGTTCCTTTTCCGCTTCCCGGGCTCTCATCTTCTCTTCCAGGCGGAGGAAGAACTCTCCGAGTCGGCCGCTGAGAAACATGTAGAGAAAGCCCGCCAGGATGCCTCCGAGATGGCAGAAGTGCGCGGTTCCGGTGCTCAGAAAGTTGGTGCCGCTGATGAAGTCGACGCCGATGATGATGAGAATGAAGTACTTCATCTTCATGGGGACGATGAGAAAGAAGAGGATCTGGCGGTTGGGGAACAGCAGGGCGTAGGCCGCTAGTAGTCCCATGATGGCCCCGGAGGCCCCGACGGTGGACTCGGCCGGAGCGTTCTTCACGTATTGGGACACCACCTGGGCGACGCCGCCCGTGAAGGCGGCAACGTGATAGAGCACCAGGAAGCGCTTGGCTCCGAAATAGCCCGCCAGCTCGCAACCGAACATCCACAGGATCAGCAGGTTGAAGAGGATGTGAAGGGGAGACGTGGGGGAATGCAGGTAGGCGTAGGTCAGATACTGCCACACCATGAAATCCGACACGGCCCTCTCGGGTGTGAGGGCGAACCAGTCGTGCAGGAAATGAATCCTGAGGAGCCGTAGGAGGAAATCGCCGATGTAGACGCCGATGTTGACGTAGAGGAGGATCTTGATGACCCGGGGCGTGGGTCGGTTGAAGAGCTCGAATCCTCCCCGGCCCCGGAAGGTATTCCTTTGCATGGCTCCATCTCGCCGGCGTCCGGAACAGACGGCCGATTCGCCCTTGTCCGGTTTCCCGACTTTGATTATCGTAAGTGCTTGCAACGATCGTCGTGGTGCGGATTCTCTTCATCCGCGGCTGTCAAGTATAAGACGCAACGAGTTTTCGAGAAAGGCTGTATCCCCCGGATCGGCCGGAACGCCACCCATTCATCCTGAGGATAGTATCGGAATGACCGCCCGCATCATCGACGGCAAGGCCCTGGCGGCAGAAATCCGGGCCGACCTGCGAGAAAGGACCGCCCGCCTGACCGGGGTAGGCACCCCCCCCCACCTCACGGCCGTACGCGTCGGAGGCGATGCGGCCTCCGGACTCTACATCCGGTCCCAGGCCCGAGCCTGCGAGACCGAAGGCATCCTGTTCTCGGAATCCGTGCTTCCCGAGGACGCAGACACGGCCGAGGTGATCCAGCGCCTGGAGGTCCTGAACCGGGATCCCGGGATCACCGGAATCCTCCTGGTGAAGCCCATGGGCCCCGGCGTGGACTTCGGTGCCCTGCGCTCCGCAGTCCGGCCGGACAAGGACGTCGAGGGGATCCACCCCCGGAACGCAGGGAGCTTCGACGCCTCCGACACCGCACTCCGACCCTGCACGGCCGAGGCCGCCGTGGAACTGGCGCTCCACACGGGTTTCTCCTTCCACGGACGAAACGTGGTCATGGTGGGGGGAAGCGAGACCGTGGGGGTTCCCGTGGCCCTCATGGCCCTGGAGCGCTGGGCCACCATCACGGTGTGCCACATCTACACGAAGAACCTGGCGGATCATACCCGGCGGGCGGACTGTCTCTTCGTGGCCGCGGGCAGCCCCGGCCTCATCACCGCCGACGGGGTAAAAGCCGGAGCCGTGGTCATCGACATCGGCATCAACCGCGTTAAGCGCCAGGTAGAGGACGGAACCGTCCGCACCGTGACCGTGGGCGACGTGGATTTTGAATCCGTGAAGGAAAAGGCCTCGTTCCTCAGCCCGGTGCCGGGCGGCGTGGGACCCATGACCGTGGCCGTGCTGCTCCGGAACGCCGTGAAGGCCGCCGAGGGGCTCTTCTCGTCCGCAGGGGGCTGATGGGCTGAATATCCCCCCCCCCGTTCCCGGCCTTCGCCCGGCCTCTGCCCTACCCCGGGTAGGGGATCACGGATGCGCTTCCAGCCAGTTCTCTCCCACCCCGATGTCCACCTTCAGGGGCAGGTCCAGGCTGAGCGCCCCCTCCATCTCCTCCACCACCAGGGCCCGCAGGGCCTCCACCTCGGATTCCGGCGCCTCGAAGACCAGCTCGTCGTGCACCTGGAGCAACAGGTTGGACTCCATCCCCGTCCGCTTCATGCGCTGGTGCACCTTGACCATGGCCACCTTCACCAGGTCCGCAGCCGTCCCCTGGATCGGGGTGTTCACGGCGATGTTCCTGGCCTGGGCACGGATGCGAGGATCTCCGGACTGGATCTCGGGCAGGTTCCGCCTGCGGTTGAGGAGGGTGGTGACGAATCCGTTCTTTTCCGCCATCTCGATGCACCCGTCCAGGAACGCCTTCACCGCCGGAAGGCCCTCGAAATAGGCCTGGATGAAGGCCCGGGCGTCCTTGTCGGAGATGCCGGTTTCCCGGGCCAGGCGGTTGGATCCCATGCCGTACATGATGCCGAAATTGATGGCCTTGGCCCTGGACCGGAGCTCCGGAGTCACGTCCTCGGGGGCAACCTCGAACACCAGGGCGGCGGTCCGGCAATGGATGTCCTCGCCGGCCCTGAACGCTTCCAGCAGGGCCTCGTCCCGGCTCAGATGGGCCATGATTCGCAGCTCCACCTGGCTGTAGTCGGCGCTGAGCAACCTCCAGCCGTCTGCGGCCGGCAGGAAGGCCTCCCGGATACGGCTGCCGATGCGCGTCCGGATGGGGATGTTTTGCAGATTCGGATTGGACGAACTGAGGCGCCCGGTGGCGGTCACCGTCTGGTTGAAGGAGGTGTGGATTCGACCGTCCAAAGGGTCCACCATGGTCGGCAGGGCTTCCACGTAGGTGTTCTGGAGCTTGGCCTTGACGCGATACTCCAGGAGTTTCTCCACGAAGGGGTGGGGTCTCAGGGTCTCGAGAACGCTCTGGTCCGTGCTGAGTCCCGTCTTGGTGCGCTTGATACGCTTGACGCCCACGGCTTCGTGCACCTTCAGCTTCTCGTAGAGGATGGGCTGGAGCTGCTTGGGGCTCTGGACGTTGAACGGTTCTCCGGCCAGGGCGTGCAGATCGGTCTCCAGTCGGTCCAGGTCCGCTCTCAGGCCCTCTCCGAGGTGCTTCAGTTTCCCCGTGTCCAGCCGGATGCCCCGGCTCTCCATGTCCATGAGGACCTGGATCAGGGGAACCTCCACCTCGGCGTTGAGGGTCTCTACACCCAGTTCCCTGAGACGCCCCGTGAAGAATTCCCACAGCTGGAAGGTGACGTCCGCGTCCTCGCAGGCATACTCGGTCACGTCCTCCACCGGCACCGCGTCCATGGTGATCTGCTTCTTTCCCTTTCCGATGAGGGACTCGATGGGGATCTTCTTGACGCGCAGGAATCGGAGGGCCAGGGCGTCGAGACCGTGCTGTCGGGCACCCGGATCGTCCAGGTAGGCCGCCACCATGGTGTCGAACGCCACGCCCCCGACCTCGATGCCGTGGTGCCTCAGAACGAGGAGATCGTACTTCAAATTCTGGCCGCACTTTGCCAGTGCCGGATCCTCCAGAAGGGGTCGAAGCCCCTCCAGCACCGGGGCCAGATCCCGGTGCTCCCCTTCCTCCGAGAAGAGGCTGTCCCCGGCCCCGGGGGCCTCTCCCGGCATCGTACTTTCCGCCGAGATCCTGCCGAGGAAAACGGGCGGGTCCAGGTTGGTGGGCACGTAATAGGCCTCGTGGGGCTTCACGCTCAGGCTGATGCCCACGATGCGGGCTTCCCGAGGATTCAGGCTCGTGGTCTCCAGGTCCAGGACGAACCGGCCGGCCTCCCGAAGCACTTCCACCAGGGCCCTGAAGGTGTCCGGCGTCTGAACCAGGTGGTAGTGGCGCGCCTGCGTCTCCGACTCTCCCTCGTCGATGGCCTCCAGCAGGTCTCGGAATTCCAGCCGCATGAACAGGGTTCGCAGGGCGGTGGGGTCGCTCTCGCCCCGGGTCAGGTCCTGTGGGCCCAGATCCAGATCCACCTCGGTGTCGAGGGTGACCAGGTCCTTGCTGAGCATGGCCTGGTCCTTGAACGCCACCAGGTTCTTGCCGGCCCGACCGGCGACCTCGCCCCTCTCGGCCGCCTCGATGGCAGCCTCCAGGCTGCCATGGTCCGTGACGAGCTTCACGGCGGTCTTCTCCCCCACACCGGGCACGCCGGGCACGTTGTCGGAGCTATCCCCCATGAGTCCCAGGACGTCCACCACCTTGTCGGGCCCGACGCCGAACCGGCGCAGCGACGCTTCCGGACCGAGGACCTCGGCTTCGGCCATGCCCCGCCGGAGATCGTACATCCGAATGTGCGGGCCGAGGAGCTGCATGAAGTCCTTGTCCCGGCTGACCAGAAACGTATCCATGCCCTCCCTTGCGGCCCGCACCGCCAGGGTGCCGATGACGTCGTCCGCCTCGAAGCCGGGTTTCTCCACCCGGGGTATGCCCAGGGCCGAGATCAGCTCCTGGATGATAGGGAGCTGGTTCACGAGGTCGTCGGGCATCTTCTCCCGGGTGGCCTTGTACTCCTCGAACTTCTCGTGGCGGAAGGTGGCCTCCGGCGTGTCGAAGACCACGGCCACGTGGGTGGGCGCCTCGTGGTCGAACAGAGACCGGAGGGTGCGGAGAAACAGGAAGACCGCCGAGGTGTTCTCGCCGCGAGAATTGATGAGGGGATTGCGGGCCATGGCGAAGTGGGACCGGTATGCGAGGGCACATCCGTCGATGAGAAACAGCCTGGGAGGCGGATCAGCCATGGCGACTCCTTAGCCTGGATTAGCCCGAAGAGGTCGAGCCAGCGGTGCTCAGGCGCCGGCCGTGGAGAGGCCCGGATCTCCTCCGGGCTCGCCATCCGTGCGATCCGAGGTCTCCGGCGCGTCGGCCTCCGCCTCGGTCTCGCCCGATTCCGGCTCTGCGGAGACAGCCTTCTTGGGCGCCGGCAGCTCCTCTCCGGCCAGGATCTTGAGCAACTCCTCCCGGGTGATGGTCTCGTAGACCTTCAGGGCTTCCGCGATGTTCCTGAGCAGGTGTTCCTCTTCCTTGAGGACTTTCCGGGCTCTGTCGTGGCACTCGGACACGATGCGCTTCACCTCGGAATCGATGGTCTGGTAGGTTTCCTGGCTGAAAGCGTGGTCGCGGTTGAAATCCCGGCCCAGGAAGACCTGTTTGGTGTTCTCGCCGAAGGTGAGAGGGCCGACCTTGTCGCTCATGCCGTACTGGCACACCATGGCCCGGGCAATGTTGGAGGCAACTTCTAGATCATTGGCCGCCCCGGTGGAGATCTCCTCGAACCTCAGTTCCTCGGAGGATCGACCGCCCAGCAGCACCGTGATGCGCGACAGGAGCTCCTTCCGGGTATTCAGGTAGCGGTCCTCCTCGGGAAGGCTCATGGTGAAGCCCCCGATGCCGTAGCCGCGAGGAATGATGGACACCTTGTGCACGGGGTCGGCATCCTCGATGCGCTCGTTCACCAGGGCATGACCGGCCTCGTGGTAGGCCACGATCTCCTTTTCCTTCTCGCTGATGACCCTGGATTTTCGCTCCGGTCCGGCAATGACCCGATCCACGGCGTGCTCCAGGTCCTCCATGGTGATGCTGGTGCCGTCCCGGCGGGCCGCCAGCAGCGCGGCCTCGTTCACCACGTTGGCCAGGTCCGCGCCGCTGAAACCGGGGGTCTGGCGGGCCACCACCGCCAGGTCCACCTCCGTGTGCAGGGGCTTGCCCTTGGTGTGCACCTGCAGGATCTCCTCGCGGCCGTTGATGTCCGGGGAGTCCACCACCACCCGGCGGTCGAAGCGACCGGGCCTCAGCAGGGCGGGATCCAGCACGTCGGGCCGGTTGGTGGCGGCGATGATGATCACCCCCTTTGGGGACTCGAAGCCGTCCATCTCCACCAGCAACTGGTTCAGGGTCTGTTCGCGCTCGTCGTGGCCGCCGCCGATGCCCGCGAATCGCTGCCTTCCTACCGCGTCGATCTCGTCGATGAACACGATGCAGGGGGCCTTGGTCTTGGCCTGGTTGAAGAGGTCCCGCACCCGGGCCGCGCCCACGCCCACGAACATCTCCACGAAATCCGAACCCGAGATGCTGAAGAAAGGAACGCCGGCCTCGCCGGCAATGGCCCGGGCAATGAGGGTCTTGCCGGTGCCCGGAGAGCCGACCAGGAGCACGCCCTTGGGGATCTTCCCCCCCAGGACCTGGAACTTCTTGGGACTGCGAAGGAACTGGATGATCTCCTGGAGCTCTTCCTTGGCCTCCTGGCAGCCGGCCACGTCCTCGAACGAGGTGTTGGTGTCCTTTTCGGCCGTGATCTTGGCCTTGGATTTGCCGAAGCTCATGACCGTGGTGTCCGTCCGCCGCATCTGGCGCACGATCAGGATCCAGAACACCACGGCGATGAGGATCAGCAGGATCCAGTGCAGGTTCTTGGTCAGACTGTTGGGCTGCTTGCCCTGGTGCGGGATATCCTTCGCCTCCAGGAGCCTCCGCACCTCCGAGATGTAGTCCCGGTCCGTGGTGACATAGATGGTCTTGAACCGCTTCCTCAGGTCCTCCTCCCCGGAGCCGGGTTCCCGGTAGACGCCCGTGATCTCGCCGGATTGTTCGAAGGTGACCTCCACGACCTTGTTCGCCTCGATGGCCTTCTTCAGCTCGTGAAGCTCCCAGTTCTTGGGGCCGCCGGGGATCTCGAGGTAAAAGATGATGAACAGGACGGCCAGGATGACCAGTATCCAGTAGAAGTTGAATCCTGCTTTCTTGGCCAAGGATAATCCCTCCAAACCGCCACCAGGGGGCCTGCAACCGTGGCGTGCGTGGTCCTGGAAACCAGAGGTTCAGGACCGTGCGGGTATTGATTTCAATCGACCGGACCGGATTGCCCCGGGCGCACGCGTTCCGGGATTGAAATCGCGATCTGCACGCGGATACCCAGCGTTTATACCGGATATCCCATTTACTTACGATCCTTTTTCAGCAGTGTTGACCCGGGTTCAGGGCGGATATCTCGAGTCAGAATGGAGATTTAACACAGAAAAAACTCCGGTGCCAGGCCACCCTGCATGAAATCACGAGACCCGGTACTCGGATATCCGGTCACTTCTGGATCGGTTTTACGCCCATGCGATTCGGGCCCGGCTCGGCCTTGACCTGGATCTGTTTGAAGGGAATCCGTCTCTTGAGGATCTCCCGCTTGAGGGAGCCGGGGATCGTGCCTTGCACGACAAACGGGCGCCTCCTGTTGCCCATGCCCCTGCGGAATCCCCGTAGTTCCCCGTCCTTCAGGGTGCATTCAACGACCTCACCTTGCCTAAGTAGGCGCTGGAAGGTCAGTTGGCTCATGAGGAGATCTTCGGCGCGCACGCCTCCCTGATCCACGAGGGTGAGGGTGTACAGCAGAAGCCCCATCGAGGCCAGGAGCCCGATGAAACCGACTGCCAGGATCTTGGCGAGAATACTCGGCTTGTACCCGTCCATGGTCCTGGATATCGGCATGAAACCCGCGGATCCTCAAATCCATCCCCCTATTTTCCTGGCCGGGGAGTTCGATCCGAAATCCAGGCGGTTCCTGGACTACTCGCGCTTGATGAATCCGTACACCAGGACCTTTTTTCTCGGCTCCAGGGCATCGTTGGAGTGAATGGTGACCACGCCCTGAATATCGTGTTTGCTCCAGCCCTCCTTGAGGCTCAGCTTGACCTGGTAGTGGCCGTTCCCTCCGGGGATGACCTTGGCGACCATGAAGTCCTTGTTGACTTCCACCCTGTCGACCTTGAACGCCTTGCCCAGCTTCGAGGAGATCGAGACCAGGACCTTGCGCGGTTCACCCTTCTTGATGTGGCCGAAACTGAAGTAGCCCGGCGTCACCTTGATGTTGCCCTTGATCAGTGCGGCCACGTTGATTTCGATGGGCGTCTCGTCGGCCTTCAAGGACACCGTCCCTGAAAACGTACCGATGGGGGCGCCTGGTAGGATCTCTACCTTCAAGCCCACCCATCCCTGATCCTCTGGATGCCCCTTGGGCAGGACACCCCGGATTCTGAATTTCTCTTCCACGGGCATGGGATTTCGAGGCGCCTCAGGATCGAGACGGGCCGCGATGTGCTTGGTCGTGGTCCGGATGCCGGAGATCTTGAAGGGTTTGGACTTGTAGTGGCGGACCCAGAGGTGGGAGGCGATGCCCTCCGTGGACTGGACCTCCCTGAAAAAGAGGGTGATGGGATCGTATTCGAACACCCGGACCACGGTCCCCTGGAGGGAGACGCTGAGCTCGGACTCCTCGGGATCGTCGCTCCTGACCCGGATGCGGAAGGCCATGTATCCCTGCTTGTGCAGGGTGTTGACGTGGGCCGAGATCCAGGCGGTCTGGCCCGGCTGGATGACCCCGCCGGAGTCCTTCTGGACGATGAGCTTCTTGGGATCGTTCTTCTCTCCGGGCTTGATGGCCTTGATCCGCTCCTCGGAGAGCTTTCCCTTCTTGCTGATCATGGCCGCCGCGCACCCGCAGGTGGTTTCCACGCGGGATATCGTGAGCGGCCTGCTACCCGCGTTCTGGATGGGAAAATTGTGATCCACTTTGGCACCCGAGGGTACCTCGCCAAAGCTCTTGATGATCTCGCGGCAGAAAAGATCCGGAGCGTTCTTGGCCGGTCTGTCCAGGTCTCCTTCGATGCGAAGGTTGGCTCCGATGTAGCGCTGTCCGAGAACCTCCTCGGAGACCACCAGATTGCCCACCATGGGATCGATGATGCGTACCCCCCCCTTCTCCCTGCCCAGGCAGACCACGCATTGACCGGCGGACGGGTCGGTGCGGGTCTCCCGGGTCTGGGTCAGGAGAATGGCGGGATTACCGGCCTTGAGTACCCTGGCCAGAGACTCTTTCCGGGCCTCCGACCGGATACCGGACCGCTCCAGGAAGGCCTTGATGTGGCTGAAGCGAATGCCCTTGAGGTCCCCCCGCAGGGACTGGCGAATGCGCAGGTAGGAGGCGGAGCTGTCCCCGCTGAACTTCAGGAGCAGGTAGACGGACATGGCCGAGGTGGGGAAGAGTGAGTGGTCCCGATAGGCGAGAGGATCCTGCTGAGTGTCCTCTTCCGTGGGTTCAGGGGGAGTCGTGCCTTTCTCGGTCGCCTTCTCCTGCCCGGGCGAGGCCTTGCCCGCATCCGGGGTCAGGGCTGCTGCCGTGACATTGGGCTGGACCTTCTTCGCTTCGGCCTCCACGGCCTTGCTGCCCCTCGTGTTTTCACGGGTATCTCCGCAAGCCCATACCAGGGCGGCCAGGACCGGGACACCAAACCAGGCAACCACGCGTCTTTCCATCTTGCGCATCATGGATTCAGATTCCATCCTTCGTGGATCAATCGAAACACTATTTCCGCGATTCCCTGACGAGCTCCTCGATGCGACGAAGCATCTCGCGGCCCCGCAGGCCCTTGTATCGAATCACACCCTTCCGATCCACCAGATAGCTGGTCGGCCCCGCCACCACGTTTAAGGCCCGGGCCAGGGGGTGGTCGTTCCCCGGCCGGCGCTTGTCAAAGACCTGGGGCCAGGTCGCTTTCCTGTCCCGGATGTAGTTCTTCACCTCGCTTCGGGATCGACACAGGGGCACGCCCACGATCACGAGTCCTGAGTCCTGGAACTCGGCATACGCCTGAACCCGATCCCGGAAATCCGAATCACAGGCGGGATGGCCGGAATCCCAGAAATCGAGCAGCAATACCTTTCCACTCCAGGCCTCCCCGTGGACCGTAGCGCCCTGGAGGTCCGTTCCCGTGACCTCCGGCAACGTGCACCCGGGTGAGAGGTGCTTCAGCTCGTGGAGCCGACCCTCCATGAGCCTCCGTTCCGCACCGGACAGGTCCGGAATCAGCCGGTTCAGGGCCACGATCTCCCGGGCCCGGTCGCTCATCCGGCCGTAGAGCTTCACACGAAGCCTCCCCGCCCGCAGGAGCGCGGCCTCGGCCCCGGGCACCTCTCCCGCCCGGGCCGCTCTTTCCATGGCGTCCAGGGCGGTATCCGCCCGGTCGTAGCGCCCGAGGACGTCGATTTCATTGATGATCATCCACGGGTAGAGCTGAAAAACCCTCGGAGACTTGGGAAACGAGTCCAGGTGGGCCTGAATGGCCTGAACCTGGGCCCGGGCCCAGTCCTTGATCTTGCCGCGATCCGGAGCCGGACGGCCGAACCTCTGGATCAGGTTGGCATAGGCCAGGGATTCCTTCTCCGTGTCGGCTACCACAGGCTCTTCGGTCCGGGTCGGACGCGGCGAAACCGGAGTAAGCTCGGGGGCCTCCCGGCCTTCACACCCGACCAGGGAGAGTCCAACCAGAAGAATGGCCCCGAACCGGCCTATTCCGGGGGAAAAACCGCAATTTCCTGGGAAAAGTCTCTTCATCGCCTGAGTAAAGTCCTGCCTTACCGCCAGTTATGGATATTTGCCTGCTCAGAAAATACCGCCGGACGGGTCCAGTGCAACCCCCGCCCCGAAAACCTGTCTTTTCATCGCCGTTCCGGGCCGGATTCCTGAGGACGAGAAGGCCATTCCTCGAGATATTCGGAGGTCGTGAACCTGATTTCCGGGCCAGGAATATTTCTACGGGTGAGAGGATCGAGAGGGAACAATTCCGAACCCTCCCTGCATCCAATACGGTGTATGACACCGGGAAAAGTTGACCTTTTCTCCGGTATCCATTGATCTTTGAGATACGTAAGACTGATGCAACTGGGAAATTCCAAGTCAAGGTGGCGCGTAGTGCGATAACTTTCTGTTTTCTCCCCTTCTTTTCCCTTTTTTCTTCTCAAATCAGACTGCGCCGAAACTTGAAGCCTTGGCTTATTTCCTACCCGGGTCGGAATCCTCCTTCCGACCCGTTTTTTTGTACCTACTCCGGGCTCAATCCCGGGCGCACCGGAATCCGACCCGGAACACGTCCGAGGCCGTGTTGGGCAGCAGGTCGAAGTACTGGGCCGCCAGCGATCCCTTCTGGCGGGAATAGAAGCTCCCGCCCTTGACCACCTGGGACTTGGGCCGCTCAGACCGTTTGACCTTCTTCCACTCTCCGTGGCCGGTGGTGACCTGGGAAGTGGTCCATTCCGACACGTTCCCCCCCATGTGGTAGAGCCCGAAGGGGCTCTGCCCCTCCGGCATGGAGTCCACCGCCACGGTGTCGTGGCGATAGATGATGCTACTCGAGTCCGCGCGACCGGTGGTCTCGATGCTCATCATGAAGCTGGTCTGGGCCTTGGTCTTCCAGTAGGCACTGGAGTACTTGTTCCCCCAGGGATAGCGCAGGCCTTCCGGCCCCCGGGCCGCGATCTCCCACTCGTCAGCGGTGGGCAGGCGTTTCCGGACGAACTTGCAGAACATCTGGGCCTCGTCGTACCCGATGGCACGAATCGGGTGCTTGGCACGATCGTAGTCGTACTTGAAGTACTTGTGGCCCTGAGCCCACTTGTCCGTATCGTAATCCCCCATGACCACCGGCGGAGCGGCAAAGTAGTCCTGGGATTTATTCGTGGCGAACAGGAACATCCACCAGTCGTGGTTGGTCACCTCGAACTTGTCGATCTTGAACGGAGCCTCGAGCTTCACGAAGCGCTTTCGATTGCCAACGAAGGTGTTGTCCCCCAGCTGGTAGCGCCCGGCCGGGATGACGGCCATGTTGTGGTCCGAGTTCCTCAGCCGGTCCCTCCACCGGGAGATCTCCTCCTGCGTGGGAACCTTGTAGTCCTTCTTCTTCTTCCTTCTCTTCTTCTTCGCGCAGCCCTCCCCCACAATCACCACCGCGGCCACAACCATGAGACCCAGGACCAGTCGCCTGAACATCGGACTCTTCAACATCTCTGTTTCCTTTCCCCGCCGACCCCCGGGGCCGGTCTTTTCCACGGGATTCCCGTGACAAACCCCCGACTCACGCCCGGGATTCCATCACGAATCCGCGGGCCTCGGACAAGGTCGAAGCCGGAGAGTATCTGCCTGTGGAAGTGGGAATTGTAACAAATTCCCCGGCCGGGTCGATGCCCTTTGCCCGAAGAATGCCGGACCGGAGGTGCGGTTTTCCCGGGATCCCCGGCCCGCGAGATCCCTCGCCCTTGACTCGCCCCAGTGCCCCCCCTAAGATTTTCGGCCGAGGGCGATTAGCTCAGTTGGTTAGAGCGCCACACTCACATTGTGGAGGTCACTGGTTCGAATCCAGTATCGCCCATCCGCAAACCCCATGCGCGAGCTTGTTTGTGGGTCAGGATTTAGGGCGCCTGGCTTGAGAAGCGACCTCTGACGGCCCCGTAATCGACTTTTCCGCCCCCCCTACCTGTGTTCTCCCCTACCCTCTCGATCGTGCTCACCGTGACCGTGTTCGCCGCTTCCGACTTCAGGATGGGCGGTCCAGCCCTTGAAGCCCTTCTCCGTTGCCTTCAGCTTGACGTCAATCTTCTTGCCGGGTGCGAGGTCCACCGGCGTCGTGGGTCCGAGCTCGATTCCGTTCGAGAGGTGAACTTCGACGCGAACCCGCTTCAGGGTCCTCTTCATGGTGTTTTCCACCGTGCCGATGAAGGCGTTGCTCTTCGCATCGTAGGCCAGGATCAGACGGGCCCCGTTCCGGACCTTGTCGTAGGTCTCGGTCAGACCGAGCTCGATGCCCGATTCCTCGCCTCCCTCGCGACCGTGTTCCCGGGCGTCTCGATCGTGTTCGCCCCGGCTCACTTTGTCTTGATTCTCGCCGGTCCCGGTATCGCTCGAACAACCAATGAGAACGGCCGCCAGCAAGACGGCAGTCACGGCCAGAGTTTTGTGGATATGCTTCATGGATGCCTTCCTAATTCCAATGACAGATCTACAAGATCGTCAGGCCGGCAGTATTGCACAAGGATCTCAGGTGATATACCAAGACGCCTGTTGCAGCCCCCAGTTCATCGAGAATCCATATCGCAGACCTGCGAATCGGGCTTTCATTCGTGCTGCCTTGGAATAGAGTCGAGGCCGAGGTGGTGAAAGCGATGCAGAAGACCAGATCAAAAGGCATAAAGACGGCAGCGGCGTTCGCATTCGTACCTCCGATCGCTGCGTTTTTGCTCATTTATGTGTCGGTGCTGTTGCGGGAGCATCTGGCGAGCGCGTACGGTATCGGTGGCCCCGGGATCCCGGATGGCTACGATGTGGCGAAACGGATTCTGGCCGTGATGCCCTTCTTGCTCTCGATGTATGGCATCGTCAACGGCCTGATCTTCGTCAGGACGAAGCCCTTCAAGTTCTTGTCCCTGCTCAGGATTCTCCTGAGTATTTACGCGCTGTTCGCATCCGTCCTGTACTGGCCTCACTGATCCCCCGTCACTGCCAGATGTCCAGCACCTCCAGAGCCCAGGGATAGGTTTCGTGGAGGTCGTTCACCGAGTGGATTTCCACGCAATGCGTGCCGGTGGAGACCGGGCCCGGGTCGAACACGTCCACCGACACCTTGTGCCAGCGCCGGGTGAGGATCCTGGGGATGGGCCTTCCGTCGAGTTTCACGGAGACCACACGCGTCTCGAAATGCGTGACCGTTTCGATGCAGAGGCGCTCCCAGCCGTTCGGCGGCGTGTGCAGCGTTCCGCGGATGTGCAGTTCGCGATAATGGATCTTGGGGGGAGGCCGGTAGGGAATATCCCCGGGGAGTCGGCTCCAGTGGCCCTGTGGGTTTCGAATCTCCCAGGCACGGGTTTCGAACCGGGTGGGAAATGGAATCAACCGAAACGCACCGCAGTCGAAGTAGCCTGAACGGTGGCGGGGGCCGGGAATAGGATAGGTGTCCTCTGCTTGGGAAATCAGGAGGAATCCAACCTTCCCCCCGAGGGGAGATCCCTGGTTTTCGGGAAACCAGAACCGGGGGTCCCGGATCGGACCGAAGAGGCCCCGCCAGGGGCCCACGGCACGGTTTGGCCAATCAACATACTCGGTGCCGAGGCACTCCATGAGGCCGGATGATACGGCTTTCATGGAAGCGGCCGTCACGCGGGCTCCCGGGTGGCATCCGGGCTCAAAGCGGCGTCTCAGGTCGTAGCCGTACGGATGGGTGTGCCGGACACCCTGGACGAGGTCGTTCCACAGGGTGCCTCCGAAGTGCCCCATCCAGACAATGGCGCAAGGAGCCAGGACCCAGATTCCCCATCGCCGGGCCAGGGCCACAGCTCCCAGGGCACCCAGGAGGGCCCGGAACGGTACTGTGATCTCGAGGTAGTAGAGGTGGAAATGGAACGAAATGAGGGACAGCACCAGGCAGGGTACGAATAGCCCCCACAGGACGAGTCCGGACCGCGTCCAGGTCGAGATCATGCCGGCCAGCGCCTTCACCGCACCGAAGGCCACGAGTCCGGAGAACAGCACGCCCGCGCCCCGGACCACGGCCTGCCACGTTTCCCCGCCGAACAGGGTCATGCCCTCGAGGCGGAGTTCCGGCGTTAACGCCCGGAAGAGGGCCGTGGTGTATGAGACCGCAGGATAGGCCTCGGGCAGGCCCAGAAGCGTCCGGCCGGACGCGGTCCAGTCCATTACTTCGACCACGACCCAGGGCACCGTGAGGAGGAGAGCGACGCCGAGACCGATCCAGGGCACTCGCCTGGCTCCCGGCGGGCGGTGGAGGAACGCCACCAGGAGCCACGGCCAGAGCAGCACCAGGGTCAGGTGCACGTGGGCCGAGAATGCGGCCGCGACCACGGCCAGGTCCAGGCCCCAGGCTCTGTGCTCGCGGATTCTCAGCCAGATCCCGGCGAGAAACAGGCAGGTGACAGGCTGGACCAGGACCGGATTTCCGAGACCCCGGCCATTCAGCAGCATCATGGGATGCACGGCCAGGAGGAGTCCGGCGGCCGCTCCGACGGTCGGGCCGAACATGCGCCGGAACAGGAGATAGAACCCGGTCACGCCGGCAGCATGGATCAGACTCAGGAGCAGGACGCAGTCGACGGGGTTGTTCCGGGGCACGAGGCCGAGGGCCACCAGGTACATGTAGCCTGGCCCGAGATGGAGGCCGGTGGTGCCCACGGTGGCGCCGCGGAACCACACCTCTCCTGACAGGATCTTCCGGGCGTATTCAATGTCCCGGCACTGGTCCTGGCCAAAGAACGAGGCTTCGGGAAAACAGCACCGGAAAGCGGCGGCCACCACGAAGACAGCGAGGGCGACCCACGAGGACCTCTGTGCCGCCGGCGATGTAACCATTTATCAAGAACCCGGTAGGTGGACGCTGGAAAAACGCCCAGGATACGGGTATGTCCGAGTTATGCAAAGGGGGTGAAATGATTCCCACCGGCAGGGCCGGAGGCTTTATATTGTGAACCGCTCAAAGCGGTATGTTTCAGGTCCGGCTGAAGGCGGAAACGTGCCCGTACAGTAGCAATGGACCTGAATGGCTGTGAACGC
>CAZAKZ010000001.1:0-121520 GCA_964485695.1 uncultured Planctomycetota bacterium | reverse complement strand
GCTTTCGCCACCGGCGTTCCTCCTAATATCTACGCATTTCACCGCTACACTAGGAGTTCCACTCTCCCCTCCCGAGCTCAAGCCAAGCAGTTTCGGATGCAATTCCCTGGTTGAGCCAGGGGCTTTCACATTCGACTTACAAGGCCGCCTGCGTGCCCTTTATGCCCAGTGATTCCGAACAACGCTCGCTCCCTTCGTCTTACCGCGGCTGCTGGCACGAAGTTAGCCGGAGCTTCTTTACACAGTAACGTCAGGCAGAGTGCTATTTACACCCAGCTTTTCATCCTGCGCGAAAGGACTTTACAACCCGAAGGCCTTCGTCGTCCACGCGGCGTCGCACCGTCAGGCTTTCGCCCATTGCGGATTATTCTCGACTGCAGCCTCCCGTAGGAGTCTGGGCAGTGTCTCAGTCCCAGTGTGGCCGGACACCCTCTCAGGCCGGCTACCCATCGTCACCTTGGTAGGCCATTACCCCACCAACAAGCTAATAGGACGTAGACCCCTCCTCGAGCGGCAGGCCCGAAGGTCCCCACCTTTCACAGAGGATGCCGCAGCATCCAGAGTGGTATCCGGTATTAGCAGCCCTTTCGAACTGTTGTCCCGATCTCGAGGGTAGGTTATCCACGCATTACTCACCCTTTCGCCACTTTACTCGCTTCCCGAAGGAAACTTTCTCGTGCGACTTGCATGCCTAATCCACGCCGCCAGCGTTCGTTCTGAGCCAGGATCAAACCCTTCACTTAGAGTTATGGTATCGCATCCTCGGCTCTCAAAGAACCGGATGATGTGATCGAAGGATTGTCTTTCTATGCCCCGGCCGAAGCCGGAGCACGAGGGTCGAAGCCCTCAACCACATTCTCACGCAAACCGACTGTTCACTTATCAAAGAACAAAGGAGTTCAGGCTGAAACGCCTCATACGCGATTCAGAAAACTCTCGATCTCCGTAACTCCAGGTACCGTCGAGAGTTATGTATGGCGGGATCATTCCCGTATACGAGACGAATTATAGCAATGAATCGATCTTGTGCAAGACGATCTCGATTTTTTTTTGACCGCCCTCTTCGTGCTGTTACCCGCTATGTTTTCAATATATACGGTTCACAAGCGAGGCAAACTTTAGCCCTGGCCTGGCCGATCTCAATCAGTTTTTGAGAAAAAAACACATGATCCATCCTGTCAAACGGGAAGAGATGGTGGCTCTCGACCGATGGGCGATCCACACCCTTGGAATTCCAGGTACCGTCCTGATGGAAAACGCCGGCCGTGGGGTGGCTGAGGAAGCGTCGAGGATGGTTCCCGACTCGAAATCCGGCTCGATCCTGATCCTTGCCGGCAAGGGAAACAACGGCGGGGACGGCTTTGTTGCGGCTCGCCATCTTTGGAGTCGCGGCTACGCGGTCAAGACCCGGGTCCTGGGTGCCCTCGACCAATACCCTGAGGGCTCGGATGCCCGGATTCACCTCGAGATCCTTCGAAACCTCCGGCTGGACATCGCCCCCCTGGTCGGCGGGACTCTTGCCGGCCTGACCTCGGAGGTCTCTCTCATCATTGACGGCCTGTTCGGAACGGGTCTCCAGGGAGCGCCGCGCAGCCCGGCCGACGCAGTGATTCGCGAGATCAACGAGATTCGAGCCACCGGAATCCAGGTCCTGGCCGTAGATATTCCTTCGGGTCTGGACTGCAATTCCGGCGATGTACCCGGGGTGGCCGTAATAGCGGATCGGACGATCACTTTTGACAGAGCCAAGGTCGGCTTCATTCAAGGACAGGGGCCCGCTCATACCGGCACGGTGGTGGTGGCGGACATTTCCATCCCCCCTGCCGGACCGGATCGGCCGGATGTGGGGCAAAGGTAGGGGGCCTTCAGGTTTGATCCAGGTAATGCCCTAGTTAAACCAGCTGGAAGTTCTCGAACCGGAGCGATTCATCGAATTGCACCGCCACGCCGCTCAGAATCTCCTCTTCCAGTTCCCCGGGTTCGAGGGGAGAATCGATGCGTAAGACGGTCCCTTTCCCCACCAGAGAGAAGCTGGCCATCTTGTGCACCGGGACGGAATGGTGGGGCATGGAAATCTTCAACTCGACCCGCATACCCGGCTTGAAATCCTCCCCCTGGAGCGTGTTGAAGTAGACCCCCCCGGCGCTGATATTGGCTGTCATGGTGGTCAGGGGCGGTGACTCCCGTTCACTCTGGACATCGATCTTTTGCACGGAAAGAGGCACCGACAGGTCCAGCCGGGGATACACCCTGCGATCATCGTTTGACACGTGCTCTGACTCCCACCTTGCACCGCAAGGGCCGGTTCCAACGTAATCCGGACTGTGGCATCCGGACAATGACATCCAGATATATGACACCCAGGCTAGGGCCGGATCTTCACCACCATGCCCTTGGGAACCCGGTTAAAGACCTGGATGACGTCCATGTTCTTCATCCGGATGCACCCGCGGGAAATATCCCGGCCCACCGTGGCCTCGTTATTGGTGCCGTGAATGCCGAATCCCCGCCAGGATTCATGATGAAATCCGATCCAGCGTTCACCCAGCTCGTTTTTTTCGTCCCCGTACGGGATGATCTTGCCATCGATGGTCCAGTCCGGCTTTTCCAGCTTGGCTTTCACGGTGAACTCAACCAGCGGCGTCTTCCCGTCCTTCCCGACTCCCACCGGGTAGCTGGCTAGCAAACAATCCCCGAGGTAATGGTCAAGCCGGCACTCCTTCAACCGCACCTCCATGAGGGGATTGACGTTGGGCAACCAGATCCGGTCGCCCTCCTGCATCCGCCTGGGATCACGGATTCCGTTCACCTCCTGGAGGAAGGACGGATCCACGATGATCTTCTTCTCCCTCTTCAATCCTCTGGCCACCCTCACCAGAGAATCCCCTGGTTTGATGACGTGAAGGGAGTACATCCCCGATTTCTTCGAGGGGGTCAAGAGATACTCGGCCGCCCATCGGATTAGCGGACCACGCCAGTAGGTCCGGGCATCCGGGCTCTTGTTCTGCCTGTACTTGTAGCCCAGTTCTCTCAGGGCCGGTCCCACCTCACCGGCCTCGATTCTCTTGGAGCAAAGATCCAGGCTGGCCTTCCACGCGGGTGCTGCCTCAGGAGGGGCCTCGAGTCGCACCCCCTCCTTCCCCTGTTTTGTTGCTTTTCCCCCTGTTTTTCCCTCAGTTTTTACTTTTTGATCCTCTTCCGTCCCGGGAATACAAAGCTCCTTGTTAGGCCCCACGTTTGAACCGGAATCGGCCGCCGCGGATCTCTTCGACGCGCCAGGATTCGAGGTCGAGGCAGGCGAACCCGGATGCCCGGCCGAGTTCGGGCTCTCCCCGGCGGGTTGTGGCGTATTGGAACCTGTTACGTTGCTTCCGGTGTTGTTCCCGTCATCCTTGAGGATGCTGATCAGGACAAAAACTCCGAAAACGGCCAGAATCCCAACCGTGAACAGCATGGACCGATTCATCTTTTTCCCTCCCGGATATCCCTCCCAGTATCACTCCCTGTTTCCCTCCCAGACGATCAGGGACTTGACTTCTACTCCGGTTCTGGACCGTGTAAGCCCTGGGGAAGGAGGAACCGCCGCGATATGGCTCCGTCATGATAGCGATTCAATCCGAAAATTCCATGGGGATCCATCGTCCCTCTGGATTCTCACCGAGGATTCCGGTCGTGAACCGGCCTACCACCCGAAGACCCGGGGGAAAAATAACGCAAAAAAAGAACCTCTGCATGAAGCCGTACGGGAGGATTCCGCATACCCTTTTGAACAGGTGGGCGCCACTTGACGATCGCCGGTTTCCCCCTGGGGGGCATACCACGTGCCGCCAAAGTCAAGCTCCCAGTTCGGAGTCATAGGCAGCAAAATGATCTCGCCGGAACGAGCTCGGCAGAGGTCTTTTTGGGTTCTTATGTATGGACTTCTGTTTCGAAATTCAGCCTATTCATCTTACTCGACGTGGAGTTTTCCGTCCATCTCGAGACGCACGGTTTCCGGAGATTCCTGCTCCGGAGGCGAGAAGGAGGCTGGATTGGGGATCGGGCCGAATTCAGTGCAGAGTTGCGTCTGAATGAGATGGACTCGGGTGGGGAACAGAAGCCGGATCCGAGTGAGAAGCCCGAGAAATCAGGTTTGAACGGATACGTATTCCGTGTCGCGCTTGCTCAGGCGGCCTGGTTGCCGCTGGCTTTACTCACCAGCTCGGCAAAGGCGCTGGCATCCCTCACGGCCAGGTCGGCGAGCATCTTCCGGTCGATCTCGATCCCGGCGGTCTTCAGACCGTGCATGAAGCGGCTGTAGGTCATGCCGTGCTGCCGCACAGCGGCACTGATGCGGAGAATCCAGAGGCGACGAAAATCACGCTTCTTCCGCTTGCGATGGGCATAGGCGAATTTCCAGGCCCGCTCCACCGACTCCTTGGCCATCCGGAACCGCTTACTCCGGCCGCCCCAGTATCCTTTCGCGGCCTTCAGGACCCGTTTCTTTCGCTTGTGCTTTGTGGCCCCGCGCTTGACCCTCATCTTTCTTGGTTCCCTTGTATGGTCTTTCCCGAATGAAACTGATTTCTTCTTATTTCTCGCCCAGCGCCCGAAGAATCGTCCGGACCTGGTTGGCGTCCACGAGGGAGGACTGGCGGAGCCGCCGGCGTCTCTTGGGCGACTTGCACGCCTTGAGATGCCGGGCATAGGCCCGGTTGCGTTTCACCTTACCCCTCCGGGTAGCGCGAAATCGCTTGGAAACGCTCTTGACTGTCTTGAACTTTACCTTGGTGGCCATTTTCACGCGCTCCGAGGCGCCTGGAAGGAACGCCCTAACTCTTATCCGTTCAATAACTTGAACTTGTTTGCCGGGTCCGATTCCGCACCCCGCCCCTGGACAGGTGGAAAATCATAATCGGCTCCTTGACCGAAACAAGGGTTTTCTTCACGCAACCCGGTCTCCCTGTCCATCCTCCTCCCGGGGAGGCGCATCCACGGTCAATCCCAGCTCCCCCAGCTGCTCGGAATCCACCTCCGACGGCGCCCGGGTCATCAGATCGGTGGCGGTGGCGGTCTTGGGGAAGGCGATGACGTCCCGGATGCTGCTGAAGTTCTTGAGCAACATGACGAACCGGTCCAGACCGAGGGCAATGCCCCCGTGGGGCGGCGTGCCGTATTGCAACGCCTCCAGGAAAAATCCGAATCTCGCCTCGGCTCTCTCTTCGTCGATGCCCAGGGCATGGAACACCCTCTTCTGGATATCCTGGCTGTGAATCCGAATACTCCCGCCTCCGAGCTCCTCCCCGTTGAGGATCAGATCGTACGCCCGGGCCCGCACCGACTCGGGGCTGGTTTCGAGGCGATCCAGGTCCTCCGGGTGCGGAGAGGTGAAGGGATGGTGGCAGGCATTGAGCTCCCCTGTTTCCTCATCTTTCTCGAAGAGGGGGAAGTCCACCACCCAGCAGAAGTTCAGCTCCGCCGGATCGATGAGCTCCAGCTTTTTGCCGAGAACCCGCCGGAGTTCCCCGAGGCTCGGATTCACCACACCGGACCGGTCGGCCACGAACACCATCAGGTCGCCCGGTACGGCCTCCAGCCGCTGCGTCATCGCCGACACCTCCTCGGGGGTGAGGAACTTGGAAATCCCCCCGGCAGTTCCGTCATCCGTCACCTTGAACCACGCCAGGCCCCGCGCTCCGTATTCCTTGACCACCGCTTCGAGGCCGTCGATCTCCTTCCGACTCAGGGCTGCACCCTGGGGCACCCGGAGTCCCTTGACCACGCCACCCAGTTCCACGGCACCCTGAAACACCTTGAAACCCGATGCGGACGCGATGTCGGTCACGTCTCCCAGCGGCAAGCCGAAGCGCAGATCGGGCTTGTCCAGGCCATACCGGTCCAGGGATTCCTGATAGGTCAGGCGGGGAAAGGGCGTCTCCACCTCCCGGCCGAGCACTTCCCGCACCGTGGCCCGGCAGAGTCCCTCCAGCATCCTGAAAACATCCTCCTCCCCCACGAAGGACATTTCCATGTCCAGCTGGGTGAACTCGGGCTGGCGGTTGGCCCGCAGGTCCTCATCCCGGAAGCACTTCACGATCTGGACATACCGGTCATATCCCGAGATCATCAGGATTTGCTTGAAGAGCTGGGGAGACTGGGGAAGGGCGTAGAAGCTCCCCTTCCTCACCCGGCTGGGCACGAGATAGTCCCGGGCCCCCTCGGGCGTGCTCCTGGCGAGCATCGGGGTCTCGATCTCAAGGAATCCCTGGGAATCCAGGTAGTTTCTCATGGCCAGGAAGAAAGTGTGCCGGAAAGCCAGGGCCTCCTGCTGGGGGCGACGCCTGAGGTCGAGATACCTGTAACGAAGCCTCTGATCCTCGGAGGCCTGGACGTCGTCGGTGATCTCAAGGGGGAGGGGCGCGGCCCGGCTCAGAATCTCCAGGGTCAACGCCTTCACCTCGATCTCGCCGGTGGGCCGGTCGGGATTGACCATGCCCTCGGGCCGTGGAAAGACCTCTCCTCGGACCCGGATCACGAACTCGGCCCGCAGGCTCTCCCCGATCCGACCCAGGTCCCCAGTGCCCTCGGGGTGGATCACAACCTGGGTGATGCCGTACCGATCCCGTAGGTCAACGAAGGTGAGGCCACCGTGGTCGCGGCGGGACTGGACCCAGCCGACCAGAGAGACCTCGGCTCCTACGTCCTGAAGCCTGAGCTGGCCGCAGGTATGCGTTCTCAGCAGCGTCTGGTGCATGGAGTTTCCGACCTTCCGGGATGAGATGAATCAACGACCCATCGCCTTCTCCGCCAGGAGAGAGGAATGAAATCCGCCTGCAATCCAATCGACCCCGAGGGCTGGGCCCAAAAGAAGATTCTCAGAGGAGATTTCCCTGCTCCCGTAGGTCGAGGCGATTTCTGACTCCTTTGGGTCTCTTTAAAAATCCTCTACACAATGACGCATACGCGGGTCAATGGCAAGGTCCGAAACCCGTCGACACAGGCGCCGAAACTCCATCCTGGATCCGACCCTTCAAACCCTCGGGTCAGGTTGACTTGGCCTGGACCATCTGGTAGCGTCTCCGGCCTGACCTCCGTTTTTTTCCCTGGCCCTCGGATACACGCTCGCGATCCACGTGCATCCGGTCGAAATGGGACTCGAGGGGTGTCGAGAAAATACCTGAAGCACGCCTCTGCAGGAATCCAGTTTGGGCTCTTTGTCCTTGTCGGAACGCTCGTTGGGTCCTATCTGGATAAGGAAGATGCAGGGATTGTCACCTTGATCGGACTTGTTTCAGGTCTGATCTGCGGGACCTACTTCCTGCTCAAGGACTTCATCTTTCAGGGACGTGGGAATGGCAAGTGAGCGCTGCCCGGAACATGAGTCTCCAGGTCCAGTCCTCTGCCATGACATCTCCGGGATTTCCGGAATATCTTCTGGGATATCTTCTGGGATATCTTCTGGGATATCGAAGTGCAGGCGGAAATGGAATTGATTGTCCCAGCCCCCGGTTTCCCCATGCTTGGAGCGCATGAAATGGCTCTGGACACGGCGTGGTGGATCGGACTCACGGCCGGGATCCTCCTGGGCCTCCTCAATCTCCTCGCCAGCCACTGGACCACACGCAATGCCCTCCTCCTCGGCGAGAAGCACGCCGTCATGGTGATGATCCTCGGCTTCATGGTCAGGCTGGGTCTCCTGGCTCTCGTGATCCTCGGCGTCCCCGAGACGTGGATGAACTCCACCGTCTTCGTGCTCACGTTCCTGGCGGCGTTCATGGCGGGCGTCCTCCTCGAGGCCCGGAACGTCCTGATGTCTAAAACCGGTGGAGCGGGATCGGGGAATCCCCCGAGTCCCCCGCCCCCGGATTCCTTTCAAGGTGGTATCGAAGTAGAGGCGTCCCGGTGAATCTACCCATTCTAGCGCAGACCGGAACTTTACAGACATTACAGACCCTTCTGCCTCCCCTGGCCGCCATGAGCGGCGGGGGGAAGGACCACGGTGGAGAAGGCGGCTCCAGCGACTTCATTCTCCACCACGTCTACGACGGAGACCGGTTGGATATCTTCGAGGTCTTAGGCCTCAACATTCCACTGCCGGCCGAGCTGGCCATCACCAAGCACACGGTGTTCATCCTCCTCTCGGCCCTGGTCACGTTCCTCATCGTCATGGCGGCCTCGAGGAACGTAGACCGCGTACCGAAGGGGCTCAGGAACGCCCTGGAAGCCATCATCAACTTCCTCAAGGACGACGTGATCTACCCCAACATGGGCGTGGACAACGGGCGGAAGTTCACTCCCTACCTGCTCACGCTGTTCTTCTTCATTCTCGTCATGAACCTCATGGGCATGATCCCGTTCGCGGCCACAGCCACAGGGAACGTCTACGTGACGGGAGGGCTGGCCCTGTGCACGCTGGCCTGCATGGTCGTGGGTGGTATGCTGGTTCAGGGACCCATCAAGTTCTGGATCAGCCTCGTTCCCCACGGGGTGCCCATCCTGATCTGGCCGATCCTCTTCCTCATCGAGGTGCTGGGCCTCTTCATCAAGCCCTTCGCCTTGATGATTCGTCTCTGCGCCAACATGATGGCCGGTCACATCGTGATCTTCTCCATCATGAGCTTCATCTTCACGTTCAACATGTTCTGGTATTTCGTCGCACCGGTCTCGGTGGCCACCATCGTCCTGTTCAGCCTCCTGGAACTCCTGGTGGCGCTGATTCAGGCGTATGTGTTCACCATGCTGAGTGCCGTTTTCATAGGAATGAGTCTCAAACCCGACCATTAATTACTGAACCTGGACTGAACCCTGGTCCAGATGATTCTGACCGACGTTTTTCAAGACAAGGAGCGAAGCAAGCTATGCTAGACCTGATCCTCGCCCAGGCCGCCGGCACGTGGGACATCGGTGTGGGCCTTCTTGGAGCGGGCATCGGCGCCGGCCTGGCCGCCATAGGTGCAGCCATCGGTATCGGCCTCATCGGTGGAAATTCGGTGAATGCGGTCGCCCGTCAGCCCGAGTCCACGGGCGCCATCCGGGGCATGATGATCCTGACCGCTGCCCTGGTCGAAGGAGTGGCTCTCTTTGCCTGCGCCATCTGCTTCCTGGTCATGGGCAAGGTCGGCACGACCGTCATCGATATTCTCACCAAAGTAACCGATCTGGCCAATACTGCGCCGAAGTAAGAGATCCCCCCCGGAGGTAGTCCAAGATGTTCACATGGATGGCACCACTCGGGGTTCCCTCGGCCCTGTTTGCAGCCGGGAGCCCCCTGGAAGCATCGCCGCCGGCCATCGCTCTCTGGACCATCGTCTCTTTCCTGATTCTCTTCTTCCTGCTCTACAAGCTGGCCTGGCCCAAGCTCCTGAGCGGCCTGGAGGAGCGTGAAAACGCCATCCGCCAGGCGCTCGAGGATGCGGAACGCAACCGCAAGGAAGCCGTCACGCTGGTCGAGCAGCACAAGATGGAGATCGAGAAGGTCAAGGACGAGGCCCGCGGAATCTTCGAGGAGGAGCGGGTCAAGGGCCAGGAGCTCCGCACCGAGATCGTGTCCAAGGCCCGGGAAGAGGCCGACGATATCGTGGAAAAAGCCAAGGAGGAGATCAACTTCGAGCGTGAAAAGGCCGTGGCCGCACTCCGACGAGAGGCCGTGGACATCAGCCTGAATGCCGCCGGCAAGGTGCTGGGACGGGCCATCACGGGCGAGGACCACAAACGTCTCGTGGAAGAAGCCGTGGCCGATCTCGGGAAGCTGAACGCATGAGCAGTATCGCCAGCCTCACCGCCGAATACGCCGAGGCACTCTTCTCCCTGGCCGCAGAGCGCGGCATCCGCGACACCCTCGATCCCGAGCTCAGCGACCTCGCCGCGGTGTTTCGGGAAAACGCCGAGATCCGGAATTTTTTCGCCTCTCCCGGTACGCCCAAGGAGGACAAGGTCCGGTTGATCCGGTCCGCATTCCAGCCTAGCGTGGATGCGGTCACCGTCGGTTTCCTGCACCTCCTGGTCCGGAAGGGCCGGGAGATGTTCATCCTCAAGATCCTGGAGGCCTACCAGGACCTCGTGGATCAGGCCGAGGGGAAGGTGGAGGTCCAGGTGACCTCGGCCACCCCTCTCTCCGAGGAGGTGACCGCGAAGATCACCGCCGAGCTCATGGATCAGGTCCAGAAGGCCGGCGGCGCCCGGGTCGACATCCAGGCCCGGGTGGATCCCGGGTTGATCGGCGGTCTCACCGTTCGCATGGGAGACCGCCTCTTCGATACGTCTCTGCGCACCCGGCTCAGACGGCTCAGGGAGGTGACGCTCCACGGGTGATCACCCGTGGTCAAGGGTTATATATCCAGCGCCGGACGCCCTTGCCGGACTCCACCGGCAGAACCGGGCGAGGCACGTGAGACAAGACCGATGAACAAGAACAGACTTCGAAAACTAGGGAGTCTTCGATGAAGATCAGACCTGAAGAGATCGCTTCAGTCATCAAGAAGCAGATCGACGCATTTGACCGGAGCCTCGACGTCGAGGAGGTGGGCACCGTGCTCGAGGTAGGTGACGGCATCGCCCGCGTCCACGGCCTGGAAAAGGTCATGGCCAACGAGATGGTCGAGTTCGAGAACAAGTCCCTCGGCGTGGCCTTCAACCTGGAAGAGGATTCGGTGGGCGTCATCATCATGGGCGACTACCTCCCCATCGAGGAGGGCCAGACCGTGCGGCGCACCGGCCGGGTGCTCCAGGTTCCTGTGGGCGACGAGCTCAAGGGGCGCCTGATCAATCCCCTCGGTGATCCCCTCGACGGCAAGGGTCCCATCAAGGCCACCCATTTCCGGCCCGTGGAGAGCCGGGCCCCCGGCATCGCCGACCGCCAGAGCGTGAAGGAACCGCTCTATACGGGGCTCAAGGCCATCGACTCCATGATTCCCATCGGCCGCGGCCAGCGGGAACTCATCATCGGCGACCGCGAGACGGGCAAGACCGCCATCGCCGTAGACACCATCATCAACCAGAAGGGGCAGGACGTCTACTGCGTCTACGTGGCCATCGGCCAGAAGGCCTCCACCGTGGCCAGCGTGGTGCGGCGTCTCGAGGCCCACGGCGCCATGGACTACACCACCGTCATCGCCGCCAATGCCGACGACCCCTCTCCGCTGCAGTACTTCGCACCCTACGCCGGGTGCGCCATGGCCGAGTACTTCATGTATGAGAAGAACGGCCACACCCTGTGCATCTACGACGACCTCTCCAAGCAGGCCGTGGCCTATCGCCAGCTGAGCCTGCTGCTGCGCCGGCCGCCGGGCCGCGAGGCCTACCCCGGAGACGTGTTCTACCTGCACAGCCGGCTGCTGGAGCGGGCCGCCAAGCTCTCCGAAGACCTCGGCGGCGGCAGCTTGACGGCGCTCCCCGTCATCGAGACCCAGGAGGGGGACGTGTCGACGTACATCCCCACCAACGTCATCAGCATCACCGACGGCCAGATCTTCCTCGAGACCGACCTCTTCTACGCGGGCGTGCGGCCCGCGGTGAACGTGGGTATCAGCGTCAGCCGCGTGGGCGGCAACGCCCAGGTCAAGGCCATGCGCCAGGTGGCGGGCTCGCTGCGCCTGGACCTGGCCCAGTACCGCGAGCTGGAGGCCTTTGCCCAGTTCGGGTCGGACCTGGACAAGTCCACCCAGGAGCAGCTGCGACGCGGCGAGCGTCTCGTGGAGCTCCTGAAGCAGGGGCAGTACGTTCCCATGCCCATGGAGGAACAGGTCGCGGGGATCCACGCCGGCACCAGCGGCGCCCTGGACTCGCTTCCCGTGGAGAAGATCCGAGAATGGGAGATAGGATTCCTCGAGTTCATGCACGCGAGTCACGGCGAGGTTCTGCAGGCCATCGTCGACGAGAAGATCATCTCGGAAGCGACCCGGCCGAAGCTGGATGCGGCCATCGAGGCCTACTCGAAAAACTTTTCTGCTTGAGGGATTTTTCCACCTGAGAGGGTTTTCAACCGGATATGGCAAAGACCAAGGAAATCCGCAACCGGATCAAGAGCGTCAAGGCCACGCACAAGATCACCCGCACCATGGAGATGGTGGCCGCGGGCCGGATGAAGCGGGCCATGGACCGCATGGTGGAAGCCCGCCCCTTTGTGGCGGGATTCCAGAAGGTCATGGGCGGCCTGGTCTCCGGCGGCGACTCCATCGAACATCCGCTCCTGGAGGTGCGGGGCGAGATCAGGCGCGAGGCCGTTGTCGTCATGTCCTCCAACCGCGGCCTCTGCGGTGCCTTCAACACGAACCTCTTCAAACGGTGCATGGAGGAGGTCCGGAGCATCCGTGACCAGGGCCGCGAGGTGGAGATCCACACCGTGGGCAAGAAGGTTGGAACCCTGCTCCGGTTCCAGGGCGAATCCGTCCACTCGGCCCGGGACATCCCGGATCGCCCCGTATTCGGGGACGCCGAGAACCTGGCGGCGACGCTGCTGGAGCGCTACCAGGCGCCTGCGGGCGAGGGCGTGGACCGGATCACCCTGGTCTTCGCACGCTACCATTCCGCCCTCAAGCAGCCGCCTGAATCGATGCAGGTCCTGCCCATCCAGGCCGACCCGGAGTCCATGGAGTCCTCGGGTGGTGCACTCGGCGATGCGACCATCTTCTCCCCCGACCGGGAGGCGATCCTGACCCGGCTGCTGCCGCTCTATCTGCGGAGCTCCATTCTCCAGGCCTTTCTCGAGACCACCTGCAGCGAGCAGGTGGCCCGGCGCAACGCCATGAAGAACGCCACGGAAAACGCAGAAGACATGATCAAGACCCTGACCCGGAACCTCAACAAGGTCCGCCAGGCCCTGATCACGCGGGAACTCGCGGAGATCGTCGGCGGCTCCGTGGGACTGGATTGACGGCTCCGATTTTGACAGTGAGATTTTGACAGTGATATTTGAACAGTGATATTTGAACAGTGATATTTGACCTGTGGAACGTGTGAAAGAAACAATCTGACGAACAGGATTCAATACAGTGGAGACGCCCAGGCGTGAGTGACATGAGTGAAAATCCAAGCAAGGGAAACGGCAGTCTTCCATCAGGCAAGGTCGTCCAGGTCATCGGCCCGGTGCTCGACGTCGAATTCCCTCCGGATGAGCTTCCAAACATCTACACGGCCTTAGAGATCGACGAGAGCTCCGGCCCCCATCCCGTCAAACTGGTGGCGGAGGTGCAGCAGCACCTGGGCCGGAACCAGGTCCGCGCCGTGTCCATGTCAACCACCGACGGCGTGGTGCGCGGCACCGAGGTGGTGAACACCGGCCAGCCCATCAGCGTCCCGGTGGGCGAGGAAACCCTCGGTCGCGTCTTCAATCTCATCGGTGAGCCCGTGGACAAGCTCCCCCCGGTGGTGACGGAGAAGCGGTCTCCCATCCACAGGCCGGCGCCGGCGATGAAGGACCTCGGCAAGGAGGTGGAGGTCTTCGAGACGGGCATCAAGGTGGTGGATCTGCTGGCGCCGTACGCCAAGGGCGGCAAGACCGGACTGTTCGGCGGCGCGGGGGTGGGCAAGACCGTGGTCATCATGGAGCTCATCCACAACATTGCCAAGTTCCACAGCGGCTATTCGGTGTTCGGCGGCGTGGGCGAACGCACCCGTGAGGGCAACGACCTCTGGTGCGAGATGAAGGAGTCCGGGGTGCTCGGCCAGACCGTGCTGGTCTACGGCCAGATGAACGAGCCGCCCGGCGCCAGGCTCCGCGTGGGGCTGTCGGCACTCTGCATGGCCGAATATTTCCGCGACGAGAAGGGCGCCGACGTGCTGCTCTTCATCGACAACATCTTCCGGTTCGTACAGGCGGGGTCCGAGGTGTCGGCGCTGCTGGGCCGCATGCCGAGCGCAGTGGGCTACCAGCCCACCCTGTCCACGGAGCTGGGCGCCCTCGAGGAGCGCATCACCTCCACCGAACGCGGCTCGGTCACCAGCGTCCAGGCCATCTACGTGCCGGCCGACGACCTCACTGACCCGGCCCCGGCCACCACCTTCTCGCATCTGGACGCCAAGACCGTGTTGAGCCGGCAGATCGCCGAGCTCGGTATCTACCCCGCCGTGGATCCCCTGGCCTCCACCAGCCGGCTCATGAGCGCCGACGTGGTGGGAGACGAGCACTACGGCGTGGCCCGGGAGGTGCAGCGGATCCTCCAGCGCTACAAGGACCTCCAGGACATCATCGCCATCCTGGGCATGGACGAGCTGGCCGAGGAGGATAAAGTCCTGGTGCGTCGTGCCCGCAAGATGCAGCAGTTCCTGAGTCAGCCCTTCCACGTGGCCGAGGCCTTCACCGGCTCCAAGGGCCTCAAGGTCGACCTCAAGGACACCATCGACAGCTTCAAGGCCGTGGTGGAGGGCGAATACGACCACGTCCCCGACCAGTGCTTCCGCTACGTGGGGGGCATCGAGGACGTCCAGAAACGCTACGACGACATGAAGGCCAAGGGGATGGTATAGTCGGGCGCCGTACGGAGCTTCCGACTTCTTTTTTCCGGCTTCTTTTTTCCGAAAATTCCATGGAAACTCGGAAAACATGATCCAGGATCCGTACCAGAACTACAATCCTGTATACACATGAACACCATGCACGGAACCACCATCCTCGGCGTGCAATGCCGCGGATCCGTCGCCCTGGGCGGGGACGGCCAGGTCACCCTCGGGGACCAGATCCTGAAGCACAGCGCCGTCAAGGTCCGGCTGCTACTGGAGGGCAGGGTGCTCGCCGCTTTTGCGGGCGCCACCGCCGACGCCTTCACCCTGCTGGAGCGCTTCGAGGAGCGACTCAAGGATCACCCGGGCAGCATCGCCCGGGCGGCCATTTCCCTGGCCCGGGAATGGCGGAGCGACAAGATCCTTCGCCGACTGGAGAGTGTGCTGGTGGTGGCCGACGCGGAAAAACTCTTGATGATCACGGGAGGCGGCGACGTGGTGGAGCCGGACGACGGCGTGCTCGCCTCGGGCTCGGGCGGCCCGGTGGCCGCAGGGGCGGCACGGGCCTTGATCCGGAACACCGAGCTCACGGCCCGGGAAATCGTGGAGACCGCACTCACCGTGGCCGCCGAATCCTGCATCTACACCAACGACCGGATCCGGGTGGAGACGCTCCCGTGCAAGACCTGACCCCCCGCGCCATCGTGGCCGAACTCGACCGCTACATCGTGGGCCAGAACGATGCCAAGCGATCCGTGGCCATCGCCATCCGGAACCGGTGGCGCCGCAGCCGCCTCGACAAGGAGATGCGCCGGGAGGTCTACCCCAAGAACATCGTCATGATCGGTTCCACGGGCATCGGAAAGACCGAGATCGCCCGACGTCTGGCTGACCTGGTGCGCGCCCCCTTCATCAAGGTGGAGGCCTCCCGGTTCACCGAGGTGGGGTACCACGGCCGGGACGTGGAGAGCCTGATCCGGGATCTCACCGACATGGCCGTGGCCACTGTGCGGTCGGAACACACCGCGGCCATCGAAAAGACGGCCCTGGCCAACGTGGAGGAACGCATCCTCGATACCCTCGTCAAGGCCGTGTTGCCCGGAGAGGATGCCGAGGAGAGTCTGATGCAATCCATGACCGCCTCGGAACCCGAGGGGGCCTTCGAGGAGGGGGATAAGGAGTGGGATAGTGCAGCGTTCGACGATCCCGACGAGGAGGAGGCCGGGGAGATCTCGCTGCTGGAGAGGGAACAGCTCAGAATGGAGCTGCGGCGGCAGCTCGAAGCCGGCGACCTCGAGGACCGGGAAGTGGAGATCCCGGTGCAGGAGCGGCCCCTCATCATGGCCGAGGTGCTGGGGCCAGCGGGAGTCGAGAGCCTGGGCATGGAGTTCCAGAACCTGTTCGAGAAGACCCTCCCCACCCGGACGTCGGTGAAACGCATGGCGTTGAAGGATGCCCGCCGGATGCTCTTCGAGGAGGAGGCCGAGAAGCTCATCGACCGGGACCGCATCGTGCGGGAGGCCCTGGAACGGGTCCAGGAGTCGGGCATCGTGTTCCTGGACGAAATCGACAAGGTGGCCGGTCCCCGGTCGGAACACGGACCCGACGTGTCCCGGGAGGGCGTCCAGAAGGACCTGCTCCCCATCGTCGAGGGCACCACGGTGACCACCCGCCACGGCATGGTGCGCACCGACCACATTCTCTTCATCGCAGCGGGCGCCTTCAGCGCCGTGAAACCCTCGGACCTCATGCCCGAGCTCCAGGGTCGGTTCCCCATCCGGGTGGAGTTGAAGGACCTGTGTGAGGCGGATCTCAAGCGGATTCTTACCGAACCCGAGAACGCCCTGACCCGTCAGTACAGGGCGCTCCTCGATACCGAGGGTGTGAACCTGGAAATCACGCCCGACGCCGTGGACGAGATCGCCTCGGTGGCCTACCGGGTCAATGCCGCGGGCCCCAACATCGGTGCCCGGCGCCTGGCCACGGTGATGGAAAAACTCCTGGAGGAGGTGAGTTTCGACGCTCCGGAACTCGAGGAGAAACACGTGAAGGTCGACCGGACGTTCGTGCGGGAGAAACTCAAGGACGTGGTGGAAGACGAGGACCTGTCGAGGTTCATTCTCTGAAGGGTTCAGATCATGGCCATTGAAACAACGCTCATTCTCGTGAAACCCGACGGCGTCCACCGCGGCCTCGTCGGCGAGGTCATCTCCAGATTCGAACGAAAGGGCCTGACCCTGGCGGGCCTGAAGCTCATGCGGGTGACCCGCGACCTCGCCGAGAAGCACTACGGCGAGCACAAGGGAAAGCCCTTCTACGAGAGCCTTCTGGAATTCATCACCTCCGGGCCGGTGGTGGCCATGGCCGTGCGCGGACCGCGGTGCATCAAGGTGGTGCGCGGGCTCATGGGCAAGACCTTCGGCCACGAGGCCGCGCCCGGCACCCTCCGCGGGGATTTCGGCCTGTCCACCAGCATGAATATCGTCCACGGTTCGGACTCGGTTGAGAACGCCGCCCGGGAGCTGTCGATCTTTTTCACAAGGAGCGAGATCCTCGACTACGATCATTGCCGTTCGGCCTGGAGCTTCGGGGAGGAGGACCTGGCTTGAAACCGAGGGTTCCGTGACGCTTCCCGCCTCCATGTCCGCGGCCGAGATCGAGGCCGTGGTCCAGGAGCTGGGCGCCGTGCTGCGGGGTGCCCGCGTCCGGGACATCCGGCAGCGCGGCGACTGCGACCTGGTCCTGACCCTGAGACTGAAGGGTCGGAACCTCCACCTCCTCCTCAGCGCCCACCGCAGGTGTTCCAGGATCTACGGCCTTCCTGCCCGGCCCGCGGGCCCGTGGAAGACGACCGCATTCCGGGACGCGTGCCGCCACGACCTCATGGGCGGACTTGTGGAGGCGGCCGAGGTCGCCCCGGGCGAGAGGCGCGTCACCCTCGTCGTGGTGCGAGGCGGGGCCCCGGAGGCCCTTGAGCGGTGCACCCTCCAGGCAGAGCTTCACGGCCGGTTCGCCAATCTGATCCTGGTAGGGGAAACCGGTACCATCAGGGAGGTCCTCCGGAATGTCCAGGGCAGACGGACACTCAGGGCCCGCGAGACCTACGAGCCTCCCCCACCCGCCTCCGGAAAACCGGGAACCGCTCTGCCGGACTGGATCCTCGACGTCCAGGACGCCGGGGATCTGGCCATCAACGCGGCAGCGGCAAGCCGGTTCGAGGCCGCCGTGGCCCACGCCGACCTGGAGGAGGCGAGGGATCGGCTCCTCAGGCGGCTCCACAAGGTCCAGGCCAGGACGCAGCGCAAGATCCAGAGCCTCCGGATCGAGTTGGAGAAGGCGGCCGGGGCGGAAGAGGTGCGCAAACAGGGCGAGCTCTTGAAGAGCCAGCTGCACCGGATGCACCGCGGGCAGACCACCCTCGAGGTCATGGACTACTTCGAAGACCCGCCGAAGCCGAGGCGTATCCCCCTGGATCCCGTGAAGACGCCCCGGGATAACCTCGAGACGATCTTCAAGCGCTACCGGAAGCTCCGGTCCGGACGGGTCAAGACGGCGCAGGTCCTGAAGTCGGTGGAAAAGAACCTGGAGCGAATGAACGCCCTGGAGGAGAGGATCCAAGCCGCCTCCTCGCACCAGGACGTGGAGGCCCTCGAAGCCGAAGCCGTGCTTGAGCGCCTGGTTTCCCGCCCCCAGCCACCCCCCCGGTCCCGGGAGCCCGGAAGAGACGAGGAGACCCCGAGAGAGCCTCTCACCTTCCGCAGCCTGGACGGACTTCCCATCCTCGTGGGGCGCTCCGGCGCCGAGAACGTGACCCTCACCTTTCGCGTGGCCCGCGGCCACGACCTCTGGCTCCACGTCCGGGACCACCCCGGATCCCACGTGGTGGTCCGGGTCCCCCGGGGGAAATCCTGCCCCCCGGAGACCCTCCTCGACGCCGCGCATCTGGCGGTTCACTTCAGCAGCATTCGAGGCGCTACAAAGGCCACGGTGACCCATACTCCCAGGAAATTCGTGAACCGGATGAAGAACGCCCCCCCTGGCAAGGTCTCCCTATCCAGGGCCTCCGCCCTGGACCTGCGCCTGGAGGCGGACCGCCTGAAACGCCTCCTGGGCAGCCTGGCCTGATAGGCCGGGGGCCGGAAAATCGGCGTCCAATTGACCGTTCCATCCTGTGGTGGTACTCTTTCTCCAGAAAAAAGAAGGGAAAAGGCATGCACACATTCCACAGGGTATTCACGCTTCTTCTGGCGGTTCTCTTCCTGGGTCAATTCGGCTGCCGATCCGTGCGCTACACAATCGGCGACGCCCTCTCCCCCGACTGGTTGAAGAGCCAGGCGTCCAAGGACAAGTACCACGTCTACACTAACAACGCCCAGAACTACATGGAACTCGCCGGCCAGGCCAAACGGGCGGGGAACTACACCAAGGCCATGCGGAACTACCGCCAGGCCGAGCTGCAAACCAAGAAGGCACTGGATTTCAACAGCTACAGCTTCAAGGCCCACCTGGTTGCGGGGTATGCCCTGTGGAACCAGGAAACCCGGCCCAAGTGCCTCGAGGCCGTGGAGTATCTCGAAATCGCGGATGATCTCCGCGCCGGGGAATGGCGGGTCCATCACGGCCTGGCCCGATCGCACCAGTTGCTGGCGAGCCGGGATGACGAACTCATCGACCGCCTGGAAAGAAAGAAGCTGGAGGCCTCGAAGGGAAGTCGGTTGGAGCTGGAGGCCCTGATCCTGGATATCCGGCGCCGGCGGCAGGAGAGTCTGGAGCGCGCCCTCGAGGAGGCGCATCTGATTTTCAAGTACGCACCGGACCAGCACCAGGCGCACCTGATCCTGGGCACCACCTACGCCAAGCTCCATATCTACGACAAGGCCATCCCCCGATTGGAGACCTATATCGAGATGGCCAGATCCACCCGAAAAGCATACAGTAAGATGGAAAGGGCCGGTGTCTTGCCCCGGGGCATTTCGGGTGAAAAAAGCCAGCTGGAAACCTTGCTCCAGGGAAATCTCCAGCAGGATGCGGAAGCCAAGGACCTCCTCGCCACCATCCACAAGAACCAGGGGGATTACCTCACGGCCCTGAAATACCTCGATGCCATCTACGAGGTGAATCCCAAGGCCCCGGCCAAGTACCTGCCTCCCCGGGCCTTCGTCAAGGACAAGCTTGGGGACCATGCAGGAGCGGTGAAGGATATGGATCTGTTCCTGAAGAAGCTGGGCGCGGCCGACCACGGCTACGACGAGGTGGTGCGCCGAGCCCAGGCCGACCGGGAGAAATACGCCTCAAGGGCCCCGGTGATCCCCCGGACCTCCGGCCTGGAGCCCGGTCCCATCAAGTAGCCATGGTGCGGCTCGTCGAGCAGGCCCGGTCGTTCCGATCACATGGCGAGGATCAATGCCGGATCCGGCTCCGGGATCTCGATGCGTGGACGTTCGGGCGGGTCCTCGCGTTTTCTCTGGCGCGCACACTCCTCGTCGTACCAGGCACGCCAGACGCAGACGGCCTCCACCGGCCCACGCCCCGCCCGGAAGGGATGACGAGCGGTGATGGTGCGAAGGGCAATGATGGCCTCGATGCGGACCCGGGCTTCCCGGTCCGCGATGAGGGGCAGCAACGCGGGCACCAGGGTAGCCCCCTGGTGGGAGGCGGCCCGGATGGCCGCGATCTGCCGGATCCCGCGGGTGTCGGTCATTTCCGCCACCAGATTCCGGGGGTCCTGTCTGTGCTGAATCCTCTCGATGAGGAATCCGAGCGTGGATCTATGCCGGGATCCAGGGACCGCGCACTCGTAGGCCCGGACCAGGTGGGCCAGAATCCCGGGGCCTTGATCCAGAAGCGTCTCCCGGGCCAGGGTCCGGGTGCGAAACTTCCCGGCACAGATCCGACTCAGGCAGGTGCGAATCTTCGCGTCCGGCTCGGGCTCCCCGGTTCCCGCGCACTCCATGAAACCCTCCCCTTGCAGGGTAAGAGGCTCCAGGATTTCACCGGTTTCCAGGTCCACCGGATCTCTGACCTGGAGGATGGAATTGCATCCCGCCCCGACCAGGACCAGGCCCACCACGAGGCCCACCCGGCCGAGATTCGTCAGGCATTGCATCCTCCGGATCGAACGGATCCGGCGCCGCTCCATGGATACCAAGGCTCCCCACCCCCAAAAACAGGCTATTTGAGTCCGCTCCTATCCAAGTTTGATATTTTTTATATCTTATACAAAGTATACATTCCCCCTCGGTTTTGGCAAACCAGAGGCAGGGGAATGGGGGTGCTATTATTTCCCGGTGCGGCTAACCGAGTCAGGCGTGCCGGTTAGCCGCCTGAGGACTTCGCACAAATCGCCCTGTCCCGGCTCTGAAGCCCACGGTACAAGGGGTTAGGAGCGCATGAGCACCACCGCGCATCGTTTTCGCTATCGCCGGGCCCACCGTCTGTCCGGGCGAAAAGCCTATGCTGCAGTGTTCGACCGGGGAAAACGCTACTTTGCCCGGGGTCTGGTGGTCATGGCCCGGGCCAACCACCTGCCCTACATGCGTCTCGGTCTGAGCGTGGGCAAGCGTCTGGGAAAGGCCGTGGTCCGAACCCGGTTGAAGAGGGTGATCCGGGAAGGATTTCGCCTGGCCCGAAGCCGCGAACTCGGGGGCCTGGATCTGGTGGTCATACCCCGGAGCTGCGAGGAGGTCAACAATGCATGCGAAGTCGGGGAACGCCTGGACCGCATCATGAAGGCCGCCCACCGTCATCTGGTGGAGCCGGGTTCATGAAGTGGTTGCTCATCTTTCTCGTCCGGTGCTACCAGCTCCTCTTCTCTCCGTTCTTGCGTCCTGCCTGCCGGTATGAACCCACCTGCTCCCGGTACATGATCGACGCCATCCTGGACAGGGGATGTCTCAAGGGGGTATGGATGGGGATCCGCAGAATCCTCCGGTGTCATCCCTGGGGGGGAAGCGGATACGATCCTGTGGGAAAGGAAGACTGACCTTCGAGTGGAGTGTTCCTTTCCAGGAAATCAGGGATTCTCCTCCCCCTCCTCATCGGGTCGGTTCCGCACCGTGGTCTGCAGGTTGATGCGCCTGACGAGTTGGTTCGGGCCGAGACGGTCTTGCCCGAGTCGGCGGGCGTAGATCCGCATCTCCTTGGCCCGGTCCACCAGCTTCTCGTAGGTCTTGGGATCCATGGATTGCCATTTCGGCTTCTCGATGCCGGTGAGCTTGAGCACGTAGTAGGCCTTGTCGTGGTCCAGGACGGGCTTGCTCACGCGGCCCACCTCGGTCAGGGCCTCGGCGCCTGCACGGTAGCGGATGAATCCCGTCACTTCATCCCGCTCCATGGCCCGGCGCTGCTTGTCGTGGTCGTAGGCAAGGGCATCACGGCCCCGGCGCGGCTCCAGGAAGGTATAATCCAGGGGTTTCAGGTTCTTCTCCTTGGCCAACCCATCGAAGTATTCCCCGATCTTCCCGGGAAGCTCCTTTTCCTTGCGCGGGGTTTCCTGGAGCTGCTTCATGTGCTCGAAGCGTTCCTGGATGTTCTTCTTGTAGGCCTCGGACTCCTTGAACGCCTTGTCCTCGATCTTGAGGGGCGGCTTGTTCTCCTTTTGCCTCTGCTCGTTCATTTCTTTCAGGAGATCGGCGGCTTCCTTTTCCCTTTCCTTGCGCAGCGGCTCGTAGATCTCTTTTTCGAACACCGGCTTCAGCGCTTCCATGGCCTTGGCCTCCAGGCCCTCGTAGAACGTATCCGCCATCTTCTTCGCCGTGTCCCCGGCCGCCTCGTCCATGGCCGCATCCCGCACGGCGTCCTCGATCTCCGCGAGCGGCTTCAAGGCCTCGGGCCGGTCCTTGGCCAGATAGGAGAAGAACACCAGCTTCTCCGAGTAGGTACCCAGGTCGCTCAGATTTCCCTGGGTGAGGCCCATGACCTGGTATCCGAAGACGAACCGGGCGTCCACGTCAAAGGGCTTTTCCTTCTCCAGCCCCTCGTAGTCCACGGGTCCGATCTTCGTGTGTTCCAGACCGTACTTGCCGGCTAGACCGCTCAGGTCGAGTTTCGGAGCCTCCTGCGCCGGAGCCTTCTCCGGGTCCTTCTCGGTTTTCTTGCCCGTCTCCTTGTCGTCCTTCTTGTCGTCCTTCTTCCCGGCGGAATCGTCCTTCTTGTCGTCCTTTTTCTTCTCGGCTTTGGCCTTGTCGAGCATGGCCTTGGCCTCGTCGAGGACCTTCTTCATGAAATGCTTGAACTGGAGACGCTTGACCACGTCCCCCCTGACCTGAATGAAGGGCTTGAAGGGCTCCACGGGCTTGTCCGGCTCCTGGGCCGGTTTGTCCGGGGCCTCCTTGGCATTGGCCTTGGTGTCCTCGGTCTTCTCGCCCTTGGCCTTGGTGTCCTGGGCCTTCTCGTCCTTGGCCTTGGTATCCTCGGCCTTCTCGCCCTTGGCCTTGGTATCCTGGGCCTTCTCGTCCTTCTTCTCTGGATTCTTGTAAACCGTGTATTTGTTCCGCTCGTACTCCTCCTGGAGCTCCTGGGCGGTCGGCGCGTAGTCCTTCAGGAACGTCTGGTACTCGGGCTTTGTCGGATCGAACTTGGAGTAATACCCGTAGACCACGCTCAGATCCTCGTAGAGGCGGGGATTCTTGAGCCCCTCCTTGCCCATGAGAGTTCCCTCGTTCTTCTTGTAGAACTCCTCCAGCTTCGGCTTCAGGGGGAAATCCACGGGCTTCAGCGTCTTCCGGGCCTCCTGGATCCCGAAACGAACGGCCCGTACGGTCAACGTGCGGTTCGTTTCCTCGAAGTCCCGCAGGACGTTTTCCATGGCAATGTCGTGAGTGGTCTCGTAGAGCGTGATGAGCTCGATGCGCATGAGGAATTCCCGGAGGGTCTGTTCGAATTCCTTCACGCTGAGCCGCCGCCTTTCCTGGACCCATTCCCTGTAGTCCTTGACCTTTTTCAGTCCATACCGCGTTCGAATCCCGGTGACGAGCTTCTCCAGGTCCTCATCGTCCACCCGGACACCCAGGAGCCTGGCCTCCTCCAGCTGGGTGATGTGCATCCAGATGTCATCCACATTGTTGGAGGGGAAGCCGATCACCGGAGCCACCATCGCCACCCGCTTCCTCAGGGCAAAGATCCTGTCGGCGGAGATGACGTGCTGGGTTCCGACCGGCATCTCGAAAGTACCGATGGTATCGGCTCTATCCGCTCCCCCACGGATGTTGTACATGATGCTGGAGAAGGAAAAGCCAACGAACGGAAGAAGCACCACGCAGACAATGATGAGGATGACCTTGTTATGCTTCTGGGTGAACTTGTACATCTGGGTCTCTCCGACCGATTGGGTCTTGAACAGCTTGTGGCCCGGGCAAACAGTCTTCAGGGCTCTAATGGTAGTCGGATGGGGTAGTCTCGGCAACCTATCGGAAGGCAACCGGGCCGACCTGCAGCATCGAACCTAGGCAGGCGGTCTTTTCGGGGATTCGTCGGATGATCCCGGGGGATTCCCCGGGCCCGGATTCTCTTCAACCGGAATCCCTGCCTCGTCTTCCGTGCCCGAGGGCGAACCACTGGAGATCTGGGTCTGATTCCCCTCGTCCGCCCTGGAATCCGCCGCCTCCAGTTCGACCCTCTCCCGGGCCGCCTTTTCCTCGTCTGCAGCCTCCAGAATCCGGTCCTTCCTGAAATCCGGCACCTCGGGAAGAGACGCCGCCAGGAGCGGGTCCTCCGGCTGCGAACCCGCATCCAGATCCATCCGGGTCACCTGGCCTTCCTCCAGGGGAGGCAGTTCCTCGGCCTCCATCTTCTCGAGGGCCTCTTCCGGCTTTGGAAGGTCGTCGAGGTTCTTCAGACCGAACTGATCCAGAAAGAGCTTGGTGGTCCCGTAGAGCAGCGGCCGACCCAGCACGGCCGCACGCCCCACCACGCGGATGAGGTGGCGCCGGAGCAGGCTCTGGAGGGTGCCCTCGGACTTGACCCCCCGGATCGCATCCACCTCCGCCTTGATCACCGGCTGCTTGTAGGCCACGATGGCCAGGGTCTCCAAGGACGCCGGGGTCAACCGATCCCCGCGCGCGACCTTCTGCAGCCGCCGGATGTAGTCGCCGTACGCCGGTCGGGTCAGCAGCCTGTAGCCGCCGCCGATTTCTTCCAGGGCATAGGGTCGGCCTTTCTTGTCGCACTGTTCACCCAGGTCCGACAGGGCCTTCTTGATGTCGGCAGCGTCGTATTCCTTGAGAATGGCCGTGATCCTGGCCACGCTCAGGGATTCGCTCGTGGCAAAGAGCAGGGCTTCCACGATGTTCGTGAGCGGGAGCGCGGCCTCGGGCCCGGTCCCGTCGGGTTCGTTTGAGGAAATCAACGGATTCTTTCACCTACGTATTTCTGCTCCTTCGGAGGCAGGAGAAGCAGGTCCACCTTGTACCGGTTCACCATGGACAGAGTCCAGCCGCTGCGCTCCATGTCCTCCACGCCTCGGTTCCGGAGACCCTCCTCGATCTCCTCCCTGACCTCGGCAAAGGACACGCGCCTGGCCGGATGAAACCGGATACACTTCAGGATCACAAAACGGGTTTTGTCGCCCTCCTTGAATTCGATGGGGCTCGAGACCCCGCCCGGGGGCAGGGAGAAGAACACCTTCTCCAGTTCGGGTTCCACATTCCACCGCCCGAGAGGAGGCAGCCGACCGCCGCTCACGTGAGTGAGATGCAGAGAAACCTTCCGGGCCAGGGCCCCGAAATCCGCGCCGGCCTCGAGTTTCTCCAGGACCTCCTCGGCTTCGGCCCTGGATCCGACCACGAGGATGCGTCCCTCCACCCTGTCTTCCAGGACCTGGGTATACCGCAGCACGCGGTCGTAGGCCATGGCCGTCCGGATCCGGATGGGCTCCAGGACCTTGAACGTCTCCAGGGTCTCGCCCTCCCGGTCCAGGAGAAACGCATCGAGGTCCTGGTTCTTGGCCTTGGCCGCCTGGATCACTTTTTCGAGTTCCCGGGCCATGATGGCCCGGACCTGATCCTCGGACACTTCCACCTTGAGGCGTTTCATCTCGTTGCGGATGATCCGGAACTGGACCAGCTTCTCGGTCATGAAACGGGCCGTAGCCGGTTCCATCAGGCAGATGAAGTCGGCCAGGTCTCTCTTGTCGATGGGCTCCCCCGCCACCCGGGCCACCACCTCGGGCTGGCTGCTGCCTGCCCGGTCCAGGCCCAGCGGGCCTCCGGGTGGGGCGGGATCGGGCCCCGGCGGCGGCTCGAAGGGCGCGCCGGGGGTGGGCTGAAACTGAACCCCGGGCGGAGAGACGGCGGGTTCCTGGAGTTCCAGGTGGGGTGCGGTGGAACAACCCCACAGGAGCACGATCGCTCCCCACAGGGTAGCCCCGACCCAGATCCAACCGCCGCTCATAACAGATACTTCCAGACAAGGAAGAGAACCAGGCCGACGTAGAGGAGAGAAACCCAGACGTTGGCCCGGCGCATGGCCGATTCGAGGTCTTTTCCGGTATCCCGGCTCCCGGGCCCGGAAAGACCTCCGGCCTCTGAGGGCCTCGAGGAACCGTGAAGGTCCTCCGGTGCAGTCACGCCCCTACCGGCCTCGACCGCCCCAGCCGCCGTGGCCGCGACCGCCGCTGCGGCTGCCGCCGCGGCCGCCCCGGTTATCGCCGCCGCCCTCCTCCTGCCGACGTTTGCGGCGCTCCAGGAGCTTCTGTCGGAGGCGCTGGGCCGGGGTCAGGCCCTCAGCACTCTGGCCGGACTGGCTGGCCACGTTGCCCTTACCGTCGCCGGGCCCGATGCGGTAGACCACCACGCGGTCACTGGCAATGCCCCGGCACCGCCAGCACCGCGTCTCGATGATGCCGCCCTCACCCGTGATGCGATTGGTGCCCCGCCCCCCGCAGGCCAGGCAGGGCCGGCGGTCGATGCGCACCACGTGCACGTCCCTGGATCGTTCGGCCCAGGTCCCGTGGAGGTAATTGGTCCGGAACTTGGAAGGGCCCCGGGCCCAGAGTTCGTCCTGCTTGGGGAGCTCTTTCTTTTTCTGTTGCTGATTATTCTGGTTCTGGGTCCGACGCCGGGAGAGGCGGCCCCGCTGGTTGTTCCGTTGGGTGTTCTGCACCTTCTTGAATCGGGGCAGCCGCTCGCCCCGCGCGAACCAGGTGTAGGAGCCGAAGCTCACCTTGATCTGGTGGTAGGATTTGATCTTGGAGATGAAATCCCGGAGCTCCTTCTTTTCCAGCTCGAACCGGTTCATGAGCTTGGCATACAGGTCCTCGGTGAAGCCCTTGTACGCGTAGCGGCGCCCGTTCTTGTAGTCCAGGTTCTGGTCCTTGCCCCCGGCCTCGGCCACGCTCCGGATGTAGCGGGGCATGAGGGAGGCGATGCTCCGGATGTAGAAGGCCTCACGCTTGGCCTCGGCCTCCTTCTTCTTCTCATCCAGCTTGGTCTTCCAGACCTCGTCCAGCTCTTCCAGCTCCTTCATGGCCTCGATCCGGTCCATGGCCTCGGAAAACCGGTTGGCGTAGAGGAGCCGGACGATGTCGTTGAACATCCCGGCGATGGCCTTGTTCTCCTCCAGGGTCTGGCACTCGTTCAGCCGGGCCTGGACAAAGTCCGGCTTGAACTCGGGGTCCAGCTCCTGCACCTTGGCGAGATGCACGATGGCCTTGTCGTAGAGCTCGATCTGGATGCAGAACTTGGCCGTCTCGAAGTGCTCCTCCACGGTCTCGGGAGGACTTTCTTTTTTCCTGGCCTGGTAGAGCGTCTCGGGCGGAAACACGTCCACGGCATTGACGGTGACGGCCTCCTTGCGGACGATGTTCTTCAGGGGGATGGGAATCTTCGTCCGTGCAGCGTGGAGCACGATGCGATCCGCCTCCTGGGAAGCGATGACCCCCTCGTAGACCATGCGGTTCGTGAGCTCGATCCGCACCCCCGGAACCTGGAAGATCTCCAGCTCCCCGATGTCCAGGCCGCGGTCCTTGCGGATCCGGGCCGCGTCTCGATCGATGAGGAAATTCCAGGGCAGGAACACCACGCCGCCCGTGTCGAAGCGCTGCAGGCGGAGCCCCTTCTCGTCCCCCTCCAGGATCTTCCCGATCAGGACCGTTCCGTCCTTCAGGGTGATCACCTCTGCAACGGCCGGGGTTGCCAGTACGACAAGCACCAGCGTCACCCACAGGATGGTCATGCCATTCATTGCTTTCATGGCTTCAACTCCTCCTTGAAACGGGTTTGGATCAGCTCGGAAAACGGTTTCTCGGCCCGGAACACGTGGCGGCTCTCGGCTTCACGCTCCCTGCCGCCGCCCCACCAGGTGAGGCGCAGCACGGCAACCTCGGTCCGGCTCTCCTCCTGGCTGGTCTCGATCTCCAGGGTATAAGAGAATCCCGGGTGGCCGGGAACGGCGGTCTTTTTCAGGCCCTGGTACGAGACCTCCCCGGTGTCCGGGTCCACCACCAGCGCCAGTCTCTGGGCCTCGGGAAGCAACTCGGCCCGGATCATGGCCACCCGTGCCGTATCGATGTTGGCCCTGTGGGTGGCCAGCGCCATGCCGAAGAGCCCCATGATGGCCATCATCCCCCCCACCAGCACCATGGCGGCGATCATGACCTCCAGGAGGGTGAATCCTCCTTCCTGGACGTCGGGGCGGGAATCGGGCCTCGTTATCATCTCGGTTTCATTCCTGTCTCGTCCAACCGGCCTCCTCAGCGGTTGTGGTTCTCCTTGTAACAGGGAATATTCACCACCCGGGTGAAGACCTCTCCCCAAACCACGGGACTCCGGTTTCCATGATCCGACACCGGGGTGCCGAACACGCCCCGGCGAATGATCTTAGCGCGGGTGCTGCCCGTGCGGGTGATCTCTATGAGTTCCTTCCCCCCCACCAGCACCAGAGCCTCCTCCTGGAGTTGCAGGCCTCCGGGCCGGTCAAGGCGGATCTTTTTCTCGTATTTTCCGATCCCCCCGCTCAGCTTAGCGGTCATGGCCGGGTCGCCGGGCCGGGCCAGGATCAGGGTGATCCGAACCCGCTGGGGGTAGATGTCATCGATGTCCGTTTTTTCGGAACCCTTCCTATAATACCTGAACTCGGGCAGAATGCCTCGGGTCGAGTCCCATACCGGATTTCCGGCCGTCTCCAGGTCCCCGGAATCGGAGCCCCACACTTCCATGTCCTGGTCCCAGAACTCCAGTCCCAGGTAGAGAACGCCGTCCACCACGGGCTGCAGGAACTGGGCCCAGGTGCCCGGATCAGACACCACCTCGTCCCGGAACAGGGACCCGGTCCCACCCACGGGCAGCCGTTCTCCGCGGAGCAGGGTGCCCGTGCCAGCTTCTTCTCCCCCACCCGGAAGGACAACCGCCTGGTAGATCAGCTCCATGAGGCCCGCGGCCGCCTTGTATGCCCTGGGTTCCTTTTCCGCCTGCACCGGATCCGGTTCCTCCTCCGGCATCTCGGTCTGGTAGTGGGCGCTGGCACCGGCCACGGTGCCGCTGAATCGGGTCAAGGGGTTCTGGAACTCGCCCTGGAGGGTGCGGACGAACCGGAGGCGGGATCCCAACACCGGTAGGAGGGCCTGGTTCAGGTCCAGGACGAAGTTCTGGCTGCCCGGGCCGGCGTTTCTGGGGGGCTGACCCGGCCGGTCGGCCAGGAACTGGGCCACGGGCTCGGCCTCCTCGAACACCTGGGGCCGGAACGTGCACCACAGGTCGGCGGCCAGGGTGTCCATGGCGCTCTGGGCGCGCTCGTACAGATCCTGGCGCCGCTCGCCCGTGCGCCACATGCCCACGCCCCCGCCGATGAAGGAATAGAGTACGAAGGCCAAGGCCATGAACAGGGTGACGGAGATGAGGAGCTCCACCAGGGTGAATCCCCCGGTGGGAGGCGGACCCGGCCGCACGGATCTGAAGCCTCTGGCCCTCATCTACCTGACCTCCTCGTGGTAGAGTACCTGGTTGGGCTGGACGTAGTCCACCCGTAACTTGGTGAGCCAGGGTGTCTCCTTCCAGCCATCGGCGTTGAAGTTCGGATCGAAGGCCCCGTCCCGGTACTCGAAGAACACCCGTACCTCCAGGAGGTTGCCCTGCATGTCGATGCGGTTGGGACGGTTCTTTCCGCGGGGACTGTCGAACACGAAGAGCCCGTTCTTGTTGCTGCCGGGCTCGGCGTCCCAGCCGATGCGCTGGTCCACCCGGGCCAGCACCCGGACGTCCAGGAACTTCTGGGGGAAGTACTCGCTCCAGCTGAGGCTCTTGAAGAAGGCCCCATGGCGGTTCAGGGGGAACTGGAAGTAGCCCAGCTCGGGATTGTCGGCGTTGCGCACGGCCCGGTCCCAGTAGCGGAACGGCAGGCGCATGACCACGGACCCGGAGGCGTGGCCCGCGGCCAGGGTGCCGAAGCGGCCGCGGAAGATCCCGGCGCCGCCCAGGTCAGGGTCCTCCTCCTGGCCGGAGGTGTAGTTCTGCAACAGCGCCTCCATCTGCTGGGCGTTCACGCGCTGGGGCATCATGAACTCCGCCCCCGTGCCTTGCTGCCGGCTGCCGCTCCGGCCCTCGGTGTAGCCGATGACCTCCCGGACGGTGCCGGTCTCCAGGTCGCCGAACACGACCACGTAGCCCTGGGGCGCAAAACCGCGGGAGTTCTCCACGGGCAGACTCGCGGCGTCGGCGCTCACCCCCGTCCGGAGCGTGGTCATCTCCACGTAGCCCAGGAACATGGCGGCCTCGCCCTGTTCGTGCGGCACGGCCTCGGTATTGAAGGCCCCGCGGATGCAGTTCTTGAGGATGATCTGCATGGACTGGCCCCGCTGTTCCAGGCCCCGGTAGACGATGAACTCCTCCCCGATTCGGATGAGGCCCGCGTCGCGGTCATCCCGCGACCGGCGCGAGTAGGGGAACGGATTCCGTACCGATCCGCCCCGGGAACCGCCGCGCTGGTTCTGCCGGGCGAAGTTGGCGAAGCTGCCGCGCCAGTACTCCCGCTCCTGGGTGATGCCGTCGAAGTCGGTCCAGACGTCGGCGTAGGCCAGGGGGATGTTCACCTCGTCCGCGGAGATGTAGCGCTTGGCCGCGGCCTGGGCCTTCTGCTGCTGCGTCTGGCCCTGCTGGGTGTTGGCCGGGGTGATGGCGTTCTGATAGCGCAACTTCAGCGACGGCGGCGACACGATGCGGCGCTGGGTGGCATCGCTGTTGTAGGGGAAGGTCTCCACCTCGTCCACGATGCAGGCGGCGCGGCGGCCGCCGAAGGTGCCGCCCACCACCAGGTTCCGGGAGGCGCGGGCGGGCAGCTCGCCGCTGGGCGCCTTGAGGATGCGGGTCACCCGCCGGGTGTCCCAGTTGATCTGGCTGGGCGTGGTGTCCGCCCGGCGCCGGCCGCCCCGGCTCCGCTGGTTCCGCATGATCTCCAGGTCGGAGATCCACCGGCGCGCCACGTTCTTGCGGAAGGAGGCGAAGCTGGCAATGCGCGCGGTGCGGCTGATGTTCGACTCGCGGTTCGCGGCACCCCACCGGATGAAGTGCTGCTCCTTCACGCTGTTGGTGTTGTCCACCAGGGTCACCCGGTCGTCGGGGCCGGCGCTCGCCCGCTCGGTGCGGAACACCTGGAGGATGTCCGTGTTGTTGGTGTGCGGGCCGTCCCGGGTGTCGTCGGAGCCGCGGAACTCGAGCCAGTTCCTGAGCCGATCGGCCACCACGGCCTCCTCCAGCGGGCCCAGGGGCACCGGCTGCTGCTGCTGAGTGAGGGATTCCGGTACGGGCTCGGGCACGGGGTCCAGGAAGACCTCGGGGGTGGCGAGAGCGGCCACGGGCAGATCCGTGCCGGTGCCGCTGGTGCCCTCGACCTCGAACAACACCTCGCCCGCATTGCCTGGTTCCGCCCGGGCATAGGCCCCCTCTCTGGGGAGGTCCAGCCGGGTATTCGTGGTGCCGGTCTTGGGCGTGACAATGGCCCGGCGGGAGAAGCGCTGGAAAACCCGCAACAGATCGTTCCAGTTGGTGCGGGCGAAGAAGGCCCCGCCGTGCTGGGCCAGGAGCTCGTCGTACCGCACCCACTCGGGCCGGCCGCCGTCGGAGTTGATCTGGACGCGCTCGCTGTACCGCGTCTTCATGGGATCCAGGTAGTCCTTGACCGTGGAGGCCTGGAGGCTGACGGGCACGACCCAGGTGGGGATGGTCCCGGCGCCGTTCTCGGCCTGGACCTGGAGCTGCTGTTCGTTGCCGTTCAGGAACACCTTGGGCTGCGAGGGATCCAGGAACACCGAGGCCCGGTTCCGCACCGTCTCCTGGAGCAGCGGTGTGTTCACGCCCCGGGTCACGCCCTGGAGCTCGGTGCCGGTGAGGTTCTGGTAGTGGATCAGCTCCACGCCGCCAATCTCCACCGTGGCGGCTGGATTTGGATTCTGCGGCGTGGGCTGAGGCCCCTGCCGGGCGATGCGGGCCGAGCAGAGCAGCGCGTATCCGCTCTGCTGGAATCCCTCGAGGACGCCGCCGCCCGGGGCTCGGACGGGAATGGACGTGGAGGTATCCAGCAAACCCAGGGGCGCCCCGCGCACCGTGACGATGGGGTCCTTGCCCGCGAGCAGGGCCGGGCGATAGCGACCGAAGGTGGAGCCGGCCCCGGTCAGCTTGCCCTTGGCCACCGGGATCTCGGACTGCAGCGCGTTGGCGTATCCGAAGAGCATGACCGCCGCGCCCTCGCGGTGGGTCATCAGGGCGGAGCCCCGGGATCCGCGGCCACGCTTCACCTTGGGCCGCTGGCGGCTGTCCACCAGGGCGTTGAAGCTCTTCTTGGACTTGCCGCGATACTCGATCTTCTCCTCGCCGATGAGCAGCACGCCGTGATTGGGAAAGTCCCGGGTGTCCTCCACCTGGATGGAGGTGTCGTTCTGGCTCAGGTCGGCGGTGAGGGTGGTCAGGAACCGGATGCGCTGTTTCTCGAACGAGCCGCGCTGCGGCACGCCGTCCACCAGGATCTGCATCTGGTCGGGCCGGGTGCCGGCGATGTGGCAGGCGATGTGGTACCAGGTGTGTCTCCGGAGGGCGATGGGAAAGTAGGCCCGGCTGAGCTGGAAGGGTTGGTTGTACCCGGTGTCGGCGATCTCCAGGACCAAAGCCCGCTCCTGGCCGTCGAAGTAGAGCTCCACCTTGTCGGAGTTGGGGTTGTTGCCCGTGCCCCAGATGTAGCGGCGGCCGTCGCTCACGCTCTCCCACAGGGGCTTGTACCAGAGCCCGATGACCATGGGACTCATGCCGCTGCTGCTCCCCCGGCGGGACCGGCCGCCCCGGCGGCCGAACATCCGGCCGGTCATGAGCGGCAGGTTCCGGGTGCCCTTGCCCAGGCGCTCCCCCTCGATGTCGTCGCTGTTGTCGAAGTGGTGCACAATGATGCGGTTGGGATCCACACCCCGCCTGGTCCGGATGCCGTCGGCGTTGCGGTGGGGGCGGTAGCGGACGCTCCCCGAGTCCTCGCCCTCGGTGCCCTCGTTGTCCCGGGAGGCGAGGATCTCCTTGCGCTCCTGCTCCCGGCGCTCCCGGCGTTTGTTCTTGGCGTAGCCCTGGAGGATCTTCATGGTGCGGTTGGGCGGATCGAAGATGGGCGGGTCCTGGGGACTGCGCTGGAACTCCACGTTCACCGGGAAGGTGGTGATGAAGCGGCTGTAGCGGCCGGGGAGAATGAGCTTCTCGAAGTCCCACTGGGAGTCGAGGCCGTAGGTGATGAGCCACGGCGGCGCCACGCTCACCACCTCCCGGGTCCGGTGCCGCGACAGCTCCACCCCCGCCGCGTTGTTCCGGCTCACTCCCGCCTTGACGGTGAAGGTGTCCAGGGAGTTGAAGATGGCCCGGTGGGTGCCCCCCTTGAGGAACACCAGCATGGGGCTGTCAAAGAGGTTCTGGAAGATGGACCCCCTGAGGTTCCGGGTGATCTCCTCCTCCTCCAGCGCCGGCTCCAGGATGCGGTCCAGGAAGTCCTCCATGTCCTGGAGTGCCTCCTCATCCCGCGCCTTGAGGATGCGGTCGGCGAGCTTCCCGGCCTGTTCCACGGTCACCTCCTCCTGCTGCCGCTCCCCGCTCAGGCCCGTGAGCAGGGCCAGGAGGACGGGCCGGGAGGTGGTGTTGATGTTCACCGGGTAACGCACCTCGAACTCGATCTTGGTGTGGTATCCCAGATAGTCTTTGTCCCGGAAGGTGAAGCCGTCGAGCAGGGTGCGCTGGTTGCCCCACCGCGCCGCCCCCTCGTGGTTGGAGTAGACCGTGAGGTAGGGCAGCACCTGCTCCAGGGCCTCCGGATCGAAGCCGGGAATGTCCAGGTCGGTGACCTGGCGGATGGCGGACACGGTCGGGTAGCGGTAGCACTTGCCCGGCTCCTTGAGAATCCGGTACATGTTCACGGCGAACACCCGGGCGTCCAGGACCGGGGCTCCGGACTTGTGGGCCATGGGCTGGGTGAATCCGCTGGTGAGTTCCACGCTGCCGCCCCGGCCGGTGAAGATGGACCGCATGCCCCGGGACACGTTGCTGATCATGCCGTAATCCGTCTGCACGCCGTCGGTGATGCGCACCAGGGCGCCCGGGCTGTAGTAGTAGGACTCGGTGATACCCGACCGGACAGGATCCTCGCCCACGGCCTTCACGCCGCGCTCGCACCCGGTGAGGGAGCCCAGGGACACGCCGGAGTACTTGATGAGCTCGGCGTCCACCACGACGAAGCCTCCCTCTTCATCGAACAGGGAGGAATCCTCCACCGGGATCTCGGTATCCGAATCCGAGATCTTCTCACCGAGGACGGTCCGGGCCCCCATGAGGTTGGAGAGGGCAAAAGGAGAGATGGCGTTCACGTTCAGCTTGGCCTGCTCGTCCTCCACGGCCGCGCTCCAGATGCGGCCGCGCGGGTTCTGGATGCCCTCCACGTCATCGGCGTCCGTGAGGTCCGCACAGGCCTCGATCTCGTCCAGGGAATCCACCTCGGGCGTGGCGTCGGTGTTGGCGTGGGTGGTGCCCGCCAGCTTTCCGGCCACGAGGTTCCGCACGCTGTCGGTATCACCGCACGCCTTCTGGGCGCTGTCGTGCATGACCACCGTCACCTGGTGGTCCCGCATGCTGATGGCAAAGGGAGTGGCGATGAGGAGCAGTGCCATGAGCACCACGATGACCATGATCAGCGCAATGCCAGTGCGGTTCTCGAGGCTGTTGCGAGCATTCATGCGATGGCTCCTTTCAGACCCCGCGATCGACTTCCCGCGCGACCCCGGTTGCGCGGAGGCGGTCCCGGGCCGCTGCCCGGTCCAATCCATGATTTCAATCCATGGAAACGTTTCCCATCAGACCGATGGTCAGAGTTTTTAATGTTCCGTCGGATCCCTCCAGGACGATGCGGGCTGGCTGGTCGTGGTAGCGCGGGTCCAGGCACCCGTCCGGATTGAACCGGATGACGCGGGTGCCCTCCTTCAGGGACACCTCCGCCGGGAGATCTCCCCCCTCCCCGGGACCGAGGACGCCCAGGCGCACGCTGTCCACCCTACCCTTCACGCAGCCGGTGGCGCCCCCCACGGTGAGGGCGTGATGCCGGTCCGCGGCCAGAGGCCGCTGCTCCTGGGTGTCGGCCACCTGGCGGTGATCCAGGAAGAGCCGGATCTGGACACGGTCGTAGAAGAGACCCACCTTCACCCACCGACCCACCGGCACCTTGTCGTCGCTCGCCTGGACGTCGATGAGACTGGGACGCTGGCCGGGGGTTCCGTCGGAGACGCCAACCCATCCCGCCAGGCCGCCGTCGTTCTCCACCCGGATGCCGTACGCATCCCCCTTGCTCACCACCGTGCCCCCACCCTCGGCCTCGAGGAAGAGGTCGGCGGTCAGGGACACGCCCCAGTCCGATTCAAAGGTGGCCGAATCTCCGAGATCCACCTCACAGCCTGCCTTGCCGTCCAGACGCACGGCGCCGCCGATGCACCCGTCCGGCACGAGCTCCGCGCCGCCGCCGAGGGTGGGATCGTGGCCGAAGGCGCCGGAGGTGCCCAGGTCCTCCTTCTCGAAGTGCCACTGGCCCACCACCCGCACCATGAGGCCCAGCACCTTGTCGTCCAGTGGATTCCCGTTCTCGTCCTGGACCTTGTTCTTCCGGTTCATCTTCAGCACGACGGTACCCACCGTGCCGTGGTTCCGGGCGTAGGTCCGGATCACCCGGATCATGGAACGTACCCCGGCACCCGCGTTCTGGACGGAGTTCACCAGGGAGAACTTTCCGAACACCCCCACCCCGATGCCCAGGAGCACGGAGATGATGAACATGACCACCAGGAGCTCCATCAGGGTGGTGCCGGCGCGCAGCTGGCCCGGGTACCGGGCAGCCGGGTCCGCCGCCCCATGGGGTCGCAGGACTGGTTTCATGACGATTTCCAGCTCACCACGTCGTCGTCGGTGCCGAACTCGCAGTCCGGCCCTATGCTGATGATCTGATACCCGTCGGTTGCGCCGGCGAAGCTGCCGGTCTTCTTGCTCTGGATGGGTGACACATCGATGAGGTTCCCCTCCCCGGTCCGGTATTGCATCGTGGCATTCGGGTTGTCGGAGAAGTCGCGCAGCCGGAAGTAGATGAGGGGATTGCCCCAGGCGTCCGCGTATTCCCAGAAGTCCCGTGAATTCTGGTAGGTCGTCATCTTGGGATCCCGGTCTCCGTCCGTGTTGATGAGTTTTTCCTCGTCGTCGAAGGGATTCAGGGCCGAGTCCTCGGCGCCGAGGACCGCCACCAGGACCTCGATGCCGGTGTTGGTGCCGTTGATGGGATTGAATCCCGCCTCCACGAGATCCGTGGAGGGCACGTCACCGAACTTCGGATCGTTTTGCCGCTGGTGCAGGGCGGTCTTGATCTTCTGGATGATGGCCGCGGTGGTGGCTCGTTCTCCCTGCTCCTGGGTCTTGAACAGAAGCGGCGTCACCACCCCGATCAGGGCGGCCACGATGGCCAGCACCACCAGGATCTCGATGAGGGTGAAGCCGCTACATTCGCCGGTGCTGACGCGGATCGGACGGGCCGAAGTCGCACTCGAGATCATTTCTTCTTTATCCTCAGGATCATCCGGGGGTCATCCACCTCGATCCCCCACTCGACGCCGATCTTGGCGCCGCCGAACACGCCGATCTGGCCGTCCCGGTTCCAGCTCCGGAGAGCCCTCACCTCGATATCGCGGCGGATCACCTCGCCCTCGAGGGTCAAATTCCACTTGATGCTGGCCTTGCCGGCTCGCTCGAATCCCAGCCGGACGGGTCCAGCGCTCGGCCAGGGCCGGTTCAGGGGCTGCCAGGACTTGTATTCGCCGTCCTCGTAGATCCGGTAGGCCAGGCTGCCTTTGGGGGTGCGCACGAACTGGAGCGCCCCCTTCAGGTTGCGGCTCCCACGGCCGCCATGTCGAACCAGTACCTCGACGCCGACGTGGGCCTTGGTGCCGGGCTTCACCTCGAGCGCCACGTTGAAGTCGACCAGCTGGCCGAAGGAAACGGTCCTGAGCAGGGCGGTCTCCTTTTCCCCCGAAGCGACCTGCTGGCCGCGGAACACGACCTTTCCCTTCACGATGCGCAGGGACACGCCGCTGGACCGGTCCAGAAGCCAGTCTTTCTTGATCTCGGCACGGTTGAAGTCGTCCTGCCAGAGGAACTTCCGGGCGTTGTCCTCGATGGCGGCGGCCGTTCGCTGGGCGTACCCCACCAGTTCCGCCATCGAGGGATTCCCCTGGCCCGACTCCACCACGGTCTGCAGGTGGCCGATGGCCTTGGCCACCTCGCCTCGCCGGTAGAGCACCACCGCCAGGTTCGCCAGCGCCGCGGGATCGTCGTCTCGCCTGGCCAGCACCGACTCGAACACCTTCACGGCCTGCTGTTCCCGGTTGGCCCGGAGCAGGGCCGCGCCGAATCGGGACCGGATGTCATAGGAATCCGGCTCCAGGTTCTGCGCCCGCTCCAGGTAGCGCATCGCCTCCAGGGGCTGGCGGGCGGTCAGGGCGGTGGTGGCCATCTCCACCAGGGCGTCCACGGCGTCCGGATGGCGGTCCAGCACCTTCTGCAACCGGTCCCGGGCCGCCTCGATATCCCCCTGCCGCCGGCGGATGCGGCCGATGGCCAGGTAGGAATACGGGGCCAGGGGATCGTGGACGATGGCGTTGTCGTAGTGCTCCAGGGCCGCCTCGACCTTGCCCTCACACTCCGCCACGAATCCCAGGCCCACGTGGGCCAGACCGGCATGGAGCGGGTCCTCCTGCATGGCGGATTCCAGGGTAGTCCGGGCCTCGGCATACCGGCCGAGGCGGGCGAGGACGTATCCCTTGCAGATCCGGACCACGCGGGTGAAGGAGGTGGCGTCCTCTCCGCTCCACGCCTCCACGGCCTCCTTCAGGTCCTCCGTAGAGCCCGAGGCGTAGAGGACGGCGCCCAGACACCGCCAGGCCTTCCTGTAGGCGCGGTCCTTGTCCTCGTCGGTCACGGCCCGGACACAGCGCTGAGCTTCCTTGACCGCGCCGGTCATGAGCAGGGCTCGGCTCAGCGCCACCGAGGCGTCCACCCAGAGCGCGTTCAGGAGGGAGGTGCCCGTGGGGGCGCTGGCGCCCCACGCCTGTTTCAGGTAGGGAATCGCCTCGTCCAGCCGGCCGATGTCCGCCAGGCACTCCCCCAGGGCAAGTCGGGCCTTGGTGTCACCCCGGTCGTGGAGCAAGGTCTGGCGGAACAGGTCGGCTGCCTTGGGGAGCATCAGGAATTTTCTCAGGAGCTTGCCTTCCCGGTAGAGGAGCTGGGCATCCTCGACGCCGTGACTGCGGGCCAGGGTGTAGCACGCCAGCGCCTCCTCCCAGAGGTGCTCGCGCTCCAGGACCTGGCCGAGCTCCAGGTAGATCTCCTTGAACCGGGGGTCCTGGCGAAGGGCCTCACGATACTCCTTGGCGGCCCACTGGACCTCACCCACCTCGGACAGCCACCGCGCCAGCCGGATACGGCCCTGGACGTTCCCTTCCGTCAGGTTCCAGCGTTTGAGGGCATAGAGGTTCTCGTGGGTCTCGGCCAGGGAGAAAAATTCGAGGTCATCGGCATCGAAGGTGTCCGTCCCGCGCCTGCGGTCGGTCTCGGTATCGTAAATGTCGAACTCGATCCGGATGCCCTTCTTCGGGACGAGCTGATTCTCGACATCGTCCTTCATCATCTCCACGAGGGACAGGGGATTTGGGTTCCGGATGCGGCCGTAGAGGCGGGTGTCGCTCCCTTTCCGGACGAGGGCGTCGTACACCGCGGCCGGCTCCTTCTTTTTCTTCTCGTCCTCCTTCTCTTTCCGGGCGGATGTCCCGGTGGTCGATCCTGAGGAGGTACCGGATGCGTCTCCGGTCTTGCTCCCGCCCTGGGTCGCGGGGGCCACCGGGTGACGCAGTCCCACCCAGTGTCTGGGCCGGGGTCCGGGCAGGGGCGGCGGAGCGGTCAGGGGCGTCTTCACCAGGGGCGGAGGACCCAGGTCCAGGGGCTCGAGGGGTTTCATGTCCACCGGCTCGGCGAACACCTCTTTGCCGCCGTCCATATAGAGGCGGTCGCTCTCCACCAGGCGGACATCCGGAACGAGAAATGCCAGGGTTTCCCGGTTGAGTTTCTTGCCCCGCGGCAGCAGAAGCGCCTTGTCCTCCTGGGTGAGGACACCGTGCAGACCCCAGGCAAACAGGACGAGGGCAAGGACGAAGACGATCTTTTCCTTGTTCATGATATTCGACAGGTTCGACAGGTTCGACACTACCCGACTCCCTCCTCACTGATGGGCTTCTCGTTGTCCACTTTCAGGATGGATAGGCCCAGGGTCGCGATGATCCCGCTCCCCCTGGGCGGGTGGGCCACGTGGAACTGCGTGAGGATCAGGGGATCCACGGGATCGAGGACACGGTCCAGAAGGGCGGAGAGGACCACGCCGTCGGTGGAAATCCGGAAGATCACCCGGGTCTCGCGAAGAAATCCGCGGCCCCGTCCCGGCTTCACCTCGATGGTCTCGATGCGCCGAACACCGAGGTCGATGGCGTCGCTCACCACCCGCTCCACCACCGAGAGACCCAGGAGATACTGGGCCATCTCCTCCCGGGTGTTGGGCGTGAGGCTGGGCACGCCCAGCTCGTACGGCACCCGGATGTTCTTCTGGCTCGCTACGTCTACCACCCGATCCCGGGTGTTCTGAAGCACTCCGGAATAGGTGGACTTGACGTTCGACTCGGGCAGGAGGTAGGTGTCCGAAACCCTGTGCTCCACCTCCTTCACGAGCTTTTGCAGCCTGGCTTCGAGACGATCCTGCACGTCTTGCTGCTCGCGAATGCTCGCCGGGACCACCTGGACCTCGGTCTTGAGCGATCGGGTGTTGCTCCGGGCGGTGACGACCGAACGATTCGTATCCTCTGTGTAGATGGCGGTCTTGAGCCCCTGGAACACCAGGAGCGAGATGAGGCCGATGGCCACCATCAAGATGAACGGCTTGTGCTCCGACCAGATTTCCTCGATATCCATTTCTGTTCTTCCCGTTGCACTGTGAGTCTGGAGTGCCAGACGGATCAGGCTACGACGCCTCCTCCCCGTTTTCGTCCTTCCCGGTCTTCATCGGGGGTTCGACCATGATGAGATGGAGGGTGAACTCCAGCTTTCCGGCGCCGATCCGGTCCTTTCTCTGGATCTCGTGGATCCCCTTCTCCTCACGGAGCGCCTCCTCGAGGCGATTGAGGACCGGCACCAGCTGTCGACCACTCTCCCGGGCCCCGCCGATCAGGATCACCGTGGGCAGCTCCGGACCGGCGGGCACCTCTTCCTTCCTGGATCGCCGGCTAGCGGCGGAGCCCCGGCGCGACCGTTCCGTCTTCTTTGCCCCGCTGGGCCGATACGGCTCGGCCATGACCCGAAGGTCCTTGATCCAGAACTCCGGAGGAAGGTGCTTCTGCACGGCCTGCCACGCCTTCACCAGGGCGGGACCCAGGTTCCGCCGCCGCGCCAGGAGATCGACCTTTCGGCGAAGCTCGGCGTTGTGCTTCATCAGGTCGCCGTGCTTCCGGAAGGCCTTGAGCCGTCGGGTCTTCTCGGTCCGGACCTTCGAGGCCCTGGACGCGGCCTGGGTGTTTTCACTCCGGGCCTCCAGGAACGACACGAGAAAGAATAGAAAGAGCAGCACGCCCGCCGCCACCATGAAGGCCGTGCTCTTCTTGAACTCCATCCACTTCCGCACCTTCTCCGGGAGCAGGGTGATGCGGAAAAAGCTCGGATCCACCACCATCTGGGCCAGGCCCAGGGCCACGGCCATCTCGATGCCCCGGCCATGAATCTCCCTGGCCTCCTCCTGGGAGAGGGCGGAGGGGTCCACGGCGGAGAGGGGATCGAAATGCTCCACGGGAACGCCGAGGTTCTGGGCCAGATACGCATCCAGGCCCCGCAGCCGCGAGCCGCCTCCGGTGAGGAATACCCGGCCCAGCTTCAGGTTGTAGATCTTGGACTGGTTCTTGGCGAAGGTGAGGGTGGACTGAATCGTCGAAAAGAGCCGGCCGGCCGGCCCCACCAGGGTCCTCGCCAGGCGCTCGGCATCCTGGTCCGCCTGCTGTCCGGGAAGCAGGGCCGCGAGATCGGCCTTGAGCTGTTTCAGTTTCTCGGCCCGGGCCGCGTCTACTCCGAGACCTTCCATGAGGGCCTGGGAGAAGGTGTTCCCGCCCAGGGACTGGTTCCGGGCGAAGATCAGCTGGGCGTTCTTCTGCAGCGCAATGTCGCAGTTGTCGGCCCCAATGTTGAGGAGGAGGGTGACCTCCTCGCTCCGGAAATCGCCGTTCTTGAGGAAGCAGTTGAAGAGCGCCAGCGCGTTGGGGCAGGCACCCTCCACGCGTATGCCCGCGGTCCCCAAGGCATTCATGCGGTCGGAGAGAAAATTGTCCTTCACCAGGCCCAGCAGGACCAGGTCTTCTTCATCGGGGCCTTCTTCCAGGGGCAGGAACTCGTAGTCGGCCACCACGTCCCCGCCGCTCTGGGCGATGATCTCCCCCACTTCGAACTCCATCAGGGTCTTGAGGCGCTGCGGGGTGACCGGCGGTACCTGGGTGTAGCGGATGATGATGTCCTTGCCGGTCAGGCCGAGGAGCCCCGAACCCTTGAGGGGGGTGGTTTCGAGCACCTCCCCGATCCGGGCCAGCCGATCCTCCCCGGGCGGAAGGCGGAACCGCCTGGCCCGGAGGATCTGGAAACTCTCGCCCTTGAATCGCCCCTGGATGATCTTGATGCTGTCGGAGCCGAGGTCGATTCCGGTACCGACTCTTGCCATGCGCTCAGCTCCCGTCCGAAAGACACCGTGAAAGATGCATGCTTTGGGTCCAGGTCATGAGGTTTACCTCGCGCGAAAAACCGCGCGAGCCGATGCGCCGGGGACCGGAGGGCACCCCGGCTACTGACTATTTTTTCCGGGGCCCGGCTTCCCGGCCTCCCGGGGATTTCCGGAACGTCCTGGTTCCTCCACGTTCTTTGTCTTCTCCACGTCCTTGACGACCTTGTTCATGTCGTCGTTTTCCTTGACGGCCGTCGCGGCCCAAGGCGTCCCCTTGCAGCGCTCGATGACGGTCTTGTAGTAGTGTCCCGCGAGGTGGACGTCGCCACGATCCTTGAAATCCCGGGCCAGGAGCAGGTATTTCCGGGCGAACGCTTCCATCTCCTTGGTCGTCGCCGTTTTCAGGGCCGATCGAAGGCGTTCCACGATGACCGAGGCCTCGGATTCCACAGGCGTGTCCCGGTAGGTTGCCTGGAGCGCCTTGGCTTCCTCGAGGACGCGGGCAAGGGCGACTCTGTCCTTGAAGGCCACGGCATCTTCGGCTCGCTTCTGGACACCGTCCTTCTGCTCCGCGAAGCGTTGCCGGACCTGCTGGATCAGCTTCTTGGCCTCCTCGACGTTTTCCCTCTTCACCGGGAACTCTCGCAGCACCCGGTTGAGCTGCCGGAAGGCCTCACCGAATCGCTCCCGGCCCAAGGCCTCTCGGCCCTTCGAGAGGGCGGTGGTGGCTCCTGCCATGAGATCGATGAGGGAGGTCTGCAGCTTCAGCTGTATGGGGTTTCCGCTACCCGACACCCGCGAGACGTCCACTTTTACCGTGTCCTCCATCACCCGGAGGTCGATGTCCAGCGAGGCCTCGAACACGAATCGGATCGGTCGGGCGCCCGAGCCGATGACCAGGGCGTTGCACCCCTCGATGGAAAACGATCCCGACTGGGGTGTCACCTCGGTTCCGGCCTGGACGAGGAGGCCCTGCTTCAGGTCCTCCTTGCGGAGATGGAAGGAGATCCCCTCCCGGGCGGCTCCGGTTCCCGGCCAGGCCTGGTACGCGAAGGTGACCTCGTCTGCCCCCTGCGCCGTCCAGCCGATCTCCTTTGGGTCTCCTGTGCCTTCGGGGCCCTGGAAACGCCCCCGGAACCGCGTCACACCATCCTTCTTTTCCGGACCCGCCCCGGATGGTCGAGTGCAGAGAGTCTGAGAAAAGCGGTTCTTCCCGGAGACGAGAAAGTATTCGAACCGGCTCAGAACCCAGCGGGAATCGTCCCGGAGACTCCAGGATCCGTGCGGCGAAATTTCGATGGTGAAGCGGTTGCAGGGATGCGTCACCAGGAGGGGCGTGAGGTTCGAGGGTTTCAGCACGATGTCGTCGAAGTGTATGGACCCCCCACCGCCAAGGGCGGCCAGACCGACGCGGGCCGCGGTGCAGCCCTCGGGCACGGTGGGAGAGATCTCCACCGCCTCGTAGGTCTCCCCGGTGATCCAGGGTCCGTACACCTCCTGAATGATCTCCCCGGACTTGCCCAGGAATCGAAGCATGAGGGTGGCCCTGGCAGCGCCGTCGGCGCGACGGACGGCCCCGGTCAGCGAATACCGGCGCCGGCCATCCACCTGGAAAGAGGTGCGATGCAGGGCGAGGGTCAGACGGGTCGGATCTGAATCCTCCGCCCGGGCTAGGATGTAACCGAACCGACCGGTCCTGAGGGCCGCGGCCGACCGGGTGAGCTCCCCGCCTCCGGCGTCCTCCAGGGGCCACATGTCAACGGCATCCGTCTCCTCGGCGCTGAATCCCTCGACCAGGAGACTGTCCGTGGGAGCCGTGATGTTCCCGCCGCCCAGGTTCTTCGAGGAAGTGGGCTGGAGGAAGAAATAGGTGGCTGCCGCTACGGCCAGCACCAGGAGGGCCAGGGCCGGGATGGCCATTCTACGCCGGGCCGGAACCTCGGTTTCCGACAGGTGCCGGAACTGGAGGGTCTCGTCCTCCTCCCGGGAGACGGGGGGAGGTGCCTCTTCCTCCATTCCGATCTGGATCTCGTCCGCGGGGCCCTCGAAGCGTATGGCGACCTTGCCGATGTGGACTGCAAGCCCGTTCTTGATCCCCAGTTCCAGGACCTTGCTGCCGCCGTGAAGGATGCCGTTGGTGCTGTCCAGGTCCCGCAGGATCGGGACGTCGCCCTCCCAGACGATCTCCGCATGGGTTCCGGAAATCCCCAGACCCTTGATCTGGATGGGATTGGAGCCGGAGCGTCCGAGGGTCACTCGCTCTTTTCCCAGTGGATACCGATCGCCTGCGTTCTCGCCCTCGGCGATGATCAAGGTGTAGTCCGAGGTTTCGGCGGGTGCGGCCACCGCTGGGGAGGGGGTCTCGAGGGAAATCTCTCCGAGTTCTACTTCTTCGGACACTGGCTCATTGGAAACCGGCTCTTGGGAAACCGGCTCTTGGGTAACTGGCTTCCCCTCGGGCTCGGGATCGGGTTCTTCCGGGCCGGGAAAGAGCCTGGCCACGACCTGGCCGAACTTGACCTCGTCTCCCATCTTCACGATCTGCCGGTCGATCTTCTTGCCGTTCACGAAGGTTCCATTGGAGGAGCTCAGATCTCGCACCTCCACGCCTTCCGGAGAAAACCGGAACTCGCTATGTCGGCGAGAAATGGAACCGTGATCGATGCACACCGTGTTCTCCGGGGAACGCCCGACCACCGCCGGATCCGGCCCCAGTGCAAACTCCCTGAAACCGCTCTCATCCTGGACAATGAGCTTGTATCTGGATGTATTTGCCATCCTGCCCTGCCAACCTTCGATAATCAGATGCTTGCTTGATTCCGGATCCGAACCCCCTTCGGGGTGTCGGTTCCGCGTGGCTTCGCGGACACCCGGATTGCGAACGACTCCCGCGATACTTTAGTGGAAAAACTCGACTCGAGCACGGGATGCTTCGGAGACAATCCCAAAGAGAATCCTTGAGACATTGCTTCCAGCCTGACTATCCGGGCTGTTGATCCGGGCCGAAGGCCCCGGATCCCGCTTATGCAACCTGGAACCAGGCTTCCAGGCCCGCGGTGCTCTCGTGCATCCCTTGTACAGATGGAAACCTCGTTCCTGGGCGGCATGCAGGATGGATGAACCGGGCACGAATCGCAATCCAAGGTGAGCAGAAATCCTGCCCGGATTGTCCGGATGCAAATCACATGCCTTCTTCGACCTTCTCGAGTATTAAAATAACAGGTTACTACCATGTATGTTAGAGATGGTACAACGATACTCCGTTCCTGTGAAGATCGCCCATGGAAACTTTGTTACCCCCAATAAGAGGAAACTACGTTTCCACCTGACTCCTCCTCGTTGGGCCGTCCTCCGGATCTTCACGTCTCGGTACCCATGAGACCGAGCCGGGCCATTTTCTTTCGAAGTCCCACCCGGCTCAGACCGAGGGCCCTGGCCACCCTGGACTTGTTGCCCTTGAATCGATCCAGCGCCTCCCGGAGAAGCTGGCGTTCGACGCGATCCACGACCTCCCGTAAAGGCCGCTGCCGGTCCTCCTCTTCCAGAATCCCCCCGCCTCCTTTCTGCACGGCCGGACTCAGATCCTCCACAGTGATGGTGGTCTCGGTCAGGTGCCAGGCCTTTTGCAGCTCGTTTTCCAGCTCCCGGACGTTGCCCGGCCACCCGTAGGCGGTCATGGCCTTGAGGGCCCCTGCATCGATGTCCCGAGACTGTCCCTCCCCCTCGCTCCGGGCGATGGCCTTCATGAAATGGTCCACCAGGAGGGGGATGTCCTCGGCCCGTTCCCGGAGGGGGGGCATCCGCAGGCTCACGCCGCAGAGGCGGTAGTAGAAGTCCTGGCGGAATTTCCGCTCCCGGATCATGCGTTCCAGGTTCTGGTTGGTGGCACTCACGACGCGCACGTCCACCTTGCGCACCTTCTTGTCCCCGACCCGCCGGACCTCGCCCTCCTGCAGGACCCGGAGCAGTTTCTTCTGCATGTCGAGGTCCAGATCGCCCACCTCGTCCAGGAAGAGAGTCCCTTCGTGCGCCAGCTCGATGAGACCTTCCCGGTTCCGGTCCGCCCCCGTGAACGCCCCCTGGACGTACCCGAACAGCTCGCTCTCGAACAGGCCGGCCGGGATGGCCGCACAGTTCTCGGAGATGAAGGGCTTGGACGATCGGGGGCCGTTGAAGTGAATGGCCCGGGCGATGAGCTCCTTTCCGGTGCCGCTGTCCCCCTCGATGAGCACCGGAAGGTCGGTGGCGGTGATGCGGTCCAGGGTCTTCAGGATCCGGGCCATGGCCGGGCTCCGGCCGACGATGTGGCTGTAGTTATACTGGAAGGTGAGCGTGTTCTGCTGCGTCTCGAGCACGCGACGCACCTTGTCGAGCTCCACCTGCTGGGTCTCCACCTTGCCCTCGAGGGCCCGGTTCAACTCCACGATCTCGTCCCGGGAGCGTTCCAGCTCCGAGAACAGGTCGGCATTCTTCAGGGCCAGACTCGCCTGGGCCGCGAACGCTTCCAGGAGGAAGAGGTCCTCGTCGGTGAACAATCCCTCCTCGAAACGATTGTCGAAGTAAAGGGCGCCGACGCCTTGCCCGGCCTGATCCGCCCCCCCCGGGCTCAAGGGCACGCACATGATGCTCCGGAGCTTCAGCCGGGCCACGCTGCGCACGGACTGGAATCGATCATCCTCCTCGGCATTGGCGGTGATGAGGGATCTACCGTCCCGGGCCACGTCCCCGGCAATGGACCGGCTCACCTCGTACTCCGGCCGGGAGACCTCCTCCCGCCGGAAGTTCCGGGCCACCTCGAACACCATCCGATCCTCCCTGAACAGGATCAGGAAGCCCCGCTCCGCCCGGGTCAGCCGGATGGCGGTATCGATGATGAGTTCCAGGAGCTTGTCCCGGTTCAGCTCCGAGAGGAGATCCCGGTTGATCTCCAGGAGCGACTTCAGGTTCTCGATCTGGTTCTCCAGGCCCTCGAGGCGCTCCACCAGCTTCTGGATCCTCCGGGGGAGACCGGTTTCCTTGCCGTGTTCCCTTCCGTGTTCCCTTCCGTGGTGCCCGACCGTGTCCGCCGCCTCTGACGGAGGTCCAGGGGATCCGGATTTCTCCCCTTCCAGGACCTCGAAGCGGAGGGTGGTCTCTCCGACTTCCACCCGGTCGCCCGAGACGAGGGGGCTCTTCTTTGTGGCCATGCCGTTCACGAAGGTTCCGTTGGAGCTGCCGGCGTCGCGGATATGAAATCCGTCGCCATCCCGTGTGATACGGCAATGCACCCGGGACGCTTTTTCGTCGGGGATGGGGAGGGTATTGCCCTTACCCCGCCCCACGGATACGTCGCATCCATCCCCCAGGTAGACGCGGGACCCCCAGGGACCCTGCAGGACCAGCTTGATACGAGGCGAGGACATGGCGGTGGTTTTTCCTCTTGCGCGCCTCTCTCCCGGAACGTGCGGCGTGCGTTCCTCGAGAGTCGGACTCCGTCCCTATTTTTACGTACCATAACAACAGGCGCCTGTAAACGTTTCGGCCGGTCAAGGAGAGGGGTACCCGCCTGAGGAAAACTCTCACAGACCCGAATCGGTCCTTTTCGCCCCGGACACGGGCAATCCACTTTCCCTCGGGCCTGATAGCGGATAGGGTCTCTCCCAGGACTCCCGATTATCTCGCACTCTTTTAACTGAAGGGACCTATTTCCGTGGGATCTCTTGCCGAGGTCATCCAGGCCTTCGAGACGGCCCGATCCGTGGTTCTCACCTCCCAGTCTCCCCTGGACGGAGACAGTGTCGGATGCGAGGTGGCACTGCTTGCTGCTGCACCCGCCTTGATGCCCGAGGCCCGGGTCACGGCCTTGAACGAGTCTCTCCCATCCGCTCAATACGCCTTTCTTTCCGGCGTCGAGAAGCTCGGCGTCCTGGGGCCTGACGAGGAAGCGCCCCGGGCGGACCTGCTGGTGGTCCTGGACTGTGGGGATCTGAGGCGATTCGCCTACTTGCCGCAGCGGTTTCCTGACGCCCGTGTCATGAATATCGACCACCACGCCAGTAACTCCGGTTTCGGTCACATTGCCTGGGTGGCCCCGGATCGGGCCTCCACCGCGGAGCAGATCTACGAGATCCTCCGGACGGCCGGCGTACCCCTGTCCCGGGACACGGCCAGGGCGCTCTACGCGGCCATGGTCTTCGACACCGGTCGATTCGCCTATTCCAATACCCGGCCCGAGACCCATCGCTACGCCGCGGACCTCCTCGACCTGGGCGTCCGGCCCGAGGCCACGTTCAGAGCCCTCTACCGGAACCGATCCCCGGCGGCCCTGAAGATGATGGGATTTGCCATCGAGACCCTGCAACTGGCCGCGGACGGGGCCCTGGCCTGGATCCAGATCTGCCAGGCGGACATGGAGAGGGCGGGGGCGGAGCCCGAGGATCTCGAGGAGCTGGTCAATCTGCCCATGACCCTGGCCAACGTGGAGGTATCCATGCTCTTCCGGGAGATTCCCGGCGACAGGATCAAGGTCAGTCTCCGGAGCGACCGCTGGTTCGACGTGGCCGACTTTGCAGGACATTTCGGCGGCGGGGGCCACGTACGGGCGGCCGGGCTAACCCTCTCGGCCCCCCTGGACTCGGCCGTCCAATCCGTCACGCAGCGCATGATCCAGGCCCTGCAGGATGGGAAGCCATGAGTCCCGGGAATCCCCTCGATCCCACCCCGAAGCTGAACCGTCTTCTGCAAGCGCTCCATCTCCATCTGAAGAGCGCCCTCGCTCACGGTCTCGATGTCCTGCCCCTACCCGGGGATAACCGCGGCAAGGCGCCAGGGAGAGCCGCCGTGGAGGATCGCGCCGCAGGCCTCCAGGACCTGGCCGAGATCGTTGCTCGGTGCACCCGGTGCGGCCTTTGCAGGTCTCGAACCCGGGCCGTGTTCGGCGAGGGAAGCCCTGCACCGCGACTGATGTTCGTCGGAGAGGGCCCCGGGATGGAGGAGGATCGGAGCGGCCGGCCCTTCGTGGGCCCGGCCGGGCAGCTCCTGGACCGGATCATCCTGGCGGCCCAGCTCCGGAGGGAGGACGTCTACATCGCGAACATCATCAAATGCCGCCCCCCGGGCAATCGGACCCCGAATCCGGACGAGGTGCACGCTTGCCTCCCCTACCTCCACCAGCAGATCCAGCTGCTGCGTCCCGAGATCATCTGCACCCTGGGTTCCCCTGCCACCGCCACCCTCCTGGAATCGAACCGGGGAATCACCCGACTCAGAGGTCATCAATACGTTCTGCCCTTTGATCCGGAGATCCTGGTCATCCCCACATTCCACCCCGCGTATCTCCTGCGGAACGAGCGAGAAAAGGGCAGGACCTGGTCCGACGTGCAGAGGATCATGAAGTTACTCGGGATCGCTCTGCCCAATCGCTGAGGGAATAGTTACTTAAGGCACTTCTAGCGGGATTCGATCCGGGGCAGTATCCCCTATTTCAAATGGGAAAATGGACAGGATAGTGATCTGAAACGTGCGCTTCTGCCACGCCTCGGTCCGCTGTCCGGAATCCGGATTCTCAATCCCATTCAGAGCCCTTCGGGAAGTGTTTTCGGATGGGTGGCAAAAGTGCTAAAAGTGGGAACTTTTTCCTTTGACCCTAGTTACATCCCGTGATAGCATCCCCGACCGGTTTTAAAGAAGTGCAGCTGCCCCAGATCGGCAGCGCAATGCAGAAAAAAGGGAAAAGTTGTCGGCGGGGAGTTCAGAGCCGCGAGAGAGCCGGTTCCCCCCTCCATGCAGGGTGCAACCCTCGTACGAATGCCGAGTACGAATGTCCATCCCCCCCTGCAATCAGTTTCTACTTGCTTGTTCTTTCTGGTTCTGTCATTGCATTGGCTCTCAGGTTGTTTCACCATTAGATGCCATGAGTAGATGGATGTGCTTCGAGCGCATCCTCTTTTCCTCATACACCTGACACCTGTTAATCAGGCTTGAAACTTTCGCCTCATTTCCAATGGCTTGTTGCGACGCCTGGAGATGACCCTCCTTTGTAGGAAGGAAAGGCAGATTCCTATGTATCGAATTGGGTCTCATCTTCGTCTGGGCTTCTGGGCCCTGCTCATCCTCGCCTTGACGCTTTCCGCTGCATGCAGCAAGGGCGTTCAAACGGAACCCAGGGAGGCCGAACCGGTCACAGGCCCGGAAACCGGCCATGTCTCCGGGGCCGATATCTCAGGGGTTCCCGTGGCAAACGAACCTGCTGCCAGGGCACCCACGCCTCTCTCCCAGGAACAGGAAGACGAAATCGAGAAGAAGTACAGGCTCGCCGCCGAGCAGCGCAAGCACAAGGCGGCCGAGCTCGTTCAGGAGGGACGCAACTACTACCTCCGTGGAGAGAACGAGAAGGCGCTGAACGTGCTCAGCCAGGCCCGGTACCTGGACAAGAACAACAAGGAGGCCATCGCGCTCCTGAACAAGGTCGCGGCCGCTCTCGACGTCCGGCAGGCTGCCATCCAGGATCAGGCACGCAGGGAGGACATCCGCCGCCGAGTGGCCCTGGAGCAGGCCAAGATCCGGGCCGACAATCTCATCCGGCAGGGTGACAACGCCCTGGAGACCGGCGATTTCGAGAAAGCCATCATGCTCTACTCGGACGCCCTGAACATCATCCAGCACGGCCCCTATGGTGTGGACCTGAGCCTGGACGAGACGGCGGTCGAGAACCGCCTCCGGGATGCCCGTACGAGGCTGAAGAACCAGGCCCTCGAGGTTACCCGGAAGGCGGCCGTCGAGGTCATGGCCGAGAAGGAAAAGGAAGAGGCCGTCGCCATCGAGCGCAAGGAGAATCGCATCCGGCTCCTGCTCAAGGAGGCCAACCGGCATTTCCAGCTCTCCAAGTTCGACGAGGCGGAGAAATACCTCGACTTCGTGGTCAAGGTGGCGGGTCCTGACTCCCCACACACCGTGAAGGCCGAGAAACTCGCCAACATCGTACAGGAATCGCGCCACGATCTGAAAAACCGGATGAACCGGAAAAACATGGCGGAGCAGTGGAAGCGGATCTTCGAGGATCTTCGCCTGTCCACAACCCTGCCGAAATCGATCATCGAGTTCTCCGACGGCTGGAGCCGCACCATCGGCAAGCGCAAGCCGGCCACCATCGCCCAGGCCGCCCGGGCTGAAACCGAAGAGGACAAGATCGTCAAGCGCAAGCTCGAAAGCACCCTGATCAATCTGTCCTTCGAGGACGACACCGAGTTCATGGCCGTCATCGATCTGTTCCACAAGCTCGCGAACATCAATTTCATCCCCAGCAAGGGCGTCCATGAGAAGCTCGCCGAGGGATCCACCCTTGCCGGCATCAACACGAGGCTTCCCCTGAAGAACGCCCTCGAGCTGGTGCTCGACATGGTGGGCAGCCTGCAATACAAGGTCGAGGACGGCATCGTCCACATCATCCTGCCCGAGGAGGCGAAGGCCTCCACCTACCTGGACTTCTACTGCGTCCAGGACCTCGTGAATCCCATCAAGGATTTCCCCGGCATCGAAATCAACCTCAATCCGTCCGATGCCGAGGCGGAGGAAATGGGCGAGGGCGAGGAGACCACCAACCAGAACTTCGACCCCGACCGGCTCACGGACCTCATCAAGGGCAACATCGCCAAGGACACCTGGGAAGAGGACCCCGCCTCGTTCAGCGCGCGGATCCGCAACGGCATTCTCATCGTCAAGCACACCAAGGAGATCCACGAACAGATCCAGGAGCTCCTGTCGGGGCTCAGGCGATCGGCCACCATCATGGTGGCTCTGGAAGCGCGGTTTCTCCTGGTGGAAGACAACTTCCTTGAGGATATCGGCGTGGACTTCCGGGGTCTCGGCGACCACTCCCAGGGCATCGGTGTTGCCGGCCGCGGAACGCGGGCAAGCCTGGACGACTACGGAGCCCCGGGTTCTCCCGGTGGCGGCGGAACCCCCGAGAATCCTGCCGGCCCCGGCACCAATGCGACCTCGGGTATCTTCTTCAACGACAACTCGGACGGAGACATCCGGGCCCGCACCGAGAACCTGTATGATTCCCTTCTCGGCAATCCCACGGTGCTCACCGGCTCGGGCGGCCTTTCCCTCCAGATGACCTACCTCGACGATACCGAGGTGGAGCTCATCCTGCGAGCCGTTCGCAAATCCGAACGCATCAACATGGCGACGGCACCGCGCATCACCGTTTACAACACCGAACGCGCCAACGTCACCGTGCTGAACCAGGTCTCCTACATCAAGGACTTCGATGCCGAGATCGCCCAGGCCGCGGCCATCGTGGAACCGGTGGTGGACGTCATCCAGGACGGTGTGGTCATGGATGTGCGGCCGATCGTCAGCTCCGACCGGCGCTATATCACCATGGACCTCCGCCCCACCGTGGCGGTGCTTACCCGGCCGATCCCGCAGTTCACGGCCAGCGTGGCAACGGGAACCCCCGTCACTCTGGAGCTCCCGAGGCTGGAAGTGCAACGGGTGCGCACCACGGTGACCATTCCCGACAATGCCACGGTGCTCCTGGGCGGCCTCAAGTTCTCGGAGGAAAAGGACGTCTATTCCGGTATTCCCTGGTTGAGCAAGCTGCCCCTCCTCAACTTCTTGACGAGCCGAAGGGGCAAGTACATCAACCGGAGAAACCTCCTGATCCTCCTCAAGGCCAGGATCATCATTCCGGATGAAGTGGCCCCCAAGTTCGGCATAGAAAAATAGAAAAAGAACCAGACTGAATAAACCCGCGGGGAGTGAACCCCGTTAGGGGAATCGTTTGTCCCGGACCCTGAGTATCCACTGGGTCCGGGACGAAGGGCTGGCACGGGCCCGGCGGGTGTTCCCGTCTCTCTTATCTGGTGAACTGTCCTGGTTCACCTTCCATGAGGCCGCACACACCCTTCCAGACGGGCCCTGACAACCCCGACGACGGCTGTTTTCTGCTACGTGTCCTTCCGAATTGACCTGGAAAGGTGGAGCCCGGACATGCGTCTCATCCCGGTCACACTCATGGCGGCGATCCTATTCGGCTTCCTGGCCGTACCTTCCTCCCTATCCGTGCAGGCTCAATCCTTCGGCGTGGATGAAGACCTCGAGTTCGCACGCGGTCTCATGGCAAGACGCATGCACGATCTTGCCAAGGTGATCCTCGACAGGATCAGAGAGAATCCGGACAACAGCGACGGGGAGAAGGCCTCGGCGAACCTGGAAATCGCGAACCTCCACAAGGACAAGTTCGGCCGCGGACTCTCCTTCGAGGAGCGCTTGCAGGCCTCGGAAGAGGCCGACGCGGCCTACCGAGATTTCATCACCAATTTCAGCGACCATCCCCGCATCGTCCATGCCAAGTTCGAGTACGGCGAATTCCTGGTCTATCTCGGGCGCTACCGGATCCAGCTCTACGAGAATACACTCCTCACCGGCGGAGAGCGCGAAAAGGCGGAGGAGCACCGCGACATCGCGCTGGAGAAGCTCAAGAAAGCCGCGGACATCTTCGACGAGCTGCGGGTGTTGATCCCGGCCTCGGGAAAGGAAAATGATCCCGAGTACAAGGATTTCCTGGATCAGTCCAGGTATTTCCGCACCATCCTCTACTACGACATCGGCAAGGCGGAAAAGGACGAGGCCAATCGCCTGTCCACCTTCTCGGAGGGCATCAACAACCTCGAGGACTACATCTTCGAGAACGAGGACAACCTGCGGGGTTTCTGGGGATACCTCTACAAGGGACTCTGCCACCGGGAGTTCAGCGAGGATACGCACAAGAACGACGCCCTGGCCTGTTTCGAGGGCGTCCTCTACGCCTTCGAGAACAGCATCAAGAATCCGGAATCCGGCTGGAGTACCTGGGCCGACGTCATGTCGGATCCCGGAGCCAAACAGCTCCTCGAGAACACCTTCTGGCGGTTCGCCGAGACCCTGAACCGATTCGGCCAGTATCAAAAGGCCTCCGAGAAGATTCAGAAGTTCCAGGACATCATGAAAGAGGCCAAGGTGACGTCCGGCAATACCGGATTTCGAGCCCTCCTCGAGAGGGCCGAATCCAGCTTCCTGACCGATGATGTCAGCAATGCCATCTCCATCGTATCTGACGTCTCCACCCTGGCCGGCATCTCCAACCGGTTCATCCAGTTCCACTGCGATCGCTACCTGGCCCGGTTTCTGGACGAGGTGGAAGACAAGACCAAGCTGGATGCCACTGTGGTGTTCAAGGCGGCCAAGGGCGCGTACGGCCAGGAACGCTATTACGACGCTCTGCGCCATTTCCAGACCGTTCTGGCCATCAAGAAGGGTGTCGGAGATGTGGCTCTGGACTGCTGGTACTTCATCGGCCGCTGCTACAGAAATCTGGGATTCCTGAGGGAATCCGCCCTGGCCACGGCCTCCGGAGCGTTCAACCTGAAATCCGCCGACCCGGCCCGGGCCATGGACATGGCCCGGGGCGCCAGAAATACCCTGGCCAAGATCGCCAAGCAGACCGGCTCCAAGAAGGACCGGGAGGCCCTCAACAACCACAAGGACCGGATGGACCAGGTGTTCGGAAGCGTATCCGGCGCCAACTATGATCCGGCCTTCCAGAAGATGCAGGAAGGCCTCTACGCCAAGGCCATCGAGGACTTCCAGCGCATCACCAAGGACGCGGAAAAATACGAGCTGGCAAGGGGCTACATCACCTTCTGCATGGCCAAGCTGGCGGAGAAAAACCACGACAAGGCCGTCCGGGAGGCGCAGAGAATCCGCAAGGGCCGGAAGGCTGCCCTGGAGGCGGCGGAAACGGCGTTCGAGGAGGCCCTGAAAAAGACCGCGGCCGAGGTAGACAGCTATTTGGGCTTTGTCAAGAGAACCCCCATCCACGGCGAGCCGGTCAAGAAGAACAACCGCAACCAGGCCATGGGCATTGCCTATCTATCCAAGGTCGTGGCTCTGAAGGGCCTGAAAAAGTGGAACGAGGGGCTCACGGTCCTGGGCTACTTCTCCGGAGGAAGCGTGACCAACAAGGACCAGCTCATGACGGCCTCCATCCTCAGGACCCAGCTCTGCCTCGGGAAGAAGATGCTGAAGGAGGCCGAACAGGAGCTCAAGGTGTTGAAGGCCCGCTACCCCGGCAAGGCCCAGAAGTTCATCATCAGCATCCAGGGGCAGCTGGGCATGGACCTCAAGGCCCAGGCCGAAACGCTGGAGAAGGCAGGAAAGCGGGTGCCGGCCCTGAACGCTCGCCTGAAGAGCGTGGCCTTACGCCACGCCTGGGTGAAGGGCATCTCCCCCAAGATCGAAAACCTCTACTCCCTGGCCAAGGACCTCTACGATCTGAATCGATTCGACGAGGCCAAGTCCTACCTGGATGCCATCCTCAACCAGTGGGGAAGCGTGGAAAAACCCAGGAGAAAACTCCGCAAGAGCCTCCGCCTCACCAAGCTCTACCTGGCGCGCTGCCTGGTCTGGCAGGGCAAGTACGTCGAGGCGGAGCCCATCTTCCGCGCGCTCTACGAGGCCAAGAAGAATGACCGGGGCCTGCTCAAGGAGTACGCGTCCCTGCTCACCGGCACGGTGAAGTTCATCGATGGCAAGTTCCTCTACATCCCGGGGCGTGGCGCCCACAAGAAGGACGCCATGGTCGGCTTCAATCTCTGGCGACGCGTGGCCAAGACGCACGAGCGCGGGAACACGGAAAAGGACTTCCGGGAATACCTTTGTGCCCGGTTCCACCAGAACCTCGTCCGGTGGGCCCAGGGCAAGGCGAGCCTGGCGAATAAGAGCCTGAAGCAGTTGCGCAACAGCCTGGGCCAGAACCTGGACCGCAAGCCGAAATCCAGGAAGCCTGGATACTGGGAGAAGCGTTTCGACTGGCTGGAGAGGAGCATCAGACAAAAAGCGCCCCAGACCCCCCCGGAGCCGCCCGCGCCGCTGGGAATCCTCCCAAAATAGGTGCCGAAATAGGTGTCAAAATAGGGTAAGGAACCGGATCTTGAAGCTTGGAGGATGGGGCCAGATCGAACCCGGCTCTGGTAATGGGCCCTTCGAGGACTATAATTACGGCTTGTCGGCCCGGAGAAATACGAGAAAGACCATGAAAAGGCACTTTTTTCTTTGCCTCCTGAGTGCAGCCTGGGTCACAACCTGGGTCACAACCTGGATTATTCTCTCGAGCAGCACCGCTCTGGCCGAAGATCTCATCCTCCGGAAGGGGGGAAAGACCACCCGCGTCTACCAGGTCACCAAGGCGTCCTATTCCAACGTCTCTTACATCCCCAGGGAAGGGCTCCAGGAGCAGACCCTGCCGCGGGATTCTGTGCGGAGGATCCGGTTCGGAGACACGCCCCAGGCCTTCACGGCCGGTGTAGAACTCCTCCGGAAGGGCGACTTCCAGACGGCCATCAAGGCCTTCAAGGAGGCGCGGACGGATCCCAACGTCAGGACCTGGTGGGCCAGCGTCTGGTGCCAGCTCCATACGGCCGAAGCGTACGTGGGCTGGGCCATTCAGACCAAGCACAAGGGGCGGGCCGCGGAAGCGGTGAAGATCGTCTCCGCGGTCTTCACCGAGTTCCCTGACAATTTCTTCAAGCCCAATTTCCAGGAACTCTACCTCCAGGCACTCATCGCCTCCGGAGACCCCCGGAAGGCGGTGGGGGAAGCCGACAAGTTCGAGAAGGAGTCTTCCTCCTGGTCGGAGAAGACCTGGTACCTGAAGGCCAAGCTCCTGGGAGCCAAGGCCATGGAGGCTGCCCAGCTCTACAGCGAAGCCGTTTCCAAGCTGGACACCCTCGTGACCTTCGCCAGAAGCAACAAGCACAAGGACTGGGCCAACGAAGCGCAGATCTTGAAGGCCAAGGTCATGCGCAAGCAAGGGAACAAGGACAAGGCCCTGAACGAGTTCCGGGCCCTGGTCCGTCAGATCGATTCCACCTGGAACAACCGGGCGGCCGCGGCCGCCTATATCGGTCTCGGTCAGGTCCTGCTGGATGACTTCGGCAAGCCCCACGAGGCCCGGGAGAACCTGTTGACGGCCCGGGTGGTCTATTTCGGCACGGACAAGAAGGACCTGGAGATCATGGCGGAGGCTTCCTACCACCTTGGCCAGGTCTGTGAAGCCCTGGCCAAGAAAGGGGAGTCCGGAGCCAAGATCGAGGCCGGGCGCTACTACCAGGAAATCCTGGATCAGTACAATACCACGGCCTGGGTGAGCAAGGCAAAGGAAGGATTGAAGCGCGTCCGGGGTTGATCTGATCGAGATCACCCCTTTGGTATCACGGAACCACGGTATCGAGTCGCGAAGAACTTCGAGATTATCCCGTGAAGCAGTAGCTTCACGAATTGTTGTCCGGACCTGCCCTGTCCGCAGGGGAGGCCGGTGTTCAAGACGTGGAAACACTCGTTGAAGGAGTACGTGGGTAATGCAGGAAAAGAGGGTCATCTTTATTCTTTTCATGATAGCGATCGTCGCTTTATTCGCCTCTACGGGATCTGCCTTTGCGCAAGATGATGAAGGAGAGGAGGCAGCGCCGACGGGCAATGTGACCATCGGCGACATCCTGAGTGGTGCCGGAACCATCGGGTGGGTGATCATCCTCGTATCGATCATATCCCTGTCGTTGATCATCGAACACTTCGTATCGATCCGTCGCGACAAGCTCGCCCCGCCTGAAATCGTCGACCAGATGCACGAGCTGTTCGACCAGGAGAACTACCAGGAGGCCATGGAGCTCTGCGAGGCCGAGCCCACTGCCTTCACGAACGTGGTCGGCGCGGCCCTGCACCGCATGTCCGGCGGCTTCGAGGCCATGGAAGCAGCCGTGAGCGAGGTCGGCGAGGAGGAGAGCGTCAAGCTCCACCAGAAGATCAGCTACCTGTCGCTCATCGGCACCATCGCCCCCATGCTCGGCCTGTTCGGAACCGTGTTCGGCATGATCATCGCCTTCACCATCATCGCCGAGAAGAAGGGTGCGGCCGACCCCGGCGACCTGGCCATCGGTATTTCCATGGCGCTCGTGACCACCTTCCTCGGGTTGCTCGTCGCCATCCCGACCATGGTTTTCTTCTTCTACTTCAGAAACAAGGTCGTGATGCTCGTACTCGAGATCGGCGCCTTGACAGGAGAGCTTTTCGACAAGTTCCGTCCCACGGACTGAGAATACTGACTAAGGAGGCTCTCGAATGAAGTTGACCAAAGCCGACAACGAGCCTGAACCGCTCGAGATCAACATGACGCCCATGATCGATGTGGTGTTCTTGCTCATCGTGTTCTTCATGATCGTGGTGGACCTGACGCAGAAGGACCTGGTGAAACTCCAGCTGCCCAAATCCGAGATGGGAGAGCCCGACAAGAAGCCCGAGAAGAACCGCATCACCGTCAACATCACCTGGGACGAGGATGACGAGATGAGCGAGATCTACGTGAAGCAGAAACCGTACACCCTCGACGAACTCAAGACCTGGATGTATCCCATTGCCCGGAGCAGGATCAACAGGAAGACCAAGTTCTCGGAGATCCCGATCCTGATCCGCTGCGACAAGGATGCCCCCTTCAGGATGGTCCAGCAGGTCATGCAGATCTGCGCCGACAAGGACATTCAAATCTACAAGGTGCTGCTGGCCGCAGCCGAGATCAAACCCGATGAGGATTGAGAAAGGAGGAGATCATGGCATCTAGCAATCAGCGCGCCATGAAGCGTGACATCACCATGGAGTTCACGCCGATGATCGATGTGGTCTTCCTTCTGCTGATCTTCTTCATGTGCACGCTCAAGTTCAAGATCCTCGAGAACAAGCTCGCTACGTACCTCCCCACCGACAAGGGATTGAACACCCACTTCGAGGAACTCGAACCCGTGGAGAAAATTCGCATCAAGCTCAGCTTGCGTGGTGCGGACTGCATCTGCTACATCAACGGAAAGCCCCTGGGCATCATGCCCACTGCCGCCACCAAGGCCTACAAGACAATCCATCGGCTGAAGACGGCCAGCGAGAATAGTCCGGCCGAGATCGACCCGGATCCGAAGGTACCCCACAAGTACGTGGTGTCCATCGTGGATGAATGCATGCGGGCAAAACTGGCCGAGATCACCTTCACGGGTGCGCTGCCCGAACTGAAAAAGAAGAAGGCCAAGAAGAAATAGCTTCCAGAATCGATTCCAGGCAGAACCACTGAAGATCCACTCGAGCAGGAGGATCGGCGCCCGGCGGCGCCGATTTCTCCTGCTTTTTTGATCCCGGAGCGTGGCCGCAAAGAGGACATGAAAACAAACCGTCTCCCCACCCTCCTGCCGGGACTCCTCCTCGCCCTCCTGGGATTCCAGGGCTGCGGGTCGGACCGTCCACCGCCCCGATCTCCCCTCCCCTCCGATGCCGCATCGGTTCCGCGATCCCCGGCGCCTGTGTCCGAGACCCGGGTGGACATCCACCTCCGGAAGATCTCCCTCAAGCTCTTCATGGAGGAAGACCGATGCGTATGCTCCGTGGACGGGAACCGCATCGGATACCTTCCGGAGGCCACGTCCGCGGTGCGCGAGAGGGTCCAGGCCCTGAACGACGAACCGCCCGCCAAGGAGGGCGTGCTTGACATCCATCCCCGTGTGCCTCACACCTATGTCACGCGCCTCGTGACCATCTGTACCCGGGCCGGGATCACCCGGCTGGAATTCGCCCGGTCGTCCCTACGTAAAAACAGTCGAAGCAGGTGAATGTAGCCCGGCTTCCGGCGTCTTGAGAGGGCTGACTCATGCTGCACCTTCTCCGAAATACCTTCTTGCACAGCGGTGGAGTCCCGGTGGCCCTCCTCCTGGGGCTGGTCCTCGTATCCACTCGGAGCGCTGCCTCCCCTGTTCCCGGGGACGAAGCCCCCCCCTGTATCCTTCTCTTCACCCTGGACACCACCCGGGCCGATGCCCTGGGCTGCTACGGGGCAAAGGGAGATCCCACGCCGGTCCTCGACCGCCTCGCCCGGCGCGGGGTGCGGTTCGAGAACGCCCTGGCTCCGTGCCCCATCACCCTGCCCAGCCACGCCACCCTCTTCACGGGCCTCTACCCGCCGGAGCACGGCCTTCGGGACAACAGCCCCCGGGCCCTCTCGCCGTCCATCCCGGTGGTCACTACGGCCTTCCAGGAGCGGGGCTACAACACAGCAGCCTTTGTCTCGGCCGAACCCGTGGCCGAGAAATGGGGACTGCGACGCGGATTTGGACTCTACAACGCCCACACCAACGAGAGCCCGAGCCGCCTGACTCCCCCGGAGCGACGCGGCGGAGAGACGGTGCGGGTGGCTGGAATGTGGCTGAAGGCCATGCTGTCCTCTCGCAAGCCCTTCTTCCTCTGGGTTCACCTCTTCGATCCCCACCACCCCTACCAGGCACCGGAACCCCATGCTTCCCGGTTTCCGGACCACCCGTATGCGGCAGAGGTGGCCTACGTGGACGCCTGCGTGGGCCGCTTGCTGAAGATCCTCGAGGACGCGGGGCGCCTCGACGACACCGTGGTCATCGCCACCTCGGACCATGGCGAGGGCCTGGGCGAGCACAACGAGCAGACCCACGCCCATCTGGTCCACGGGAGCACCCTGCGGGTCCCCCTCATCTTTGCCTGGCCGAAGGGCTGGAAAGGGGGGCGCACGATCCGGGAGCCCGTCGGCCTGGTGGACCTGGCGCCCACGCTCTACCACCTCCTGGACGCAAAACCGCCCCGGGTCTCGGGCCTGAGTCTCCTCCGGGCCCTGAAGGGGGAAGAATCCATGCCCGCTCGTCGGCCCCTGTACGGAGAGAGCTTGTACGATTTCCTCCACTTCGGATGGGCCCCCCTGCGGTGTGTGCGCCTGGGGCCTGAACTCCTCATCGAGGCCGACAAGGCGGTGCGGCTCTTCGACCTGTCCAAGGATCCCGGCGAGTTGACAGACCTGTCCCTGAAGGAATCGGAACGAGTGCGGCCCCTCCGCATCGCGCTGGCCCGACTCGTGGGCTCCTTCGGTGCCCCCCCGCCGGGTGGAAGCGGTGCCTTGAACGCCCCCCCGGGGTACCTCCAGGCACCCCATGCAGGTCCCACCCTTAAGAAGGACGCGCACCTCGTCGGCAAACGCAGGATTCCCATGGAAGCCGTGGGAGACGTCACCGCCTTCGAGAAGGCCAAGCAACTCTCCTTCTCCAGGAAGCCCGCCTCCCTGCACAAGGCCCTGGACCTCCTGGACATCCTCCTGAAGCGGGACCCCGACAATCCGAGCTACCGCTACTGGTGTGGGAGGACCCATCGAAACCTCAGCAAGGTCCTGGGGAAAAAGCCCGGTGCCCGGCCCGAAGTCCTCGTGGACCACCTCGAAAGAGCCAAGAAGCAATTCATGAAGGTGCTGAACCGCCGCCCCCAGCACAAGGGGGCACAGAACCTGCTGTTCCTTTGCTTCCTCCTCCTGAACGACCCGAAACCCGTGGTCGTGGGCGCAGAGGAGATCATTCTGAATGGATACGAGAACAACGAAACCCGCTTCTTCCTGGCCCAGGCTTATCTTCCTCCCTCGACCCTCGCCGACCTGGACAGGGCGGACCTGGAGAACCGGGAAGGGCTGAAGCGATTTCCCCATGGCAAGATGCTCCGGATGCAACGAGAGGAGATCGACCGGCTTCTGCTGAAGCGAAAGGTGGAAAACCGGAAGAAGAAACCGTGACGGCCACGCGGACCCGAGGTTGCGGGAAATTCAGGAGAATTCTCTCTTCGGAGGGGACAGCGTCCGGTCCATTTCTTTACCGGGGCCAAACAGCCATAAAAATAGTCCCCCAACCCCCTTTTCAGAAAGAAGTTACAATCGCCTGGGAGAAAACCTTTTTTGTTGACTCTACATTTTCCGCTCTGCTATAATCCGCGCCTCTAAATCAGGTTAAGAAAAAAGGGATAAGAGAGCGTTACGCGAAGACTTACGGGCAGCGGTACTCGACCCGTGTGCGGTCCGGGTACCTCTGTTTGAAGAAGGGGCTGTTAGTAACCTACCCTTGCATGAGGCTGCCGCCATGGGCCTTGAGGAGACGCTCGGGGTCCAAGGTCGTTGCGGTCGCGCGCAAAAGATGGCACCTCTCTTCCTTTCAACTCGTGATGCCCTTATCCTGTCCCTGGATAAGGAACTGTCGTTTCGTTCTCGATGCCCATTGGATGCTAGCTGGATATCCAGACCTGGAGCCCAACCACTTTGAAAGGTATGGCGATGCTTGAACGCGCTCCTTTCAGCGCCTTGATCCTTGGCGCACTTCTCGCGATGTTCGTGTTCAACGGTTGCAGTGCAGTCGTCAATTCAGAACCCGTTTCCCCCGGGTCCCCTGGCGATAGCATTATTAATGACGGGGTTGAACCCCTCGTCCTGGTCCAGGACCAGGACGACCCGCAATCCCAGGAGGAAGCCAGGCGCAAAATTGCCCAAGAGCGTAAAAAGGTTCTCATGAAGGCCTACGTAGAGGACGCCCGGAAACTCATGAAGGACGGCGCCCTCGACAAGGCTGAGTCCCTTCTCCTCGAGTCGCTCAAGACCGATCCGGTCCATCCCGGGGCCCGCATGCTCCTGAAGCAGGTTCAGGAACGCCTGGGAAAGCGGTCCGGCGAGGTGGAGAGTTTGGCTCTACGAGAGCAACGTAAGATCCAGATCCGGCTGGAGGCGGCGCACGCCAAGGTCCTCCAGCTTCTGGAAAAAGGTGCCCAGGCCATGGGCGCAGGAAAATACGGTGAGGCCGTCCGGGCGTACGAGCACGCCGTGAACATCATGAGCTGGCAGCCGCTGCTCGGTGAAAAGGAGCCCGCCCTGAAGGACCAGGCCATGAACAGCCTGAAAGGCGCCAGGGCCGCGGCCAGGGACGAGGAGAGGCTTCTCCAGGAGGAAGCACGCAGGGTGGCCTACGAAAAGGTCCGGGAAGAGGAGCAGCTGGCCCTGAAACGCCAGCAGGCGCGCATCCTGAAGATCCTGGAAAAGGCCGAACTGCGTTTCGATGAGGATCGCTTCAACGAGGCCGAGAATCTCGTGGACAACGTCCTCGAGGAGGAACCCACCAACCTCAGAGCCCGGAAGCTGAAGGAGACCATCCAGGACGCCCGGCATCACTTCAACGACAAGAAGTACCTCACCGAATCCAAGGAGCGGTTCAAGCGCTGGCGGATCAGTGTGGCCGCCACCAAGATCCCCGAATCCAGCATCCTGCGGTGGCCCACCCAGACCGAATGGGACAAGATCACCCTGGACCGCAAGATCTATTCGCCGGTCCACGGCGAAGCGGACAGTCCGGCCGTTCAGAAGATCAAGAACAAGCTCAAGACCGAGACCATTCCGCTCCAGTTCGAGAGCGGGGATGCCAACCTGAAGGCCATCCTGGACTTCATCAAGAGCGTCGCCAACATTCCCCTCGTCATCGACAGCGAGATCGTGGAAGAGCTCCAGTCCGCGGAACTGGGCTTTCCCCTGAACCTGGAAAAGGTGAAGGTGGGCGTGGCCCTGGACACGGTCATGAGCTCCAAGCCCGAGTTCGGCTACATCTTCAAGCACGACGTCATCTTCGTCACCAAGGCCGAAAAGGCCACGGGCAAGATCATCCCCGTGGTGCATGACGTCCGGGACCTCACCATCCCGGTCCAGGACTTCACACCCCCCGAGATCCGGCTGAAGGCGGCCGGGTTTGATGAAGAAGGCAGCAGCATCTTCGGCGCCGTCGCCGAGGAGGCGCCTCCGCCCTACCAGGCCGAGGACCTCATCGAGCTCATCAAGGAGAACATCGCCACCAAGACCTGGGACGAGATGGAAGGCGTGAGCGTGGACCTCTCTTCGGGCCGGCTCCTGGTCATCCACACCGCGGATGTCCAGAACAGCATCACCACCTTCCTCAACAACCTCAGGAGCTTCTCCACGTCCATCGTGACCGTGGAAGCCCGGTTCATCACCGTCCGGGACAACTTCCTGGAGGAGATCGGTGTGGACTGGCGCGGCCTGGGCGGCGCCGGCCAGAAGGGCACCCTGGCCGTTCTGGACGACGTCACCAACCACGCCGAGGACATGGCCAGTGCCGGCCTCGACAACGGCAGCACAGGCCTGCCCATCAACAACATCCAGAGCCCCTCCTCCGGCGCCTTCTACAACGACGGCGAGGACGGAGATTACCGTGCCCGTACCGAGAACATCTTCGACCGGGTCATCGGCAACATGCTCTCTCCCATGGGCGGCCTCACGCTTTCGTTCGCCTTCCTGGACGATACCCAGCTGAACCTGGTTCTCCGGGCCGTGGAGAAGACCGAGCGGGCCACCCTCATGACTGCGCCCCGCCTGACGGTCTACAACACCCAGCGGTCCAACATCACGCTGGTGAACCAGATCTCCTACATCAAGGACTACGACGTGGAGGTGGCGCAGACCGCGTCCATCGCCGATCCCGTGGTGGGCATCATCCAGGACGGCCTGGTCCTGGACGTCCGCCCAACCATCTCCAACAACCGGCAGTTCGTCACCCTGGAGCTCCGGCCCACCGTGGCCAATCTGATCGAGCCCATCCGCACCATCACCACGACCCTGGGCAGCCAGACCCAGCCGGTCACGATCCAGCTCCCCGAGCTCATCGTGCAGAGCGCAGAGACCACTGTCACCGTCCCGGACGACGGCACGGTGGTCATCGGCGGCCTGAAGAACATCCTCAGCGTCGACCGCAGGTCCGAGGTGCCCTTCCTGGCCGACATCCCGGTCCTCGGCTTCCTGTTCAGCCACAAGGGCAGGTCCGAGGAGGCAGCGGATCTCATCCTGGTGGTGACGGTGCACATCAGTGATCTGAAAGAGCAGGAATCCGCGCTCCGCCGGTAGTCGATCCTTTCCAGTTCATCAAAGCCCCGTCTGGAAACAGACGGGGCTTTTTATTTGGTGGAAGGCTGTCCACAACGGGTAAAATGGGCACCATGGCGATGGTGAAAGCGATCTTCTTCGATATTGACGACACCCTCTACTCGACCTCCGTCTTTGCAGAGAAGGCCAGACGCAGCGCAGTGGAGGCCATGATCGAGGTGGGCGTGAAGACGGATCCGGAGATCCTCTACCAGGAGCTCCAGGAGGTCATCCACGAGTTCAGCCCCAATTACGAGAATCACTTCGACAAGCTGCTTCTCAGGATCCCTCCCGAGGCCGTGGCGGGCGTGAATCCAGCCCTCATCGTTGCGGCCGGCATGGTGGCCTATCACGAGACCAAGTTCCGGGAACTACGACCCTTTGACGGGGTTCTCGAGGTCATGCAGGACCTGGCCCGCACGGACCTGATCCGGGGTGTCATCACCCACGGTACCACGATCAAGCAGGCCGAGAAGATCGTCCGCCTGAAACTCTACCCCTACCTGACCCCCGATGCGGTGTTCATCTCGGACCAGATTGGCATTTCCAAGCCCAACATCAAGATCTACCAGCGGGCCCTGGAATCGGTCGGGGTTCCCCCACAAGAGGCGGTCTACGTCGGAGACAATCCAGAAATGGACATCGATCCGCCCAATGAAATCGGCATGATCACGATCCGCCACCGCCAGTCGGGCAAGTACGCAGACACCGAGGGCCAAACAGCGCCGGACTACGAGATCCGATCGTTCTTGGAGCTGAAGAAAATCTTGAAGGAAGACCTGGGCGTGGCCTTGTGAGAGCGCAGGAGCTCTTCACCGCTCCTGTGCGGCGACAGGGACGGGGCGCCAGCCCGCAGCACCGAAGTCTTCCGGAAGGACGTCCAGGCTCCTGGACGGCGCCTCTCCCATGAAGATCCGACCGTCTTCTCGCATCAGATAGGCAGGCCGCCACCCCGCAGGACCGCTGCACCGGGGAATCGCGTAGAGGGTAAACCGTCCGGACCGGCTCAAAGGCCGGGTCCGGTTTCCTTGGGCTACCCGCTTCACCACGCCCAGGACATAGGCCTCCCAGATCTTGCCGGTTCCCGGCGTCCCCGGCGCCCAGAGTCCGGCCTCCACGAGGCGCGCCGTGGACTCCGCGTGCCGGCCATTGCGCTTCCGGTAGACCTGCTGGGCCTTGAGCAGGGTCCGAAGTTCCTTGCGGGCCTCGAGGCGGACGTATTGCTCCATGGCGCTGACGGTCTCGTGGAATGCGTATCCCCTCGCAGCCAGGAGGGTCAACAGAGAACGGGACAGGGGCACCCTGCGCTTCAAGACCAGTGCCTTGCCGTCCAGAGAAACCGAGAAGGAGAGCCGGCCGCACGCCAGGGCCAGGACCTTGGTGTCTTGTTGGAGGTTCTCCTCGATGGTGGGCAGGTGGAGGCTCGCGGCATCCTCCCACTCCTGCGACAGGAACTCATTCCACAGGGCCGTGACGTCCAGGTCCATACTCCCCAGGACCGGGGAACCGGGATTCCCGGGACCGGGCGGGAAAGGCGTGACCGTTCCAGGACCGGGCGCGTAGTCTTCTTCCCGCTCCAGTGACCTCAGGATGCTCTCCATCTCGTCCTTCGGCCCCAGCCAGACCCACCCGAACGCGAGGGCCGTCTGATAGGCCCGGAAGGCATTGATGATGTTCCTGAACTGCGGAAACATCATGCTGAACCGGAGCGAGGCCGGTACGTGGCGTGAGAAGGTGTACGGTACCGGAGCCCGGTCCACCCGGTCACAAGCCCCCGTGGCCACCAGGCGGGTATCGATGAAGGTCAAGGTCCGGTCTGGATTCCTCACTTCCAGGCCCACCACCGGCACGATGGCATTGCTCTGCCTGTGGCCGATGAGTGTGAATCGTCCCGTACAGTGCCGGGCCAGGGTCAGGAGGTCCGGAGGATCCCCGGGCCAGGACCGGGCCAGGAGAGCACGGAGGCCCAAGGGATTCCTTGCCATAGGCCGCCGCAGCCCCTCGAATCCCTCGGGCATGGCGATCCTGCCTTCGATCTGAAAGAGGGTACCGGGAATTTTCGGGAGACTTCGAGGACCTCCTGGCTCCAGGATGGAAGCAAGGCCCCCGGCCGGGAATCGGATCTCCTCCTTCCCTCTCTGCCAGGTCACCTCCACGGTGTCGGGAAGCCAGGGAACATGGTGCTTCAAGATGTCCAGCACGGGCTTCCCCGCCCGAGGCCGCCTGCGGAGGAGTTCCTGGAGACGCACCCGGATCCGGCATCCAGGCCCGGCTGCAGGGATTCTCCGGTCTCCATCCAGGCCCTGGATCCTCTTCTCCACCGCACGCACTGCATCCGGGCAGGTGGAGAGGATCAGTACACCGTCCACGTACGCGTGCCAGTATCCCTCCGGTATCCTCGGGGGAACGGCCGCCCTGTCCAGGGCAAGGGCCAGGACCCCCACTGCCCCCAGACGTCCGCGGGGCATCAGGCTGAAAGCGGCCCAGCCCTCGGTGCTCTGCAGGAGCTTCCCGAGTGCCAAGCGCCCCCCGGCGCAATACGGAAGGTCCAGGGAATAGATCAGGGCCGATGCTGCGGGAGAAGCCGGCACCCACACGACCCGATCCCCGACCACGGAAGGGACCGTCCGCGGATGGTCCGGCCGCCTGGGAAACAATCCGCCTGCCCGGGCAAACGCCTGGAGCACGGCCCGGGGTCCGGTGATCTCGATGGAGACCAGGCAGTCCCGGGGGAAGACTCGATCGGCAATGGACTCGAGACCCGTTCCGGCAAATCCCTTTTGCCCGACCAGAGCCAGAAGGATCGGAACCCACAGGAGCCGCAACGTGGGGCGTGAATGTTCAACCTGGATCATGGATTCAGCTCGGACTTTCCGTCAGGGAACCGACGCGTGGCGAGGTATTCAGGATCCGCCCAGGTCCACGGCCAGGTTCAGAAACCACTGCCCCTATTATAGTGGAAATACGAAATCCACGAAACAGGTCAGTGCCAGCCAAAAATCCATAAGCTCTTGATTTGAAACAGACTATATCGTCGCTTCAGGCGGGTGCGACGATCCGGAAGGTTCCTGGTACCCCGGCCGTCCCGGATCGAGATGAGCGAAGGCCCCCTGGCCGGGCACGGAGGCCAGGAGCCGGCGGGTGCAGGCGTGTCGAGGGGCCTGGAAGAGCTCGGAGGCCGGGGCGGTCTCCACCACTTCTCCGGACTGCATGACTGCGATGCGGTCGGCGAGATGGCCCAGGATTCCCAGGTCGTGGGTGATGAACAGGCAGGCGACTCCATACGCCTCCTGGAGGTGTAAGAGGAGGTTCAGGACTTCTGCGCTGGTGAGGGAGTCCAGAGCACTGAAAGGTTCATCCAGGACCAGGAACTTCGGCTCCACGGACAGAGCCCGGGCCAGGACGGTTCGCTGTGCCTGACCGCCCGAGAGTTCCCACGGGAACCGGGTGAAAAAGGACCGGTCCAGGCCCACCCTCTCGAGGAGTCGCAATGCCCCTCGACGGGCTTCCCTCGCCCCGGTCCGGCCCAGGCATCGAATCCCTTCCATCACGGCTCCACCCACGGTCATGCGGGGATTCAGGGAAGCAGCCGGATCCTGGAACACCATCTGCATCCTTCGACGGGCGGCCCGGAGTGCCCCTGCCCGGAGGCGGCTCGCGGGCACGCCTTCCCACTGGACCTGCCCCGCATCCGGATCCAGAAGGCGAACCAGAAGTCGGCCCAGGGTGGACTTGCCCGAACCGGATTCCCCCACCAGACCGAGGGTTTCTCCCGGCTGGATTTGCAGACTCACCCCGCTCACCGCGGTCGTACCCCTCGGTGCGCTCCCGAATCCCTTGACCAGGGCCGAGGCTTCCACCACGGGCACCGTTTTACTCATTTCTCTGCCCTCTGCTTCCGCGCCCTGGAGGCGAGATTGTCGAGGAACACGGTGGCGGCTCCTCCGATCCTGCGAAGACAGGCCACGCGATGTCCCTCCTCCCCCAGAGGCACCAGGTCTGGTTCCTCGCAGGCGCATCGACCGAGGGCCATGGGACAGCGCCGGAAATATCCACAGCCCTCGTTTTCGTCCAGGTCCAGCCGTGTTCCTTCCTTCCGTTCAGGACCTACCGACCCGGCGAGGGGGCCTTTCTCCGCGCCCAGCCTGGGCATGGCGGACAGAAGACTCCGGGTACAGGGATGCCGGGGCTTCTGAAACACCTCGGACACCGGTCCCTCCTCCATCACCTTGCCGGCGTGGAGCACCAGAACCCGGTCCGCCACGTCCGCGATGACCCTGAGGTCGTGGGTCACCAGCAGGACGCCCATTCCGGGATCTCGGGCCAGAGAGGTCAGGATCTTCAGAATCTCGGCCTGGGTCGTGACGTCCAGGGCCGTGGTGGGCTCGTCGGCCAGGAGCAGGCCGGGCCTGCACGCCAGGGCCATGGCGATCATCACCCGCTGACACATACCCCCGCTCAACGCATGGGGGTAGGCCCGGACGGTTTCTTCCGGGTCCGGGAAGCCCACCCGACCCAGGGCCTGCACCACGCTGGCCATGGCTGCCCTGCGATTCAGGCCCTGATGCAGCCGGATGGCTTCCGCGATCTGGTGCCCCACGGTCCGGACCGGGTTGAGGGATTCCCTGGATTCCTGGAAGATCATGGCAATGCCCGCGCCCCGGATCCGACGCAGGTGGGCGCTGGAAGCCGTGAGGAGGTCCGTATCCCGGAACCGGAGCGTTCGGGCGGTGATAGCGGCGGTCTCCTCGGGGAGAAGTCGGATCAGACCCTGGAGAATCGTGGATTTCCCGCTTCCCGAAGCGCCCACCAGGCCCACCACCTCCCCGGGCTCCACATGAAAGTCCACACCCCGCACGACCTCGACCGGGCCGGCGAGGGTGCGGTACCTCACGCGGAGGCCGGCGACCCGGAGGATCGGGGAAGAATTGGATTTCACCTTCATGATGCGTACCGGGGACCGGCCGAGGACCGGATCCCCTCTCCAACCATGCGAAGCGCCAGAAGAGTGGTGAACAGGATCCCACCCGGGAACACGGTGATCCACCACGCCTCGATGAAGCTCCGCCCCCGATCGATGACCTGGCCCCAGCTCACCTGTCCCGGATCGCCGAGGCCCAGGAAGGCCAGGCTCGATTCCAGGAGCACGGCCGCGGCCACGGCAAACACGGCGTGGACCAGAACCGGTCCCACGGCGTTGGGCAGGATGTGGCGCAGCAGGATGCGGGGCGTGGAGAGTCCCAGGGTCCTGGCCGCCGCCACGAACTCCAGCCGGGACACCCGCAGTACTTCCCCGCGCATGAGCCGGGCCGCCGTGGTCCATCGGGTCAGGCCGATGACCAGGATGATCACAAGGAGGCTGCTCTCCAGAAAGGCCACCGCCGCCAGGATGAGGATGAGCGAGGGAAAGGCCTGAAACACCTCGATGACACGGGAGATCACCCCATCCACGGCACCACGAAAATACCCGGCCAGAGCGCCGACGCCCGTACCGATGGCCATGAGCAGGGCGACACTGGCCAGTCCCACCATGAGCGAAGTGCGGGTTCCCCAGATCAGGAGGCTCAAGATATCTCGACCCAGGTCATCGGTTCCGAGCCAGTGGCGTTCTCCAGTGGCCGCGCACCGCAGGGGCGGCAGGAGCCGGGCATCGCTGTCCGCCTGATCGGGACGGAAAGGGATGGGAGGAAAGACGAGGATGCCGTCCGGATCCGCCTCGAGGAGGGTGCCTCGATCTGCCTTGAAGTCCAGGACCTCAACCGGATTCAGAAAACTGGGGAGTGCAGTCAGGGCCCCGGCCAGGGCCACCCCGACCAGGTCGGTCCTCCGGATTCCGAGGCCCCCTCCCCTGAACCATCGCCCAACACAAGTGAAGGGAGCCACCAGAATCAGAGCCATGAGGAAGGTCTCTACCCAGTTGAGGTCGGCCAGAGCCGGGAGGTGCATCACTCTTCGGGGTGCAGCGTCTCTGAGTTCTCCGTGGACGCGGGCCAGGAATGCCAGCCGACTTTCCGGAGGTGCGGAGGTCCGGACCAGGGCGGCCCATTCGTCCAGAAAGGCCTCCACCCTGACCGCTTCTCCGGGCGCCAGATGCACCTGCAGGCGCCGGAGTGTGCGCTTGAGGTTTTCCTCCACGCCCGGGACCTGATTCTTCACATCGTAGGGATAGGCCCGCTCCAGGCTCCTCAGATGGTGGTCGAGGAGTCCAGGAAGCCTGGCGTTCACGTAGAGGGGCCGATCTCCGGCCAGCACCGGAGCGAAAACCGCCACTGCGACCAGCAGGTAGAGGACGCCCCCGGCCCCCAGGAGGCTCCACACGCGGTTGCACTTCGACATGCCCGGGGTTTTCATCTGAACTCGATTCTCGGATCCAGGGCGGCCACCAGCACATCCGAGAGAAGGATGCCCAGAAGAGTCAGGGCCGCAGCCAGAGTAGCGACGGCCATGACCACGGGGTGATCCCGCTCCCCGACCGCCTGGACGAAGGTCCAGCCCACGCCCTCGATGGAAAAGATCTTTTCCAGGAACACGCTTCCGGTGAACGCGGCCGGCAGGGCCAGGGCCGCCAGGGTGGCCAGGGGGATGAAGGCGTGGCGCAGCGCATGCTTCACCACCACACGCATCTCACTCAGCCCCTTGGCCCGGGCCGTCCGGATCCAGGGCTTGCCGAGGCTCTCCACCAGGCCCATGCGGGTTTGCTCGGCCAGGTAAATCGCCGTGGCGTAGGTCATGCATGCCACGGGGAGCACCAGATGCCATGCTCTGTCCAGGAGGAAATCCCACCCCTCCCCGGTGGTGAACAACCACGCCGCCCCCCCCGGGTCGGCTGCAACGTCGCCCTGGAGACCCGAGGAGGGAAACCAGGCCAGGCATTCCGGATTCGCCAGGAGGACGATGAGAAGGGTGCCCACGAAGAATCCCGGGAGACAGTAGAGGGCGAAGAGGCCGGAGGTGGCCACGCGGGTCGTGAGGCGCCGCCTACGGAGGGCCAGGAACACTCCCAGGGGAATGCCGAGGCCGTACCAGAGCAGAATGGAAGGAACCATCACCTGGAGGGAGCGTGGAATCGCTTCCTCCAGGATTTCGCCCACGGGCCTGTGGGTGATCCAGGACCGGCCGAAATCCATTCGGGCGGACTGCTTCAACCAGCTCCAGTACTGAAGGTGAACGGGGCGATCCAGCGCGTAGAGACGGCGCCGGGCCTCGAGATGTTCCTTTCCCGCCGGCGACCGGCCGGCCTCTTCCAGTCCCTCTCCGACCTCTCCAGGCAAGGCGCGGGTGCAGAAGAACGTCAACACCGTGATGCCCAGGAGGGTCACGGTCAGGATGATGAGCCGCTTCAGGAAGTGGCGAATCATGGTGCTGCGCCCCACGCCGGTACCGCCTACCTTCCCAGATCCTGGTCGAGGCGTTGCGGTTCGGGAATGCACCACTCGCGCAGATCCCAGCCGGGCGGTTTCATGGGATGAAACCGGACGCCGTGGATCCGGGGATGCCAGGCCACGAGCAGGGTGGATGCCTGGATGAAGAGGACAGGCTGTTCCTGGTGGATGACGGCCTGCAGTCGCTTGAGGCGACTCCAGCGTGCACGTGCATCGGTGGTCTTTTGGATCTCCTCGATGAGAGCGTCTGCCTTGTCGAAACCGGAGTAGTTGGCGCCCTTGCGGGAAAACCTGGAATGCCAGACAGGATAGGGATCTTCCTCCACGTCCAGGACCCAGGCCAGGTAGAGTCCGTCGAAGTCCCGGGTACTCTTCATCCGGGAGTATCGACCGCGCTCCAGACCCTTGACCTTGATCTCCACGCCCGCCTTCCGGGCGTCGGTCGCCAGCTGGTGCAACACGGCGGCACTCGCCCGGGCCGGGTACGAGATCTCCAGCGAGAGACGCTTGCCCCCCCGGTCCAGGACGCCGTCGCCGTCCCGGTCAAACCACCCCTCTTTCTCGAGGAGGGTGCGGGCGCGGCCCGGGTCGAAGGCCAGCGGCTTCACCCCGGGATCGTAGGCCGGCCCGAACCAGACCTGATCCCCGGTGACCGGATGGCCGAGGCCGTGGCCGCCGCCGCGCATGAGGGCCTCACGATTCATGAGGTGAGCCAGGGCGAGGCGCACGGCCTTTTCCTTCGTGGGGAAACGCCGGCAGTTCCAGACGAGGAAGCTGACCCGGGTGGTGGAGAAGCCCCCGAATCTGAATCCGGGATGGGCATCCTCGGGCAGGATCACCACGCCCTTTCCGGCCTGCAGGCGGGACCGGACCCGCCCGGGTGTCCAGCCTCTGGGGGCCAGCATCTTGAAAAAGGTGTCGGGCCGAAGCCTGGGGTAGACGTCGAGATTCTGGTTCTTGAAGTCGGCGAAGGCCGGCACCGGATCCGTGTAGCTCTTGAAAACAGCCTCGGAGATCGCCGGTCTGGCCCCCCAGTATGCCTCGTTACGCATGAGATGGATGCTGTTGGAGCTGACCTCCCAGCGGAGAAGCTTGTACGGTCCGGTGCCTGTGGGGGCCCGGCCGAAAGCGGCCAGTCTCTTCGCATCGGCACCCTGAAGCCGATGCCTGGGCAGGATGGAGAAGCTGCTCTCCGCGATGAGGTCGAACAGCCGCCAGGACGGTTTTTCCAGGTCGAAACGCACCTTGTGAGGGTCCAGGACCTTGCAGGAGACGCCCTCCAGCACGTCCTTCATCAGGGCATTTCCGTCCGCCCGGCGACAGAAATCGAAGGTGAACTTCACGTCGTGAGCGGTCAGCGGCGTCCCGTCGTGCCAGCGCACGCCCCGTCGCAGAAGAAACGTGTATTGTCTGCGGTCCTTGCTCACCTGGTGCGAGAGAGCAAGGGCCGGCCGGTAGACCGTGGGATCGTCCGGATCCCGGTCCAGGAGGTGGTCAAAGAGGTAGTCGGTCACCAGGGACTCGGCTGCATAGCCACGGGTATGTGGATTCAGATCCAGCGGCCTCATGTGGAGGTAGATCCTCACGCAGCCACCTTGAGTAACGTCCGGGGATAGATCCTCCGGCCCGATGGCCGTTGGAAAGACCACCATGCCGGCCATACTCACCACGAACACCAGGGCCGCCCAGGCCAGGAAGGTCTTCCCCCAGGATGACTTCATATCCACCTCCACACCGGATAAGGCCCGAACATCAGGGACAGGATCGTGTTCCGCGAATATCGACCATCCCCGAGGCCCGGATTGAGACCGTTTTCCAGCCCGGGACCGTGCGTGCGGAATGGACTCCAACACCTTGGAAGGCAAGGACCTGTGAAAAGGAGGATGCGATCGAGAAGAGCGGGGCCTGGAATATTCCCTCCCCTGCCTGGCTGTCAGGGGGGGGATAGGTCCGGGGCCAGGGCCCCCCGGCAGGATCACACCAGCAGGATCATGTAGTGGAGACCGCGGCTATGGCATCCATCTCCACCAGCGCCCCCTTGGGCAGGCTCTGGACGCCGGCGCAGGCCCGGGCCGGCGGTCGGTCCTCAAAGTAGGTGCCGTAGACCTCGTTCATGGCGGGGAAGTCGTTCAAATCCGTGAGATAGACCGTGATCCGGGTCACCTGATCCAGGCCGGAGTCGCTCTTCTCGAGGATGCACTTCAGGTTTTCCAGGACCTGCCGGGTCTGGGCCTGGATGTCGGGTCCGATCAGCTCATTGCTACCGGGGTCCAGTCCCAGCTGTCCCGAGGTGAACACGAGGCCTCCCGCGACCACGGCATGGGAGTAGGGCCCGAGGGCCTGGGGTGCCCCCTCGGCCTGAATCGTCTTCCGCGTCAAGCGCGTCATGATGGCTCATTCCCTTCCTGGTCCCGTCTTCGAGCCAGCCGCCGGACCAACCGGTTCGTGATGCCGGGGGTGACGAATTCAGAGACATCGCCTCCGCTGGAGATGATCTCCTTGATCAGCCTCGAACTGGTGAAGGAAAAACAGAGGCTGGGCATCATGAACACCGTGTCCACGCTGAACAGCAAGGACCGGTTGGTCATCGCCATCTGGTATTCATACTCGAAATCCGAAACCGTTCTCACGCCCCGCAGCATGAACCGAATACCTCGATCCCGCATGTAGTCCACGATCAAACCCCGGAACGCGTGGACCTTCACGCTGGGCCATTCCGTGACTTCCGCCCGGAGCATTTCCACCCGCTCCTCGGTGGTGAACCACGTGTCCTTCTCCGCGTTGTGCGCAACGATGACGTCGATGGTGTGGAAGAGCTGAGTGGCACGGCGAATCAGATCCAGATGACCCAGAGTAACCGGGTCAAAGGTGCCCGGATAGACCGCACGCCGGTTCGGCCCTCTGTCCTCCTCTGCCATGGTCCTCCTGGGGGAAGTAGCCGGAAACTAGATTCGGGTATGGGACTCCACTGGACCGGTCAGTGTAGCGGAACGAATATGAAAATTCTAAGGGCTCACGCAAAAAGTCTGGAATCGGGGATTTCGGCCGCACTGCTGTTCATCCCAGGGCGACGAGGGGCCGAAAAGGGAGGGTACATAAAACGGGCCCCGTCCCACAATGATCTGGCGATCTTCCTGGGTGCGAGGCCCTCTACGAAGGAAGAGGTAGAAAGGAGAATCTTTTGCTCGTGCTCTCTTTGAGTTACTCTCTCGCTCTGGTCTTGTAGTGATCTCAGAACCAGAATCTACCAATGGAAATTCAAATATTTTATCGTTTCTGTTCCTGGAGGCCCAATAACCGGATCTCTACATCAGGATGATTGGCTTTTCGCCCATTACTCCATGAAAATAAAAAAGTTACTCCTTCTGGCCGGAGGATTGTTTCTCATCCTCCTGAGCGGTCAGGTGCCCTATCTGGCCGTGGACTTCGGGCTCCGGGAAGCCATCTATCGATCGGATTGTCTCACCCCCCTCCTGCCCTGGATCAAGTACGGATTTCCGATCGGGATTCTCGTCCTTCTCCTTTTCCTCGGCCTCCGACTCCGGTCCCCTACGGGTACGCGCCTGCGCTGGACCCTGGTGCTTCTGGTCCTGGCCTACACCTTCGTGCCCCTGAGCATGAACAGTGCTGTCCTGACCCTGTCCATGGTCCTCGGCCTCGGGGGATTCCTCCTGTCCGCGACGGCGCTTCGCCGGGCCGGTCCGACCTCGCCCTGGGTGCGCATCCCCATGTACCTCTGGTCCTGGTGCCGCAGTTTGACACCCGCGCGATTCGCCCTGGGCCTGTTCGTCGCGGGACTGGTCCTGCACATTGTCATCTCCGGCCTGGTCTTTGCCTTTCGCCCCTGCATCATCGACACCTTCGATCAGATCTTCCAGGCCCGCACCTACCTGACAGGCAGGGTCACGGCTCCGGCCCCGCCCGTACCCCGCGCATTCGAGTATCTCTACATGATCATCCAGGACGGGAAATGGTATTCCCACTACCCGCCCGGAAATCCACTCCTCCTGACTCTCGGCCTCACCGTGGGCGCAGCCTGGCTGGTGGGACCACTCCTCGGCGCCCTGCTCCCCCTCCTTCTCCTCGCCATCGGCCGCCAGGTCTGGGGGGAACGCACGGGCCGGGTCGCCGGGCTCCTCGGCCTGGGGGCCCCCTACCTCCACCTCATGGCGGGCAGCCACATGTCCCACACCGCTTGCGCTTTCTTTCTCACCCTCGGCGCCTTGGGGGGAGTGCGCCTGGCGCGTGGAGGAGGGTACGGATCCGCCCTCATGACGGGTTTCGGCTTCGGGTATGCCCTCTGGACACGGCCTTACACGGCCCTGGTCGTGACCTGCGCTGCCGGGCTCGGAGGGGTCTGGATGGTTTTCTGCGGCGGCCGCGTCCGGTTCAGAACGCTTCCACTGGTCGTTCTCACAGCAGCCGTCCCCGTGGGGCTGCTCCTCCTCTACAACCAGGCCACCAACGGCCATCCCCTCGTTTTCGGGTACAACATCACCCAGGGGCCTCTCCACAAGCTGGGATTCGGGGTACGCCGCATGAATGAGATCGTGCGCGACTACACCCTGTGGGATGCCGTCAAGCAGACGGGATACCATCTGAACGGCCTCAATGTCCTCGCCCTCGGCACCGCAATCCCCGGGATCCTGCTCTGTCCCTGGACCTTCCTGGCCAGACGCCGACACCCGTTCGATTGGATTTTCCTGATCCTTGCCACTGCGCCTGTGGCCGCCTTTTTCATCTACCCGTTCACCGACTTCGTCCTCGGTCCCAGGCTGGTCTTCTCGGCGCTGCCCTTCGGCATTCTCCTCGTTGCCCGGAGTCTGATCCGGTTCAGGCGGGTCTCCTTCCTCCCCGGCCGCCTCGCTCCGACGCCGGTGCTGGTGAGCTTGCTCTTCCTACCTGCTCTGCCCGCCCTGGTGGGCGCCATGTCATTCAACATGCGTCTGCTCCGTCCCGGGTACGACCGCATCCGGGACACCCTGGCTTCCGAGGACCTCGGGAACGCACTCGTCCTCTGCGACACCCGGGTCTTCAACCACTACGGATTCGCACAGCTGCATCCCGGTCTGCCTCCAGACCGCCCCATCTTCGCCCGGGACGTCAACTCGGCCGACCTGGTGAAGAAATTCCCAGGGCGGCCGGTTCGCAGACTCGCGTACGAGGCCTCGGGCGGCCTCGCCCTGGAGACCCATCAGGAGCCTTTCCTGGATCTCCACGACTGGGTGGCCCGGGGACAACACCCCCGGGTCCTTCAAAACGACGGCATGGCCGCCCAGACCCTGACGTTCACTCCGGAAAACGCCAGCGGTGTTCTGAAGAGCTTCCTGGGAGAGACTCATGCCCTCCTCTACGGGTTCAAAACGCCGGCCGCCGTCCAGTTCAAACTCACCCTACCCACCTCCACCTTCCTCCGTTTCAGCTGCCTCGTCTACCCGGAATCCTGGGCCCGAGGCTCCGACGGCATCACCTTCCGGGTCCGGCTCAAGACGCCCGGCATGAAGACACCGGTAGAACTCTTCTCCCGGTTTCTGGAAAGAACCAGCCCATCCATTGAACTCCTGGACCAGGAAATCGACCTGGGTCCGTACGCCGGGGTGGATGTCCTCCTCTGGGTGGAGGCCCTGCCGGGACCGGAAGGAAACGCCGTCGGCGACATATTCGATATTTCCAACCTTCGGATCGTGAGGCGGACCCGGCCATGACATTCCCCCCTGCAAATCGAATCCTCCGCCTCCTCCTCTGGATCGGTCTGCCCTGCATCTTCTGGTTCGGTTTTTTCGCCAATCCCCATCTGGTGCCGGAAACCGAGGTCTACCGCACGCCCGTGGGGTTCATTCACTACGACATCTACCGCCTCTACTATCCCTCCCTCCACGCCTATTTCGGAGTGCTCGGGGCGGGCGGATTGCCCCTGTGGGATCCGTTCCGGGCCGCTGGATTCCCTGCCATGGGATCCTATCTCTTCGGGATCTTCTATCCCCTGAACTTCCCTTTCCTCTTCCTGGCCGTCCCGACCGGCCTCACCTTGACCTGCTGTCTCCACTTCTTCCTCTCCATCTGGGGGATGTTCCGCTTCCTCCGGGGCCTGCGCCTGAAGGCCGCTCCTGCGCTGCTGGGCGGTATCGTCTACACCTTTTCGGGTTTCATGGTGTTCTCCCTCTGGCATCCTTCCCTGTTCAACTGCGTAGCCACCGCGCCCCTCCTCTTCGCCGTCGGGGATCGCTGGGCACGTAAGGGCGGTCTGCACCGGGCCGCTGTGCTCGGTTTCTGGGTAGGTGTCCAGGGGCTGGCCGGGTACCTCCAGGGCACGGTGTATACCCTCTACCTGCTCGGGCCATTCCTCCTCCTGAGGGTCCACGAGAGAGGGGGAGTTTCCGCCGTGGTACGGCGATGGATACCTGGCCTCCTGGCCGCGAGCATCCTGGCTGTAGGCATCCTGGCCATTTCCGCGCTGCCCGCCTCGGAGCTCTCCCGGGAGAGCATCCGGAAACCGGGTGGCCTGACCCTGGAGGAAGCGCATCCCGTCGATCCCCTCCAGCCGAGAGAATACCTGACGGCCCTCCTGGATCCTCGAGACACTTACCTGGATCCGAAGACCGAAGTGGGTCGGTTCTACTTTCAGGGATTTCCCTACGTCGGCATTGCCGCCCTCTTCCTGGCCCTGGTGTCCCCCTTCCTCGGTCATCGACGGAAGTGGATCCTCTTCTTCGGCGCAGCCGCCGTGGCGGCCGGGCTGCTCTCATTGGGCGCGGGCACCCCCGCCTTCGTGTGGTTTCACCACCTCGTACCCACCGGGGACTGGTTCCGGTTTCCCCGACGATTCCTGGCCGTATCCACGCTCTGCCTGGCCATTCTGACGGCCATGACCCTGGATGGATTCTGGCGGATCGCCACGGGACAGGTGCGCAACGCCGTCAGGAGGTCCGTTTCGGGCCTGGTACTGACGGGCCTATTCCTGGGGACGGGCGCCGTGGTTCTCGCCCCGGCAGGACTCCCCCTCTCCCTGCCGATCCTTGTCTTGTCTGCACTCCTGGCCTTCGTCCTCGGCCGGGCCGAGGGCCGGAGACGCCGGTGGGTCGTCGCGGCTCTCCTCGGCCTCCTCCTCACGGGGGAGACCTTCTGGCGCAACCGAAACCACGTCCTGCACCCCTCCGCTGATCCGTCGCCGTTTACGGCCCTCGAAAAGGGCCGGCAATTCCTCGAGGAAAACGCCGGCCACGATCGAGTCTACATCCAGCGCTTCGGTGGTACGTTGCGGAACCACCTACCGGCCAAGATCGGGCTCATTGACGGTTATCAAACCTGCATGGACTACGAGGCCCTGACCCTGGAAAGGTATGAGCGCTACACCAATCTCCTGAGCCGAGGCACCACCGACCTTACCCTCGGTTTTGCCGGCAACCGCCCCATCTTCCTGTCCGAGTGGACCTACCACAACTCCAGGCTGTTCGACTACCTGGGTGTGAAGTACCTGGCCGTGGAGAGACATACCCACAAGGAACAGGAGCTGGCGAATCTCCCGGCAAAGGACGGCAACGGCCTTCTGCTGAAGCCCGCATTCTCCGGGGATACCATGGCCGTTTTCGAGAATCCGAACCGCATTCCGAGGGCCCGGTTCGTCACGGGATACCGGGTAGAGAGCGAGCCCCGCCGGGCACTCAAGGCGCTTCTCGACCCGGCACTGGATCCCCTCGAGACCGTGGTGCTGGAAGCCGCTCCCCCCCCCGGTCCCTGGTCCTCGGCCTCCCGGATATCTAGGAACAAGGCCCGGGTCACCCTCCGGCGATACGAGGCCGACCGGGTGTGCGTCGAGGTCGTTGCCCCCGCGGCCGGCTTCCTCGTCCTGACCGATCAATACTATCCGGGCTGGACAGCCGAGGTGAACGGCAAGCCGGCTCCGGACCTTCTCCGGGCCGACTATCTGTTCCGGGCCGTGCCCCTCGAGGCGGGGGAGAGCGAGGTGGTGTTCCGGTTCAAGCCCAGATCCTTCCACACAGGGGCCCTGGCGAGTGCGGCGGCTCTGATCCTGTGCCTTGCGATGATTGGATTGGGCCGGCGGGGGAAGAAACGCCCGGCCGGATCCAGGAAGTAAATCCTTGGGGACAACCGGGCCCTGGCTCCGGGAGCCGCGTCAAAGGTCCAGGATGTCCCGTCTCGCCTCCCGGCCGATCTCACCCTCCGGATCCAGCTCCACCGCCTTTTTCAGGTGAACCAGTGCCTCATCGTTCATGCCTTCCTTGCGGTAGCAATGGCCGATGATCCGATGGAGACCTGCATCGTGGGGAGTGATCTTGATCCAGTCCTTCAGCACGTCCACGGCCTTGAGGAATGCACCCTCCTGGATGTAAAGACGGAACAGCCCCTCCAGGGCGGACAGGTAAGTCGGATCGGCTTCCCGGGCGCTGGCGTAGAATTCGATGGCCTCCTCCATCTTGTTGAGCTCTTCGTACGCCAGGCCTATGTTGTAGAGAGCTTCCCTGCGGTAGGGGCTGAAGTCGAGGCTCTTCTTCCAGCACCGTATGGCGTCCCGGTAATCAGCCTGGCCGGCATGGCTGAGACCCATCTCGAAATAGACTTCACCCAGACCCGCCTCATCGATCATGGTGGCCGCGGCCTTCTGATAGGCCTGGATGGACACCTTCAGGTCTCCTCGGGCTCTGAGCAGATATCCGAGATTCCGGTGGGCCCGACCCAGGCAGGGGTCGAGTTCCACCGTCCGCTGGTAGTGTGGAAGCTTCTCGTCGATGTCCTTTGCCACCCGGAGGCCCCGGACCAGCTCACGGTAGGCTTCGGGTACCTGGGTAATCGGCTCCTCCAGCCTGTACCTGTGGTACGACTTGTCTTCGGGCTGGTCAATGCCTGTGGTCTCGACGAGCCAGGTATAGACCTTTTTATGGAGTGTGTGAATCCTGTCCATCTCGAACGGAACCCGGCCACGCTTCACATCATTGTTGCACTGCACCGTGATGCGCTTCTGGGCCGGACGTTCGCCGCTAGTGGTATCCTTCAAGCTCAGACGGATCTTGACCGTGTTCTTATCCTGGTCGGGGGTAATCGAACCCGTGACATGGAACCGGATGTCATTCACGTCCGGTTCAGGCGTCCGGCTGGGCCCCTTGATCTCCCGGGCCTCCAGGACCGGATCGAAGTAGAGCCCTCTTTCCCCCAGGTCCAGTAACTCCTCGACCCCGTACAGAAGCATGTGTTCGAGGTCGTGAGAATCGCGGTCACCCTCTGGACGCTTCAGTGGAAAAAATACGAAACGAGCCTCCACCGCAAAAATCTCCCAAAGCTCTGTGGTCCCTATCTCCAACCGAGAGGCTTCTTACCTCCCCATGTTTTCCTATCGGAATAAGGAGCGGCCGCCTTGGGAATCGAATCCAGGATCTCCGAGGGGTCAGAAATAATGCCAAAAGTCGATCTGGGCCGTTGACTTGGGGACCTCGACCCATGTAGTTTTTCGGTGATTTTCCGCTGGCCTGGGCTGGAAGACCTGTGGCGAATCGAGGCCCGTTTCCGGCGTCCGGAAATCCCCGCTCAACTGCTCTCTATTGCTGTAGTTGACCGAGGCCGAAAACGGCCTTTCCGTGATCGCCCCGGGGGGCCTAAAAACCCAGAAAACCTTTGAAAATCTCATCGAGGGGTGCCATTTTCTCCTCTAACCCATGGGAGCGGGTGTAGCTCAGTGGTAGAGCACGACGTTGCCATCGTCGGTGTCGTGGGTTCAACTCCCATCACCCGCTCCAAAATTTCTCCAATTCGTTCACCGATCCCCTCTGAAGGCCTGCCCGCCTCCAGCGCGTTCATCAGATGCACGGAAGCAAGCCATGGAAAGCGACATGGAAAGTAAAGTTGAAAGCAACATGGAAGTAGACATTGAGGAAATCGGGCCCTGCAAGAACCGCATCAAGATCAAGCTCCCCCAGAAGAGAGTTGCAGAGACGTACAACAAGCATTTCAAGGAGCTGAAGAGCGCTGTCAAAATCAAGGGATTTCGCCCCGGCAAGGTGCCCAAATCCTACATCCAGCGGCGATTCGGATCCGAGATCACCAACCAGGTGAAGATGACCCTGGTGGAAGAGTCCCTGGAACAGGTGCTGAAGGAAAACAATCTGGAGCCCATCGGCGATCCGGAAATCGACCTCGGAAAGATCCTGGTCGATACGGACCAGGACCTGGAATACGAGGCCGTGATCGAACTGCGCCCCACCTTTGAGCTCGAAGACTACACCGGAATTCAGGTCGAACGCCAGGGAACCGAAGTCACCCAGGAAGACATCGACGAGGAGATGCTCCAGTTGCGCCGCCGCCATGCTTCCCTCGAGCCCATCGAGGGAGACAAGGTCGGAGAAGAAGACATACTCTTCGGATCGGCCACCGTGCTCGTGGGAGAACGCAAGGTGACTCAGGATGAAGATGTCAGCATCGGTCCCCAGACCGTTTCGGCCGCCGGGATCATCGTCAAGGATCTCCGGGAGCGTGCCCTGGAGACCGGCATCGGGGGCTCCACAACCATCGACGTCACCTTGCCGCGGTACCATCCGAAGGAAGAGTTCCGCAACAAGGAAGGCAAGATGATCCTGTCCGTCCAGGAAGGCAAGAAGGTGGTCCTTCCCGATGCGGACGACGAGTTCGCCAAACGACTCGATTTCGACGACCTGGAAGAGCTTACGGACAAGCTCAGGGAAGCCCTGCAGTCCCGGAAGGAGATGGATGCGGACAAGGCCCTGGAAGACAGCATCATCAAGAAGATCCTGGAATCGACGCCCTTCTCGGTTCCCGAAGGTCTCGTATCCAAGGAATCAGAGAAGATCACGGCCCGGGCCATGTTGGAGATGGAGTTTTCCGGCAAGGACCCAGAGGAGATCCAGTCGACCGTGGAGGAGACCAGCGAGATACAGAAGGCCGAGGTGGAGCGGGTCCTGAAGACCCGGTTCCTGCTGGATGCCATCGGCAAGAAGGAAAAGATCTACGCGACAGAGGAGGATGTCAACCTCCACATCATGAACATCGCAAGCCGTGAGGGCAAGGATCCCGAGGAGGTTCGGAAATACTACGAGGAGCAGAACATGCTCTCGGAAGTCCGCTACTACCTCCGGGAAGCCAAGATCCGAAATCACCTGCGCGAAAATGCCGAGATCACCTGAGCCGTATGACCTGGCGGGATCACGTCTTGCACACGCAGTGGAGCCGGGAAGGGGCCTCCTTGCCCGAACTGAATTACAATTCAAGAGCCCCGGGCATATCGACCGAGTATCATTGAGAGAGTCCTGTATTCCCGCCCACAGGGCAGGTGCAGCCTCATGCCGGCTCAGGGTATCGGGCCACTGAGGAGTTCTGAGGGATTCAGGGGAGTTCAGGACGAGATTTGATTTCTAAGCAGGACACCGCGATTCGTAGGTACAGAAGTACCATCTCGAGTTCTTATTATTATGGGGAGGCTATCGGGAACATGAATGACCGCAGTCTTGAATTGATCCGACGGGCGGAAGCCGGCCAGACCGGCTCCGATTTCAGAAGCAGCTGGTTCGTGCCCCACATCATCGAGCGTACCGGGCGGGGGGAGCGGTCCTCCGACATCTTCAGCCGACTTCTCGAGGACAGGATCATCTTCATAGGAACCCCCGTGGATGACCTCATTGCCAACGTGGTCATCGCACAGCTCCTGTTTCTCCAGAAGGAACACAAGAACCAGGACATCAACGTATACATCAATTCTCCCGGAGGGTCGGTGACGGCAGGGCTCGCGATCTATGATACAATGCAGTTCGTTCATGCTCCCGTCGCCACCTATTGCATCGGCCAGGCCTCGAGCATGGGTGCCCTGTTGCTGGCTGCCGGCGAAAAAGGAAAGCGCTTCTCGCTCCCCCACTCACGTATCATGATCCACCAGCCCTGGGGGGGAGCCCAGGGGACTGCGCTGGACATCAGCATCCAGGCGAAAGAGATTCTCAGGATGAAAAAAAGCCTGAATAATATTCTGGCCAGACACACCGGGATGAGCGAAGAAGAAATTGACAAACACACGGACCGGGACTACTTCATGGACGCCCACGAAGCCAAGGATCTGGGGCTTGTGGACGAGGTCGTAGAGAGCCTGAAAGAAAACGTCGCTCAATGAGCAGAAGCAAGTCAACCACAGAACGATGCAGCTTTTGCGAGAAGGCACGACCCATGGTGGAATGCCTCATCGCCGGACCTCCCAGCATCTACATCTGCAACGAGTGTATCGAGCTCTGCAACTCCATCCTCGCCGAGGAGCTGAAGACCTCCTCCCGGGGACGCCCCGGACAGAAGCGACAGCCGGCCCCCTTCAAGCGCGAAAATCTCCCCAAGCCGGCCGAGGTCAAAAAGCGGCTCGAGGATTATGTTGTGGGCCAGGAACGGGTCAAGAAGACACTCTCCGTGGCGGTCTACAACCACTACAAGAGACTCATCCACTTCGCCGACGAGAGCGACGTGGAAATCGAGAAGTCCAACTGCCTCCTTATCGGACCGACCGGCTGCGGGAAGACTCTGCTCGCCCGGACCCTTGCGCAAATCCTGGAAGTTCCCTTTGCCATCGGGGATGCCACCACCCTCACCGAAGCGGGATACGTCGGGGAAGACGTGGAAAACCTCCTCCTCAAGTTGATCCAGGCCGCCGACGGCGACATCAACAAGGCCGAACAGGGCATCATCTTCCTCGACGAGATCGACAAGATCGGCAAGACCACCCGCAACATCTCCATCACGCGCGACGTGAGCGGCGAGGGTGTCCAGCAGGCCCTCCTCAAGATGCTCGAGGGAACCCTGGCCAACGTGCCTCCACAGGGGGGGCGAAAGCACCCCGAGCAGCAGTATATCCAGATCGATACCACCAACATTCTCTTCATATGCGGGGGCACCTTTTCCGGCATCGAGGATATCGTCCGACGCAGACTGGGCCAGAACGTCATCGGATTCTCCAGCGATGAACCGGTCCGGGAGGATTCCCTCGAGGACCGCGCACGCCTGATCCGGGGCATCGAGCCCGACGACCTCCTCGAGTTCGGGATGATCCCCGAATTCATCGGACGCCTTCCGGTCATTTGCGGCCTGGAACCCCTGAGCGAGGAGGACCTCATCCGTATCCTCCTGGAGCCCCGAAACGCCCTTGTCCGGCAGTATCAGAAGTACTTCGAGATGGAGGGTACGGTCCTGGAGTTCACCCGGGAGGCGCTCGCAGAAATCGCTCGGATCGCCATCAAGAAAGAGACCGGAGCCCGGGCCCTGAGAACCGTCATCGAGGATTTCATGACCGATCTCCTCTTCGAGCTTCCGAACCGGACCGACATGAAGACCTTCACCGTCACGCCCGAGGTGGTCCGGAGCGAGAAGAAATTGACCGAGCCCCCGAAGGAAAAGCCGCCGGACAAGAAAAAACCCGGAAAGGCGAAATCGGGAGAGAAATCCAAGCCCCGGCAGATCCGCAAGCCTCCACGAAAAGAGAGCGCCTGAAGAGTCCTGCCAGTCCCGTCAGTCCTTGGCGGGCGGCTCCCTGAAGCGAACCTCGACCACGATCCGCTTGCCTTTCCTCATCAGGACGATGGGCACGTCCTGGTTCAGGGATACCTTCTGAAGGGCCTTCCAGACCGAACGATCCGAACCCCGGATGTCCATGCCTCCGATACGGAGCAGGATATCGTGCTTCCTGATCCCGGCCCGCATTGCCGCCTCGCCCTCGAACAGGGACCGGACCAGGAATCCTGTCCCCACGGGGAGTTCCAGCTGGGAGGACACCGCATTCGGCTGGAGGAGGTACTCACCCCATACCCCCAGGAAATTCCACACGTATTTCTGGGGTATCGGGACATCCCCCTTTTGAGTCAAAATGATTTTCACGCTGGCCATGACTCGATCGATGGGCAACACGAAGTTGATGTTCCGTGCTCCCGTCATCCACTCGGGTTTCTTACTGGTCTTCTTGACTTTCTGTTCTTTCCTGTCCTTCTCGATCCAGTCCTCATCAGACCGATCCAGGGTGCTCATCAGCATACCCACGACTTTTCCACTCGCGTCGGCCAACGCACCTCCCGATTCCCCTGGATTCACCGGCGCCGTGGTCATGATGAGGCCGGTGGGCCACGTTTTCCCCAATGAGATCTGAAGATTCAATCCGCTCACCATCCCCCATGAGCAGGACCTGGGCAGCTGATACGAACATCCCAGTGCCACCACCAGCGACCCGAGGCGCAAGGTCGAGGCATCCCCGGTCACCACGGGAACCAGCTTGTCCGTGGGGAACAGGACCTTCACCACGGCGATGTTGTGAACGGGATCTCTCCCGATCACCCTGGCCCTGAGCTGTAACCGTTTCCCCGCCGGCGAATAAGCATGGACCCAGATCCGGGTCTCTACCTTCAGCGGCTCGGCCGGGGTGGCAATATGCCCCTCCAGATCCAGGACGATGCCGCTGGAGGCGAAGGACTGGCCGGGAATTCGCTTTCCGGAAACGACCTTCGTGGGAGTGTCGGCAATGACCGAAACCACGCTCGGACTCACCCGCTCCACGATGCGCTGAACGTCCTTCTCCAGCTTTGTGAAAAGAGAGTCCTCCTGGGCAACGCCAGGGCACACGCCAGGTCCCAGGACGATCGATCCCAGAATCATCAGAATCACGGGGAGGAAAACTTCGGCGGATGGATTGAGAATTTTGGAGTACATCCTGTCCACGTCAGTGAATGGAAAAAGGTACCGGCGTCGAGCGCTCCACCGGCCATGAATAGGGTTGAACCCTGGGCACCGGACGGGTAGCCGGCAATACAGGACGCTCGAGGGGTACGGAGACCACGGGCACTCCAGGCCCTGCCAGAATGCTCAGCTGATGGACCGGACGGGCCGGGAGTTCCCTCGGCCGGGTTCTGGAAATCGGGAAATAGAGGCTGGGATCGGAGGAACTGGGCGTCTCATCCGGAAGTCCGGTGAGGGGTGGCGTTGGAACCGTGACCTCGGTGGATCCGGGCAGGTTCTGGCTCCCGGATCGGTCTTCCTCCTGAAGGGTGAGCACCCAGGCGCCCATCACGACGACCAGGAGAGACGCTGCAACAAGAGACACCCGTCCGAACAGGATCCCCCGTGCCGGGCGACGCCGTGACCGGAGGGAAGTCGAGCCGACCCGGGTACGAATCGTCTCGTAGAATCCGTCTGTGATTCCGTCTGAAGCCTCTGCAAGAGACTCTTCCTTCAGGCCTCTCAGTTGAAATCTGATCCCGCAGTAGGATTCAAACTGGGTACGGCACGCCGCACAGGTCTCGAGATGGAGGCCTACCCTCCGGCTCTTCCTGTCCGGGATTTCGCCGCTCACGTAGAGCGGCAGCATTTCCTGTACTCGGCGGCACTTCATGAATTTATGGATTCCCTTCTGGGAGTTCCCGGGTTACGAGGCCCTCGAGGTGGCGGTCCATACGGCCTGGACCCGAATCCAACCGGCGGAGGTGCCGTTCCCAGAGCTCCTTGAACATCTTCCTCGCCTTGTGGAGCCGCCACCGGGCCGTGGCGTGCGTACAACCGACGATGCGTCCGATCTCCAGGCATCCCAGCTCCTCGATATCCCGGAGTACCAGGACGACCTTGTATTTCGGGGGGAGGCGCTGGAGGAGGCTCTTCACCCGGCGCGTCACTTCCTGCCGCGCCAGGTTGGAATCCGGTGGGCACTCGACGCTCACGGATTCCTTCAGGTCTTCGAGAGGAACCTGACGATCCTGGCCCCGCTTGCGCAAGGCATCAATGCTGAGATTGACCACGATGCGGTAGAGCCAGGTGTAGAAGTTCTGGCCGAATTGAAATCGGTGCAGGGACCGAAAGACCCGGAAAAAAGCCTCCTGTGCCGTATCCCGGGCCTCCTCCCGGTTCCCCAGGACGCCCAGGGAAATCCGGAAGGCACGGTCCTGATAGTGTTCCACCAGCTCTCGGAAGGCCTCGCCGTCCCCTTCCAGGGTACGTTTCACCCACGCGGTATCCCGCTCACGGTCCAGCTGCGCCCGGCGAGCCTCGGCCGGATCGACCGCTGCTCTTCCGGCCCGCTTGAACGGGAGTGCCGCCGAGGATGCTACTGCTGAAGCCATCCGATCTCTCTGTTCTCAGGGACCTCGATAAACGACCCTGTCCAGGTCAAATATACCTGAAAAGACGACGGGAGAAATACCCTCCTCATTTCTTGGTGCCGAGGATGAGATCCACCCTCTTGACGCGATCTCCGCGACGCACATCCAGGAGGATGCGTTTTCCGGCATGCGCACTGACGATGATCTTCTTCAGGCTCTCGAATCCCGAGATGGCCTTTCCGTTCACCCTCAGGATGATATCTCCGGCCTTGAGCCCCGCCTTGGCGGCCGGCCCACCTTCGACCACGTCCGCGATGTTCAGGCCCAGCGGCTCGCCCCGGGGTCTCTTTCGATCCTCCATATCGTCGCCCATGAACACCCCCAGCCAGGCCGGCTTCCGGGGTTTGGGCTTCGACTTGGGCGCAACCTTCTTCCGGGGCGCCGGGGTGACCTTCGAGGGGATCTTTGCCCGGGTGGGACCTCCCAGTCGGATGCTCACGAACTTCTGGACGCCGTCCCGGGCGATGAGGACCTGGGTCTTGGTTCCCGCACCCAGCCGGTCCAGGTGTTCGAGGAGGTCCTCGTAGTCCTGGATCATCCGGCCGCCGATCCGGATCAGCACATCCCCGGACTTGAGCCCCGCCTTTGCCGCAGGGCTGGTCTCGAGCACCTCGTGAACGAGAATCCCACCCTTCTTGATCCCGGCCTTTTTGCGCGCGGCGCCGTCCAGGTCTCCCAGCATGACACCCAGATAGCCGCGTCTCTTGGGTTTCTTGACGGGCTTGGGCCGCTGCGGCTTCTGCCTGGGGGGCGTGACCTTTCTGGGCGGCGTGACCTTCCTGGGCGGCGGGCTGATTTTCTCTTCCGGGGGGCGAGCCCCCAGACGTAGGGTCATGTATTCCTGGATCCCGGCCCGACCCACGAGGACCTTGACCCTGGATCCGGGTCGCAGCCTCGCCAGCTGGCCGCGCAGGACCTCGAGGTTCATGAGTCTCCGGCCGTTCAGCTCGATGAGGACGTCATTGACCTTGAGACCGGCCTTCTCTGCCGGCCCCCCCTTGGCCAGCTTCTGGACGAGCAGTCCCCCCTTTTCCACGCCTGCGACCTTCCGGATGACGCTGTTCAGGTCCTCGGAGAGCCAGGCCCCCATCCAGGCGGGTCTCCTCTGGACGGGTCTCCTCTGGACGGGCTTTCTCACCCCTGACTTCCTCTGGATTGGCTTCCTCACCCCGGGCTTCCTGGCCGGCTGCTCCTTCTTCACCCTGGGCTGGGCGTGCATCCGCATGAGCATCCTGATCTGGTTCTCCAGGGACCGCTCCATCTCCTTTCGCAGGGATTTCCGCAGCCTCGACAGCTCCCGGTCCAGCCGTTTGTTGAAATCCCTCAGGATCTTCTGCTTGATCTTCTGGAAATCCACCTTCTGGATCTCAGGGCGCTGGGCCTGGGCCGAGGCCCAGGGAGCCGCGATCAGGAAGGCGATCAGGCTGAACAGAATCAGAGTGGCTCGCATGGGATTCTCCCTTTGGGTCGTTCCCGCCGTGACCATGGCCTTGTGGGATCGGGATGCCTCACGACGCAGCAGGAACTGGGTACAGAAACCGGACAATGATCTCATTACGCCATCCGGGCTACGGATGCTAGTTTCTTTTCCTGGCCGGAAGCCGATTTGGGCCGTTTGGACCGACAAAGGGGCTGCCGGGAGTCAGGCCGTCTCGATCCGATATCGGACCGGAAGCGGGTTCACCCACATCCGGAACTGGCGGATGGGGATTTTTCCGCCTCGACGCCCGGTGTTATTCTCCTTAACATACTGTGATTCGGGAGGTAACGTAAATCCCTACGGGAGGGTGTGACAGCGGGTTCACCCGGCGCCGCAGCGATCCCGGGCCGATCGCCCGGCCCGGAAGATCTGGAACCTCCTCAGGGTCTCCCTTTCTCCACGCAGGCCTGAATCCTGGCCAGGAGGCCTCCTATTCTACACGTTCATGGGATGACCGCAAATCCGCTTTTTCCCGTGGTATACCTCTCGCCGTGAAAGGCCCGGGACCGCACGAGCCCGACCCGCCCGGACACCCCCGCCCGGAGGCCGTGACGTTTCCACGCCCGGCAACACAGGTCGCCCGCTGCAACAGGCTTACCGGATCGAATTTTGCTTTTCGACCGGATCGACCTATATTTTCCAGGCCTGTTCCGGTAAAAGTGCCGTGTCCCAGAATTCAGATCCCGGCCTGGCCCGCGTCATCAGGATCCCTATACGGAGGTGAAATGGACGCCCAGAATCCCGTCGAAACCCCGGACCTCCTGGATCGACTCAAAGTCGACGACTGGTCCCCTTCCACCTTTCACGAATGGGTAATAACCGACCTTGCCCAGATGGAAACGCGCCGGGAGCTGGCCCGTCTTGTCCAGGACAGGAAGGTCCAGGACGAGAGCCAGGATCCCTTCGCCCTCGGAGCGGCTTCCTTCATCCTGGGTCGTTTCAAGGAGGCGGATCGCTACCTCGACGAGGCCAGTACCTCCGGTGCGGCCACCTATCTGAAGGGCCTGACGCTGGTCCATCTCCAGCGCGGGGAGGAGGCGCTCCCCCTGGTCCGGAAATCCCTGGCTACCTATCCGGACAGGCGTGAACTCCACAGGGCGGAAGTCGAAGCCCTGGTGCTGTCCGGAGCCGTGGACGAGGCGTCGGAAAAACTCGAGGCCTTTGAGAAGACCTACAGCGGCGATCTGGACGCCCGGTTCCTCAAGGGATTCTTCCAGGAAAAGACGGGGGAAGTCGGTTCCGCCATCGACAGCTACCAGGCAGTACTCGAGGAAAACGGGGATCACAGCGACGCGCTCTTCCGCCTCGCCTACGTCCTGGACCTCTACGGCGAGGACGATGAGGCCATTTCCGTGTATGAACGGATCCGGGATTCCCAGCCGACCTTCCCCAATGCCATTTCCAACCTGGGCATCCTCTACGAGGACAGGGAAGAGTACGACAAGGCCATCCGCTGCTTCAAGTGGGCTCTCAACGTGGATCCGTACAACGAGCGGGCCCAGCTCTTCATGAGAGACACGAAAGCCTCGGTGGACATGTACTACGACGAGGAGCAGGAGCGCCTCGAAGACAAGTTCAACCAGATCCTGCGTACCCCCATCACCGACTTCGAGCTCAGCGTACGAAGCCGGAACTGCCTCGCCAAGATGCAGATCGAGACCCTCGGGGACCTGGTCCAGAAGACCGAGGCCGAACTCCTGTCCTACAAGAATTTCGGCGAAACGTCCCTGGCCGAGATCAAGGAGATCCTCACCGGCAAGGGGCTCCACCTCGGCATGTCCCTGGGCATGGACGAAGATGCACGCCTGGCCCGGGAAAAAGCCATCTCCATCATCTTCGGTCTCCAGAAGAAGGCACCGCCCACGGGCCCTGCAACGGACCAGGTATCCCCGGCCCCGGGTGCACCCACGCCCCCCGCGGGGGATCCCGAGATCTACGCAAAACCGGTTGGAGACATTCCCTTCTCCATGCGCATTCGCCGTGCTCTTGCCCTTCTGAACGTGAACACCCTGGGCGACCTTGCCCAGCGGACCGAGGCCGAGTTCCTGGCGACAAAGAACTTCGGTCAGACCAGCATGGAAGAGCTCAGGAAGAAAACGGGCGAGTTCGGAATCGTCTTGAACAAGAGTTGAGGGATCCTGGAGGACCCGGCTCCCTTGTTGTCTAGCCCCATCCATGTACGACTCATTCAAGGGTGAAGTGATCCGCCGCGGACCGACCGAGGTGATCCTCGAGGTTCAGGGCATCAGCTACCGATTCGCCGTCCCCCTGAGCACCTCCAGGGCGATCCCCCGGGAAGGCAAGGCCCGGTTGCTGGCCCATCTCGTGGTTCGCGAGGACAAGCTGGACCTGGTGGGATTCGCCACCGAATCCGAGCGAATGCTCTTCAGGCACCTTCTATCCGTCAGCGGCATCGGTCCGGCCGTGGCGCTGTCCGTCCTGAGCCGGGCTCCGGTTTCGGAGTTCGTCCATGCGGTGCGCGCGGAAGACCGCGTCTACCTGAACAACATCAAGGGCGTGGGCAAGAAGACCGTGGACCGGATTCTCGTCGAGCTCGGTGAGCCGCTTTCCAGGTGGGATCTGGATTCCGATCCGATCCGGCCCCAGGAGACCCCGCCGATCCTCACCGAGGCTGTCAAGGCCTTGGGGACCCTGGGCCTTCCCCAGACCACAGCCCGGAAGGCCGTGGAAAAAGCCCTGAAGAAGCTGGGGGAGAATGCGGAACTGGAAGATGTCGTGCGCACAGCCCTGACCGCCGTGTGATTCCGCCCTTACCGCTTCAATGCGATCATGAGGATGGACAGGTCCGCCGGGGTCACGCCGGGCACCCGCGACGCCTGGCCGAGGTTCAGGGGGCGGGCGGCCTCCAGCACATCCCTGCCTTCGTTGCTCAGGTGCTTGATCTTCCGGAAGTCGAGGTCCGGCGGGATGGCCAGGCCTTCCAGACGCCGCATGCGCATCACCTCGCGTCGCTCCCGTTCCATGTACCCCGCGTACTTCATCTCGATCTCGACCTGCTCGGCCACCTCGAAGTCGGCCACGAGACGGGCGAGGTCCGCATCCTCGAGGGCCAGTTGCTCCAGGGTGACCTCCGGCCGGCACAGGACCTTGGCCAGGGTCACGCCCCGCCGCCGATTTTCTTTCAGGTAGGCCGTGGCCTCGGCAACGGCCTGCCGCTTCCTTTCCACCCCGTCCTGCCGATGCCCGGGGATGAGACCGAAACCGTGGCCGTACCGCGTCAGACGCAGGTCTGCATTGTCCTGGCGAAGATGGAGGCGAAACTCCGCCCGAGAAGTGAACATCCTGTATGGCTCGTCCGTTCCACGCGTCACCAGATCATCCACCATGACCCCGATGAGCGACTCGTCGCGTCCGAGCGTGAATTCCCCCTCCCCCCGGACGAAGAGCACCGCGTTGATGCCCGCCAGCAAGCCCTGACCGCCCGCTTCCTCGTATCCCGAAGTCCCGTTGATCTGACCCGCCGTGAACAGCCCCTTCACGGCACGCGTCTCGAGGTTCGGATTCAGCTGGTGAGGATTCAGGAAATCGTACTCCACGGCATAGCCGAACCGGAGGATCTCGGCGGCCTCCATGCCGGGAATGGAGTGAATCATCCTGAACTGGTCATCCCGGGACATCGAAGTGCTCAGCCCATTGACGTAGATCTCCTCCGAATCCCGGCCCTCCAGCTCCAGGAATACCTGGTGGTTCATCCTCTGAGGAAAGCGTACCGCCTTGACCTCGATGCTGGGGCAGTATCGAGGCCCGGTGGAAGAAACCTTGCCGCCGAACAGGGCCGAACGCGGCAGGGCCTCGTGGACCACACGCATGGTCTCCTCGTTCGTCCGGGTGAGCCAGCAGGGAATCTGCTCCTGGGCGATCCTCCGGGTGGTGAAGCTGAAGGGCCTGGGCTCTGGATCGCCCTGCTGCACTTCCATGAAGCTGAAATCGATGGAGCGCCTGGAGAGGCGGGGCGGGGTCCCGGTCTTCAGGCGCCCGATCCGGAATCCCGCGTCCGCAAGGGACCGGCTCAGGCCTGAAGTGGGAGCCTCCCCGCTGCGCCCCCCCGCATACGTGACCGAGCCCGTGTGGAGCAGGCCGTTCAGGAAGGTCCCCGTGGTCAGGATCACCGCGGGGGACCGGTAGACGGTGCCGGCCACGGACCGGACGCCCGTCACAACGCCCTCCTGGATGCACAGGCTTTCGATGTGATCCTCAACCACCGTGAGGTTGGCCTGACGCAGGCAGACGTTGCACATGTACTTGCCGTAGTCGTCCTTGTCGGCCTGGGCGCGGGGGGCCCACATTGCCCGGCCCTTGGTCCGGTTCAGCATCTTGAACTGGATGCCGGTTTCATCGATGGCCCGGGCCATCTCACCGCCAAGGGCGTCGATTTCCCGGACCAGCTGTCCTTTGGCCAGGCCGCCAATGGACGGATTGCATGACATCTTCGCGATGGTGTTGAGGCTGAGGGTCGCCATGAGCGTTCGCGCCCCCATACGGGCGGCTGCCAGGGCGGCCTCGACTCCGGCATGCCCCCCGCCCACAACGATCACGTCAAAGAGATAATCCTGGCCCGCTTTTGTCATGGTCGAATTGCCATAATCCCCTTTTATCAGGTCACCTGCAGAGCATTCCCGGAAAGATAAAGGATTCCTCCCCTCCGGACGATACTGAAGCGTAAAAGCTTGGCTTCAAACGAGGTGAGGATCTCACCGAGAAAACACCCTCCTACCCGGGAAGCCTGACATGAATATGATCCACAACCGCTTCAAAGTCACTCGAATCCTGGGCCAGGGGGGGGAAGGTTCCGTCCGCCTCGTTCAGGATCTCGCCCACGGCAAGGTCTCCGTTGCACTGAAAGACCGGACCGGAGACCCACTGGACGGAAGCAGCCGGTTCCAGGAAGAGTACCGACTGATCTCCGGAATCCAGCACCCCAACCTTGCACGGGTCTTCGAGTACGGACGCACGGAGTCCGGGAACACCTTTCTCACCTACGAGTACGTCCCCGGCGCCTCCATTCTGGAAAGCCGGGCCTCCCCCCTCCAGACGATCCTGGATCGGGTTGCCCAGGCCCTCCGTGGTCTGAATTTTCTCCACGGCCGCGGCATCGTGCACGGGGACCTGGCGCCGGAAAACCTCCGGGTCACTCCGGATGGGACCGTGAAGATCATCGACTTCGGCCTGAGCGTGCCCACGGGAACACTCCAGGCTAGCGGAGGAACCCCCCACTACATGGCGCCGGAGAAGATGCACGGAAAAGCCGTGGACGCCAGGACGGACCTGTTCTCACTCGGCGCCGTCGTCTACCATCTTCTCGGCGGCACGCCACCCTTTCCCATCGCGGAAGGCGGCCGGATCCTCTACGAATCCACCACGCCCCTGCAGGACCTCCAACCGGAAACGCCCGAGGACCTGGCAACGTGGGTCCATGGATTGCTCCACCTCGATCCAGACCAGCGCCCCGCCTCGGCCCGACTGGCCCTGAGCGAGCTCTCCGCCCTGGGGAAGCAAGGATTCGATCCGGAGACGAAGGCCACACTCCTGGCCCATCTCCGGAGCGCGGATAGGGTGGGAAATACGTCCGAGCGTGAAGAACTCAAGCGGATCTACCAGCACATCGTGGATCCCGGGAAACGAGGCTTGAGCGGCATCGTCCTGATCCAGGGCGCCCGGGGCACGGGCAAGAGCCGGGCTCTCGAGGAGTTCAAGAACTGGGTATTCCTCAATGCAGGCCGGGTTCTCGAAGGGGCTGGGTATTCAAACCAGGCACCACCCTTCTCCACCGTGCTCCACCTCCTCGAATGCATCCAGAACCGCGGATGGGCAGGGGACCTGTCCGCGATTCCCGAGGTGCTCGGCCTCCTCCGGGGGATGGATGGATCCCGGGAGAAGAACTTCCAGGGATCCGGAGCGACCGGCATTGAAGCCCACAACATACACGAGAGGGTGTTCTCGCTCTTCCATGACCTTGCCCGCAATATTCCCCTCGTGATCCAGGTGGACGACCTCCACCGCGTCGATCCTTCCAGCACGGCATTTTTCACCTACTTTCTCCGGAACCTCAGCCTTCAGGGACGCGACGTTTCCGACGCGGGCCCGCCCATCCTGTTTCTCGCAACGGTGAATCCCGAGGAGGAGCCATCTGCAGCCCTCAAAGAGCTCTTGAAGGAGACCGCGGAAGTCAGCGGCCATTGCTTCGCTGTGAGCCCTCTGGACGAAAACGAGGTCGAGAAGTTTCTTTCGAGTGTCCTCGGAGGAAAGTGGCCCCAGTCGAGCCAGGCTGCCTGGGCGCACCAGCTCACCGGAGGGAATCCCTTCTTTCTCCACGAGCTTCTCGCCTCCCGCCTGGACAGGTTTCAGCCCCTGGAGGACGGGCCGGGTCTGAAACTCTGCCTGAAACCCGAGGACCAGGAGGCGGTGCCGCCCACCTTCGCCGGCCTGATCCGGGATCGCTTGAAGCCGCTGTCCCCTCGACAGCTCGATGTCGTATCCATCCTGAGCCTGTTCAGGAAACCGGTGCAAGCCCGGGTGGTGACCTCGGCCCTCGAAACAGAGGACCAGGAAATCCAGGAGACTCTCGACGCCCTCGTCTCCGAACGACTGGTCTCCATCCTCGAAGGAGATACACCGCGATTCGGCGTTCGAGAGGCCCCGGTTCGCTCCTTCGTCCACCAGGGGCTTGAATCCCGGAAACGCCTGGACCTCCACCTCCGGGCAGCCCGCGCCCTCGAGACCTCGATGCCCTGTCCGGGGGGAGACGATCTTCCGGAACTCGCGTATCATTACCTCCAGGCGGATCCCGCCGGCAAGGGTCGGCTCTTCGCCGAGAAGGCGGCAGGATGGGCCGTGGGTCTGAGTGCATACCCGACAGCCATGGAGCTCCTGACCCAGGCCCTGGAAGCCACCCCGACGGCCGAGACGGCCGACCGGCATCGCCTCCGGGCCGACCTCGTCAACCTGTGCATATCCACCGGCCGTGGCAAGGATGCCATCCGCCTCCTCGAAGAGGCCCTGGACTCCACCCGGGACTGCGACACCCTGGCCAAGATGTGGGCCCAACTGGGAGATGCCCACGCCTCACTGGGAGAAAACCGTCAGGCCCGGGATTGCTATCGAAGGAGCCTCGGGGCCTCTCGTCGCACTTCCCCTGTGGACCGACTTCCCGTGCTCTTGCGCCGCGCCCAGACCGCAGCCGCCCTGGGCAGGAATACAGCCTCGGTCCGTCTGGGCCGGTTCTGCCTGAAGTGGGAAGAGAACGTCGACGGAGAGAACAAGAACATCGACGCGGTTCGCCTCGACCTCCACCGACGCCTGAGCCACATGTGCTTCCAGCGCGGGGAGTTCCAGGAAGCCGAACTCCATACCCGGCGGTGTCTCCCCCTCCTCGAAGGGGAGCCCCTCGAAGAGGCCACGGCCCTGAACCAGATAGGCAACATCTTCCTGCGCCTCGGAAAGGCCAAGGAGGCCCTGGAACACTACGAAAAAGCCCTCGCCCTCAGAGAAAAGCACGGGGATCTTCAGGGCATGGCCTCCACCCTCAACAACCTCGGTATCCTGAGCCGGAGAAGCGGCGAGGCCGGAGGGGCCGTGGATTACTTCCGCCGGGCCATCAAGATCCAGGCCAAACTCGGTGACCAGACCAGCCAGGCCACGAGCCTCAACAATCTGGCGAACATGTACTACGATGACGCCAAGGTGGACCGGGCGGTGGAGACCTACCTGAAGAGCCTGGAGCTCTCCCGGCAGACGGGCGACCTGCAAACCGAGGCCATGATCCACGCCAACCTCGGGGGCATCGAAGCCATGCGCGGGATCTTCGGCCGGGCGCTCGACCACTACCTCACCAGCCTCCGCCTGCGGCGCCGCCTGCGGACACCCGGACGGATGGAGGAGACGCTGATCAGCATCGGCCACGTCCTCATCGAAGCGGGAGAATTCCCCCGGGCCACACGGGTGCTTTCCCGGGTCCACTCGCGAGCCGAACAAAACCGCCGTCCCGTCCAGGCCCTGGAAGCCCGGTTCGAGCTGGGGCGGATCGCGGCCCTCGAGGGGCGCTTCGACAGGGCCGAATCGATCTACCTGGAAGCCCTCGAGAAGGCCGGCAGTCTCGGCCTCGAGGCCCTCCAGGCCGATGTGCACCTGGCCCTGGCGCGGGTCCATCTGGATCGATACGACCTCGTCGAGGCGAGGAAATCCCTGAACCGCGGTTTCAAGCGGATCGGAACCGGCTCGGGTAGAAAAGAGATCCACACCTGGTATGCCCTGGTACAGGCGGACCTGGTCAGGCGGCTGCGCATGCGACCGCCCGAGAAGCTCATCGGCGACCTGGAAAAGCTCCTGGAGGACGCGGCCATCCGAGAGGCCAGGCCCCTGATGCTGGATATCCTGTGGCTCCTGGTCGACCTGAAGAAGCAGGGGGATCCGGCCGCCGCTCTGGTCCTCTACCAGAGAGCCACGGACGTGGTGGAGAAGATGGTAGCGGCCATCCCGTCCCACCGCATGAGCGCGGCGTTCCTCCAGTCGCGGAGAACCCGACGCCTGGAATCCGCGGTGGGCGCTTTCCGGCATCGCCTCTACCTCAAGGACCCGGATCCCACCGTTCGCGGAGAGACCCACCTGAACCAGTTGAAATCCGCCCTCTACGACGTGGAGCGATGCCTGGACTTCACAAAATCCAGGTTCGACCAGCAGAACGCGGGTCTGAAACGGATCCTGGAAATCGCCCATGTCATGAGCGGGGCGATCCAGAACGACGATCTCTTCGATCTCATCCTCGACAGCATCATGGAACTCACCGATGCCGAGCGCGGTTTCGTCATCCTGCGCAACGAGGAGAACACGGAATCCCTGCACGTGACCGCCGCTCGCGATCGGAACAAGAAGGACATTGCCCGGCCGGAATCGGAGATCAGCTACTCGGTAGTCTCCCGCGTTCTGAGTGAAGGCCGCCCCATGCTACTTCGCGATGCGGCCGGCGACGACATCATCGACCACACCCACAGCGTGCTGCGCCTGGATCTGCGCAGTATCATGTGCGTCCCCCTGATTTCCGGCAACGAGACCACCGGCGTGCTCTACGTTGAGAACCGAAGCCGTGCGGATCGGTTCGGCGAAGAAGACCTGGAGCTGCTCTCCATCTTCGCCCATCAGGCCTCGGTGGCTCTCACCAACGCCGAACTCTTCCGCGACCTGAACCGGTCCCTCATCGATCTCAAGGAGGCACAGAACCGCCTCATCCGCCAGGAGAAGCTGAGGTTGATGGGAGAGATGGCCTCGGGGGTGCTGCACAACCTGAAGAACCTGCTGACCCCCATACTCGGGCATACCCAGATCCTGCTGATGGATCCCCAGCACCAGGTCATCCAGGACGACCTCAAAGCCATCGAGAGACTCACCCTCGACTGCCGGGCGGTGATCAAGCGATTCAGCAATTTTTCCAGAGGTCAGGACAGCCTGGGCGACGCGGAGTCGCTGGTCCTCAAGGATTTCGTCGAAGAGGTGGTTACCATCACCCGGACCCGGTGGGAAAAGTCCGAGGACCGCCGGGATACGAGGATTCAAATCCACAACGAGGTCACTCCGGACATCGAGATCCTGGCGGATCCATCCCAGCTCAGGGAGGTGTTCATCAATCTCATCTTCAACGCAGCTGACGCCATGCCCCAGGGCGGTGAGGTGCGCATCCGTGCCCGGTGCCTCTCCGAGGTGACGGAAATCGAAGTGGCCGATACCGGTGTAGGCATGACCGAGGACGTGCGCGCCAAGATGTTCGACCTCTTCTTCACTACCAAGGACAAGAGGGGAATGGGCGTGGGGATGAGCGTCACCGAGCACATCATCCATCAGCACGGAGGCAGGATCCAGGTGGATTCGACCCCAGGCGAGGGAACCCGCATCCTCATCCGCCTGCCCCGCTTGACTTCCGCCACCCGGAAGAACGATGAACCGGACTCCGCGACCCGGGCGGTCCCCAGAATCCTGGTCGTGGACGACGATGAAGACGTTCTACAGTTCGTCGGGGAGGCTCTCAGCAAGACGGGATATACCGTGCAAACGGCCGCCTCGGGAGAAATTGCCCTGGAGATCCTGGCCAATCAGGGAAGCCGCTGGGACATGGTCATCAGCGACCTGCGCATGCCGACCCTGTCGGGCATGGAGGTGGCGGCGGAGGTGAAAAAGAGGGATCCGGGTATCTACGTCATGATCCTGACGGCCTGGCCCACGGCGGTCCCGAGGTCCAATCCCCACGTGGATGCCGTGCTGGCCAAGCCTGCGACACTCGAGGAGCTGAAGGCGGCGGTGGACGAGACGATGAGCGCCTCAACCGCAACCTAGTCGTATTCCTGTGATCCAGGACCCGACCATGGCGATTGATTACTATCTACGGCAGCGGCCAGTCTTCCTGGCGAATTGTGCACAACACGTGATTCGACACTCCAGTTCCGATCTTCGTACCATCCAGTACCAGACCCGCCAGATAGACCTTGACCCCCACGAGAGTAGGGTCCTTTGGAATGGGGAAACCGTACTTGGCCTTGTTGGCGGCCACCATATTAATGCCCATGAGGTAGAAGGGCGGGGAAAGGGGCAGGAGGTAGTTGTAGCCGATGGGCGTGTAGCCCGAAAACAGGCTCGCAATCGTGTAGATATACCGGCCGTTGTGGTGCCGCGGCGTCACGTAGTCGATGTGGATGGTCTTCCCGATGGGAACATCGACGTTGACCAGGGTGGCGGTGATATTGGGAGGTAGGCTCTGAGCGGAGGCTACCCCCACCAGAACAAGGGCCACGGCGGCCAGGGTTAAGATTGACGTCAGAATACGCATGCTGTCCTCCAGGCTTGCAGATGCTCTCCGAGCCGGAATCCCCAGTATCCGGTCCGTGAAAGGATTCGAGGGGGGGGCGGTATTCGGATACTATAACTTTAGGGAAAAATAATTTTTTTTGCCCCGGCCCGAGGGGCACCGTGGTTGACGTCCCCAGACCCGGGACCTATATTTGAAAATACCTGAAGGTATGATTTTCTGAGGAAAGATCTCGAGCTGCAGAAGAAGAAAGGGACCCGGTGAAAGACAGATTCCGTATTCTGCTTTTTACCCTGCTTCTGACCGGCTGCCTGGTTGCCGCTGCAGCAGGCCGGATCACAACGGCCCAGAACCACGGTTCCGGCGACCCCGAGGCTGAACCGACCATCGAAGAACTGGAGAAGATCGCCCTCCGGAGGCTCAAGGAGGCCTTCAAGGCCATCAAGAACAGGTTGGACTTCCTGGTCACCTCCCTGGGTGGGCCTGAATCCAAGGCCGAGGAGGCCCGCCTTCAGCTCCAGGCCTGCGGTCACCGCTACCTCGAAGACGGCCGCACCGTGGCCGAGCACCTGGTCGACGCCTTGCTCGAGGCAAACAGCAATCGGATGCGAGGCCGGCTCCGGCAGGTGCTCCAGCACCTCGGCCCGGTCCTCCGCAAGAACAAGGCCAGGGTCCTCCCCCCGATTCTCAAGGCGGCCAGAAAGGCGGATCACCGCCTGCCGGCCATCACGGACGTGCTCATCGCCCTGCGTGCAAGCGAGGTCCTGGGCGACCTGGAACCGCTCCTGGAGCACGAAAATCCCATGGTGCGGACGTCGATCCTGAGGCTCGTGGGTTTCCTCGGGGACCAGAAATCCGGACCCAAGGTGCTGTCCGCACTCGACTCCCCGGATCTGGAGGTCAAGCTGGCAGCGGTCGAGGCGATCAAAAACCTCCGCTATGCCATGGGGGCCGATAATCTCTACCCCCTGGTTTCTTCCACCGATCCCAGACTGTCCAGAGCGACCATCGAGACCCTGGCCTACCTCTCGGCCAAGGAGTCCATTCCGGTCCTCATCGACGCTCTCCTGAAAACCAGAGAATCCAAGGATTCCACGAAGATCCATACCCTCCTCACCGCCCTCGGAAACATCGGATCCGCGACCAAGGTATCGGTACAGGCCAGGGTGGAAAAGGCCCTCCGGGGGTATCTCACCTCCCGGAAGGAGCCCCTTGTCCGGGCGGCCGGCTATGCTCTGTGCAAGCTCGGACTGGCAGGCGCCGAGGTGGAACGCGCCTTGACCCGTTCCATGCGGGATCAACTCGCCAAGGACTCCAAGGACTTCGTGACCCGCCTGGATCTGGCCCGTACCCTGAAAAACCTGGCTGCCTATTCCGGCTCGAAGCCCCTCTACAAGAAGGCCATCAAGGAATACAAGACCGTCCTGGACGACAGGAGGCGCGTGGGCTTTCCGGGCTTTCTCTCCAGCGCATACATCGACATCGCCGGCTGTCACGCCTGTCTCGGACAGTTCAAGTCGGCCGCCCGCTACCTGGACAAGATCCCCAAGAACTCGATCCCTCTACCCAAGGTGCTGGGCAATCTCGCCGATTTCGACGTGATGCGCAAGGATTCTCAGTACCGGAGGTTCTTCAAGCAGATCCGCTAACCGGGCCCCCCCACACAATTCCAGCCCGTTCTGGCCCGGTCACCGCCGAAGAACTATAACTACTTCCTGTTGCGACAAGTGCTTCGCCTACGGTACGCCGTATTTCCGTCCAGGTCCGCATATCCCGGACCGGCTGAACTTTGACAAGAAAATCATGGTTGCGGAACTGATCGAGACCTTGCTCCAGGCTCACCGTTCGGGTGACCTCGAGAAGCTGGAAGAGTGCTGGCTGGAGATGGTCGATGCCGTCCCCTCCGACATGCAATCCCTGCTGGCCATCCTGGATGAGCTCAGGGAATGGGGCGAATCGGATCGTGCTCTGGCCATGCTGGAGGTGATCACCCCCAATCTGCGTGAGAACCGCCGCTGGAGCGACCTTCTCGAGGTCCTTCGGCGAATCTCGGTTCTCAAACCTGAAAGCGACAACCTCGGACCGGATTTCGCCGCTTGCTACAAGCACCTGAATGAAGATTGCGAGACCATCGATCTCTTCATCGAGAAGTCGCGGCTCAGGTTCGCCCGGCCCATTGCCCCCGCCCTCGAGGCCATGGAGATGTTCCTCGCCCTGCGCAAGGGAGACGTCGTCCTCCATGAAAGCGGCTGGGGCCTCGGCATCGTCCAGGGATTCGATCCCCTCGACGCCATGCTCATCGTGGATTTCGATGACAAGAAGGGACACAAGATCAATCCCACCTCGGCGGGGAAACTCCTCAAGAAACTGGAACCGGGCGACTTCAGGGCCCTGACGGTCCTTGATCCCGAAGCCCTCGTCGACATGACCAAAGAGGATCCCTTGAAGCTCCTCCGCCTCGTCCTCACGGCCCGGGCCCGAAAGGTCACCCCCTCCAAGATCAAGGCGGACCTGGTCCCGATCGTGATCCCGGCCAAATCCTGGTCCAGCTGGTGGACCCGGGTCCGGCGCCTCGCAGAGAATGATCCGATGATTCGGTGTGTCGGCTCGGGCGCCACGGCCACCTTTTTCCTGAGGAGCGCCCCGGCGGATCCGGTCCAGGAGGCCCTCCAGACATTCAGGAGCACCGGCAGTGCTCAGACACGATCGCAGGCGGCCCTGGACGCCCTGCGCAGCCACCAAGCCGACAAGATTATTCCCGCTCTCATCGAGGCCATCCAAAGCCTGCCTGCCGTGGATCCGGCCACCCTGGCAGAATCTCACTTCCTCCTGGAAGCCCTCGGCGTGAAAGATCCGGACAGGTTGGATGAGGCCACCTTTGCCGATCCGGACCAGGCCATCCAGGTACTGACCGGCATCGAGCATCCTCACCTCAGGAAACTGGCCTTCGAGCAGATCCGTAAGGCGCCCATTCAGGATCGGGGGAGGTTCCTCTTTGATGCCTTCTTCAAGGTGACACCGGATCTCTGGGGTCCCGTCTACGAGGATCTGGAGGCACTGGGCGAGAGCGGCGAGGTCGTGAAATCGGAGATTCTCTCCGCCCTGATCCTCCACCCCCGCACCTATCCGGATCGCTTCGGCTGGCTGGTGAACCGCGCCCTCAAGGGCGAGATTCAATCCGACCAGCTCCCCGATCCTCTGAGCCTCCTGCGAAAGCTCATGGATGCCATCAACCACCTGTATCGCCACTCTTCAGGAAAAAAGGAATACCGAAGACGCCTCGGGCGGATGACCTCCTCCCTGACCGACCGGGACGGGAAACTCCTCGACGAAATCCTGGACCGATGCACAGCCGAAGATGCCCTGGGGCTGCGGGAACGGTTCTTTTCCTGCCCGGCCTTCACCGAAAACACGAAGCGCGAGCTCGGCGTCCGCATTGCCCGCCGGCACAATCTCCAGCCCCTCGGCGCATCCCCTGGGGCCGAGCCAGAGGCGACGGAGACGCCGGTATCCTCGGATGTCCTGTGGGCTACTCGCTGGGGCTACGAGGCAAGAAAGGCCGTTTACGACAAGCTGGTGAACGAGGACATCCCCAGGGGCCAGGGTGCCCTGAACGAGGCAGCGTCCCACGGAGACCTCTCCGAGAATGCCGAGCTGGACTATGCCCGGGAACAGCAGGGATTCATGACCCAACGCGCGGAGACCATGGAATCCGAGTTCAGAAGGTCTCGGATCATCGAGTCCCACACCGTACCCCGGGACAAGGTGGGCATTGGAAGCCGTGGAAAGTTCCAGAACCGGGAAACGGGCGAGGTTCTTCTCTATACCATCCTCGGCCCGTGGGAAACCGATCCCGACAACGGGATTCTCTCGTACGACTCGCCCCTCGCCAGCCAGCTCATGGACCATACCGTGGGCGAGACCTTCGAGGTGAATCTGCCGGGACGGCGTCTGGAACTCACGCTCCTCGAGGTGGACAACGGACTCGAAGCGGCACGGCCTGACGCGAACGCTCCCGATTCGACTCTATCCGACGCAACCCCCGGTAGCGATCACGGGTAGATCCTGTAGAGCATTCTCGGAAACGGAATGCACTCCCTCACGTGATCCGTGCCGCAGATCCAGGCCACGGTTCGCTCGATGCCCAGGCCGAATCCACCGTGGGGCACCGTGCCGAAACGGCGCAGGTCGAGATACCACTCGAAGGCCTCCTGGGGCAGCTGGTGGGCGCGGATCTGGTCCAGGAGGTAGCTCAGGTCATCGGCCCTCTGACCGCCGCCGAGGATCTCGCCGTATCCCTCGGGTGCCAGGAAATCGACGCTCATGCTGAGGCGCTCGTCCATTGGATCGCGCTTCATGTAGAAGGCCTTGATGGCGGCGGGGAAGCGGTGAACGATGGTGGGCCTGTCCTGAAGGCGGCTGAGGAAGTCCTCGTCCGGAGCTCCGAAATCCCCTCCCCATTCGAACTCCCTTCCGCCCTCGTTCAGAGCCTTCACGGCGTCGTCGTAGTGCAAACGCGGAAACGGGGAAGAGATCTTTTCCAGGGGATCGGGATCTCGTTCCAGAATCTTCAGGTCCTCGGCGTTCTCCTCCAGGACCCGGCCTACGAGGGCAGTGATCATCCTCTCCCCCAGATCGATGACGTCCTCCAGGTCGGCGTAGGCCACTTCGGGCTCCACCATCCAGAACTCCGTCAGGTGCCGCCGGGTCTTGGACTTCTCGGCCCGGAACGTGGGGCCGAAGCAGTAGACGCGCCCGAAGGCCATGGCGGCGGCTTCCATGTAGAGCTGTCCGGACTGGGTCAGATACGCCTTGTCCTCTCCGAAATAATCGACCTCGAACAAGGTCGTGGTACCCTCGCAGGCGGCCGGCGTGAACACCGGAGCGTCCACGAGGACGAAGTCCTGGCCGTCGAAGAAGTCGTGGATGGCCCGGATGAGGGTGTGGCGGATGCGCAGAGTGGCATGAGGACGGCGACTCCGGAGCCAGAGATGGCGGTTCGACAGGAGGAAATCCGCCCCGTGGGACTGCTTGGAAATGGGATATTCCTCGCTCTCGGCCACGATCTCGACCCGGGTGAGGGCCAATTCGTACCCGCCCGGGGCCCGGTCGTCCTTCTGAACCGTCCCCGTGACCTTGAGGCTCGATTCCTGGGGAAGGCGCCCGAGGTGGTCGAACAGGTCTGCATCCACATCGCCCTTGAAAGCCACCACCTGGCAGATCCCCGTGCCGTCGCGCACGATGAGAAAATGGATCTTACCCTTGGAACGTCGGTTGTATAGCCAACCCCAGATGCTGGCCTCGCTCCCCACGTGGGCACCGAGGTCCTTGATCAGGGTTTGTTTCATGGATTCCATGCTTTCCTGTTCCCTGAACCGTGCCGCCCCAACCCCTCTAAGGGAACGCCTCATAGGACGGTTTCAGGTCCGTTTCCACCACGCAGTCGTTCTGGATCACCACGGTTCCCTTGAACGTGATCCCGCTCCGGACTCCTTCGATCTGGAGCGTGAAGGGCTCCTCGAAATCTCTCGCAAGATCGGTGAGAATGACCACCGAATCGTACCCCTGGTTGAAGAACTTCCTCTCCACCAGGTCCCGGATCTTGCCCGCCCTCGTGAGCGCGAATTGTCTGTTGAGATCCATGATCCCGTGGGCAATGTTCTCCAGGGTGGAATCCATGTTCTGGCTGAAGCTGCGAAGGCCCTCCATGTGGTCCTCGAGCTTGGTGAGAGATAGCTCACTCATGGTCTTCTTGAGCTCCCGGATTTCCTCGGTCAGACTCTGGATCTCCTGCAGCCGGCTCAGGAGCACCTCGATGCGGGAAAACCGAACGTACAGGAGGAGAAAGCCGATCAACAGCCCCCCCACGGACAGGGCCGCAAGGAGCGCCCCCGTCATCCACTGGATCTCTGCGAATATCGGATGCATGACCTTGGGTTCCCACTTCGAGTCGTGTTGAAGGGTCCGTACGTAAACCGCTCCCGGGCAGATTGTAGGAACGACAGGACAGGGGACGCAAGGGGGCACCTTGCGCTTTGAATCCGGTTCGTTGAAAATCCCTCCCAGGATGCAGCAAATAAGTACCCTTTTCCGGCCGGGCCGATGGCTGACTCTCGGGGTCGTGGCCGGACTCCTGGTCCTTGGGGTCTGGTTCAGCCCGGACCCGGAGGCCCGAAGGGAGGCGGCCTGGCGGAATCTCGCTCGGGGAGCGGCCGACGCGATCCTCTCGGACCCCGGGGAAGACTCCGGGGTCGTATGGCTTCCATCACCGGACCTTCCGGACACCTTTCGGAGAGCCCTGGAGAGCCATCTCGGCCCGAGCCGCCCCGGCGGGGTGAAGCTCTATCCCGCGCCCTCGGGCCCGGAAGAGGTGCGGGTCCGGATTGTCCGCCCGGAACCGGACGACAAGGTCAAGACCGTCACCTACCCGGTCCGGAACATGGCCTCGGTCCTCCCCACCTTTGCCGCCATTGCCGCCGCCCTGCTGCTGCGCCGGACCCTTCTCCCCCTCATCCTGGGGGTGGTCCTGGGCGCCCTGTTGCTGGAGGGATTCGATCCCTTCGGGGCGACCCTCCGCATCGCCAGGGACTATTTCGGGAGATCCGCCACGGACCAGTTCTACGCCTCCCTCATCCTCTTCATCCTGGGCCTCATCGGCATGGTGGGGATCGGTATCCGTTCGGGCGGAGTTCGGGGTATGGTGGACGCTCTCCTGAAGCGCGTGCAATCGAAGCGGGGCATCCGGCTCCTCGGCCCGTGCCTTGGATTCCTCATCTTCTTCGACGACTACTCCAACACCGTGGTCATCGGCAACGCCATGCGTCCCGTCACCGACCGCCTGCGCATCCCCAGGGAAAAACTGGCCTACATCGTGGACTCCACGGCCGCCCCCATGGCCGGCCTCATGTTTTTCAGCACCTGGATCTGGTACGAGGTGAGCCAGATCCAGGCCCCCCTCACGACCCTCGGGGCCATCGACACGCCCGACGCCGCGTACGGCGTGTTCCTGTCCGCCCTGCCCTTCCGGTTCTACTGCATCTTCACCCTCGCCTTCGTGATCCTGAATGCACTGTTTTGCCGGGACTACGGCCCCATGCTGGAGGCCGAACGCAGAGCCGCGGCCACGGGACAGGTGGTCCGGCCGGGAAGCCGCCCCCTCCTGAGTCGGAGCTTCGCGGGCCTCGAGGCCAAGGCCGGGATCCCTCACCGGGCGTGGAACATCGCCGTACCGCTCGGGGTCACCCTCGTGCTGATCCTCACCGGTCTCTATGTCTTCCGCGAGCCGGGCCAGGCCCTGGGCGGCAAGTCGGTGACGGGCACCATCCTGGCCTCGTGTGCCCTCACCGGTGCCGTGGTGGCGGGCGCCATGGCCGTGGGACAGGGGCTCCTCACCCTCAAGGAGACCCTCGGGGCCTTCTTCTCCGGTCTCCGGGCCGCCCTCCTGGCCATCTGCATCCTCTTCCTGGCCTGGGCCATCGGAGGGGTCTGCCGGGATCTGGGAACAGCGGAGTACCTGAGCACAGGCCTCGGTCGCGGCCTTTCCCCGGTGTGGCTGCCCGGGGTTCTCTTCCTCCTCGCCGCCCTCATCTCTTTTTCCATCGGTTCCAGCTTCTCCACCATGGGTATCCTCCTGCCCATCTCCGTCCCCCTGGTCTACACCCTTGCGGGCGACGCCGGCCTCGACCCCATGCCCCTCACGATCATCGCCATTGCTGCGGTCCTGGACGGGGCCATCTTCGGCGACCACTGCTCCCCGCTCAGCGACACCACGGTGCTATCCTCCATCGCCTCGGGCAGCGACCACCTGGACCACGTGAAAACGCAGCTGCCCTATGCCCTGACCACAATGGGGATCGCCGTGGGGGTGGGATACCTGCCTGTGGTACTCGGCGTGGGGCCGATTCCGGCCCTGGCCGTCGGTATCCTGGGATGTGTGGTCGTGCTTCGCTTGGTAGGGAAGCGGATCTGATCCCGGAGTTTCAGGACAGGTTCACGACACCGAGGACCCCGACCGTGATGCAGGTCAGACAGATCCCGCCGGTGAACAGGACGAATCCCACCAGCACCGTGGACCGACCCGCCCTCACGTTGAAAAGTGCCCCAGCCGAGGTGGTGATCACCATCAGGGCGAGGAGCAGGGCCAGGACCACCTGGAGGGGCCCCACCAGAAAGTCCCTGAGCAGGTAGAGGCCGCCGATGGCAACGACCAGGACCAGGTTGAAGAAGATGCCCCGGCTGAGGTTGAAGCTGTCGATATCCATGAATCGGCACCCCACCTGAACGAGGCCGAGGGACACCAGAAAGAGCAGGAAGATCACGGCGATCTGAGGGCTCGTCTCTCTGGGAAAGAAGGGACCGAGGCGTTTTTTGAGGTTCAGAAAGAGGGCCTCGAGGTTCTCCACGCTCAGGAAGGGCTGGGCACGGCTCCTGGGGGAAGCCTCTCGCTCGGGGGGATAGATCCTGGGAGAAACGAGGGTCTTGGGTTTGCCCTTCTTTGCACCCAGGTTCTGCTTTTTTTTCTCGACCGGAGGCGTTGCCTTATTCTTTTCCTTCTTGTCCCGGACCCGGGACTTCTTCTCCAGTTTCCGGGTCGTTCCGGTCAAATCCATGATCGAGTTCCTGGGCATGGCCGGATTCTCCTCGGCCAGGGCGCCCAGCTTGAAGATCTCCTGGATGCTCGACCTCTTGAACAGGATCTGACCGAATGCCGTCTTGAGCTCCAGGTGGTCCGGAGTTTCGGCCAGGATCTTGCCCTTGAACTTCTGGCCGTCCTTCAGGAAGATCACGTCCTGGGCCGCACCGCCGGCAACGAGGCATAGGACGCTGATCAGGACCATGCAGGGTAGGCGCATGGGTGGGTATCTCCCGGCACCGGATGGGCTTCCCCTCGACCTGCTCACTTCATTCCGGGGTTACGATCCCTCCAGGCAGGGAGAGCCACAAACCTACAATAAAAACGTCGTCAAATCCCGGCCAGAAATTGACAACAAGTTCCTGCTGCGACCGGGGGTTCGTGACCCGGAGGCCGGATTTTCGTCCAGGTTCGTACTCTTCTGGAGTGAATGGCCCAAAATCGCCGCCGGGCACGCAATAACGGCTTGTTATCCCGGTTGTTACCCCGGATGGGCCAGGGCGAAGAGGCCCTCGGCGCACTGCTCGAACCGGGCCCGGTCCAGGAGGCCGCCAACCCAGTCCTGGGGAAGGGCGTCCAGGCCCAGCCTGGCCCCCATGAGGGCGCCGACCATGGCCCCGGCCGTGGCAGCGTCCTCCCCCCCGCTGACCACCCGGGTCAGGACCTTGCCCGCCTTTCTGGAAGCGCACACGGCGGCCCACACCGCCTCCAGGTCATCGCCGGGCCGACCCGTGGCCCTGGGGGGGATCTTCACCGCGGTCTCGGCTACCGGTGTGGTGGACAGGGGGAGATTACGGACCGGAGGCTCAGCCCGGTCGAGGTGGGCGCGGGCGCTGGAAAGCACGGTATCCAGGTCCGTCTCGCCCTTGAGGAAGCCGACCAGCAGGAAGGCATAGGTGAGGGCAGCGCTGAGAATCTCCCCGCCGTGGTGGGTCAAGGCGACCTCGGCCCGCCCGTCCCGGACCAGGGCTTCGGGATTTCCGACGTGGAGAAGCGCCAGGGGCACCATGCGAAGCACGGCCGCGCAGTCCGCATCCTTGGCCGTGGCGTTCTCGTAGGCCTCCCGGGCCGCCTGATCCACGGGCGTCCCCTGGTCCATGAGCGTGAGTACGGATCGCGTGGCCTCCTCCATCTCCCTGCGGTCCGCCCGGAACCAATCCACGTACGCCCTGGCCACGGCCGTCCGGTCGTAGGCCTTCATCTGCACCAGGTGCCGCCCCAGGACCAGGGCGAGATCCGCCTCGGGGGTGTGCTCTCCCCTGTGCAGTCCCCGCCATCCCCGGCTCAGAAGGGATGTCACCAGGCCGTGCTTGATGCGTACCTGCTCCCTGGACATGGACTCCACGGGAGCTCCCAGGGCGCTTCCAAGGCCGAGGCCCACCAGGGCGCCCCGGTATCGCTGTAATTCAGTGATCTCGCTCATGGCATTCCTTTTACCACGAAATTCATGGACACCGCCAGGGTTTCCCTGCTACCTCCGCTCCAGCAACAGGACGCTTCCCACGGCCAGGAGGGCTGCGATCAAAAACCAGGCCTGGAGCCCCGCTCGCCTGGACCGGAGGCCGGATGTCCCGGAACCGGGCTGATCGGGTTTCGCCCGGAACGTACCCAGCCGCGTCTCGGAGGCATCCAGGAGCCCTTCCACGACGTAGGCCTGGCCGGCCTGGCCCAGCACCCGGTAGAAGAAGGCGGGAAAGGCGTTTCGTTCCGGCCAATCCGGTGCCTCCAGGACCGGGTTAAAGGCCAGCACCCTGATGCCTTCTCTGCGAAGGATGAGGGGGACTCGGGCGCCTTTTTCATCCACGCCGAAAAGGTCCACCGACCATCCCTTCCACTGTAGAACCCGGTAGGCCTGCACCACGCGGTCCGGATGGACCTTCATGCCGGAATCTCGTCCGGCGCTCTCTCCCTGGACCAGCGACTGTGGCACGTATGAAGCACCGAAGATCAGGCCGCTCCACTGACCCGGCCCTGCAACCAGGAGCAGCGGGGCCCTTGCGTCCGCCGGGGGAAATACCTTCCAGTAGAGGGCCGGCAGGTCAGGCGCCTCGTCCTGCTTTCCCAGGTGCACCACCTTCACCTCCAGGGCCTCGAGAGCCCGGATCACGGGCCGGGGCACCACGGCCTCGGACACCACCGCGATCTCCCCGGAGGGAACGGGCCGGAAACGAACCTCATCGTCCGCAGCCAGTGGGTCCGGCGGCTCCAGACGCAGGGTGAACGCTCGATCCTCGAGACTCGGGGGAAGGGGGATCCCCGTCTTCCCCCACACCTCGCCCGGCTCCAGGTCGAGGGACCGGATCCGGATCGGCTCCTCCCCGGCCTCTACCACCACCTCCCGGTGCGCACGGCCATGCCCCCCGTTCATCACCCCCACCTCGAGGTGGAGCTGCCCGCGATCCGACCGGGTCACTCCGGCCCAGATGATTCCGACGTTGGCCCCCGGTGCCCCCACGCCCAGCCACTGCAGTCGCCCTGGCTTTCCGGCCTCAGGGGTGGAACCATACGCCACGCCTCGATCCGACACCACGAGGCAGGGCTCATCCAGGTGGGTTCGCGACCGCACCACGGCCTCGAGATCCCCGGCCCGGCCGGCCGGAACGAGGCCATTGAGATAGGTGGCCAGATCCCCGGGAACCTCCTCGAAGATCCGGGGTCCGCCCGGAGCCTGTGGCACCGTGAGGACGCGTATCCGCGAGCCTCCCGGGGCGGACGCCACCCACTCCAGGATGTCGGCCACAGCGGCCTGAAGCCGCGTGCGCTTGCCTGTGACCGTCGTTGCGCCCATGCCGGGGCCGCGGTCCAGGACCACGGTCCAGTCCTGTCCGGCAGCGGCCTCGACCTCCTGGAACGGGCCCGCCAGGACCGTAATCAAGCAGACGCAGACCACCCCCTCCAGGAGCAGCAGTAGAGAGGGCCGCCACCTCTCGAGATCGAACCGGGTTTCCAGCCCCAGATCCTGCCAGATCCTCAGGCTGGACACCGCCACCTTCCGGGGCCGGTGATACCACCTGTGAAGCCACCACACCAGAGGCAGCAGGACCCCCAAGGAGGCGAGGATCCAGGAGTGCTCGAATCCCATCACCCCGCCTTTCTGGCCCGGTACCAGGCCAGAATCGTGGCCTCGAGAGAATCCCTGCTGGACACAAACTGGTAGCCGATGCCGTGGTTCTGGCAGAGCCCCAGGAGCTCACGTCGAAACGCGGCTACGCGGTCGGCATACTTCCCCAGAACTGAAGCGTTGACCCGGGCCTCGAGGGTCCGGGAGGCCTCCACATCTTTCAGGAAGACCCTGCCGGTGAAATCGGGCCGGAGATCCTGGGGAGAGAGGACGTGGAACAGCGAGGCTTCCCCGGCTGCATCGCCCAAGTGGGCCACCCCCTCGGTCCAGGCCCCGCCCTCCAGACCATCGGAGAGCAGCACCACGGCCCCCGGTCTCCGGACGCGGCCGAGATAGGCCCGCAGCCCGCCGGCCGAATCCGTACCGACGGCCGCGCCCAGACCCTCGAGATCCTGGAAGTAGCCGGCGACCGACTCCAGCCCCACGAGAGGACCTCGAAGGGAAAGGCGCCCCCCCGAGAGAATCCCGAGGCGCAGGCGGTGTCCGGACTGGAGCGCCAGGTATCCCAGGGCCGCCGCCAGGTCCCGGGCGGTCATGGCCTTTAAGGGATCTCCGCATCCCATGGAGGCCGTGGCGTCCAGGAGGATATCCACGGTGTGGTCCTCCTCCCGGCCGAAGACCTTCACCACAACCTGATCGGTGCGGCCGTACGCATTCCAGTCCACGTGGCGGGGTTCGTCTCCGGGAGAGTAGGGCCGGTGGCCCAGGAATGCGTGCGTACCCCCGGTGCGGCGGGTGGCGGCGCCCCGGTCTCCGGCCCCGGATCTCAGGCGGGCCAGGGACCAGATGAGCCGACGCAGCCGCTCAATAAACGCCTGATTCAGGAGAGGGATGGAGTCCGCCAATTTTGGCCATGCTCCTGGAAACGTCGGTGTTATAGCGAAGCACGGACTCGAACCGATCCGCCAGGGTGGGGGCATCGAGACCGATCAATCCCATGACCTCGTCCCGCGTTCCGTGCACCAGGAAATTGTCGGGGATTCCAGCCCGGATCACCCTCCCGGGCAAGGCGCCTTCCTCGGCCAGACAGGAGATCACCGATTCCCCGAAGCCTCCCTCCAGGGCGTGGTCCTCGGCGATCATGACCAGGGGCTGGCCGCGGGACGACGCGACGAGAAGGGCCCGATCCAGGGGTTTGGCGAACCGGGCGTTCACCACCTTCACCTCCAGACCGCGGGCGGCCAGGAGGTCCGCGGCATCGAGACATCGGTAGGTCATGGCGCCGAAGACAATCATGACACCATCGGTGCCTTCGCGCACAACTTCCCCCCTGCCCAGTTCGATGGGCGGTGGATTCTCGAACCGGGGCTCGGGCACGGATTCCCGGGGGTAGCGGATGACCTGAGCTGCATCCTTCTGCTCAAAGGCAAAGGTGAGCATCGCCTCCAGTTCGGGTCCGTCCTTGGGGCCCATGAGAACCAGGTTGGGAATGCTGCGTAGAAAGGCAATGTCGAACACGCCGTTGTGGGTCTCACCGTCCGGCCCCACCACACCCGATCGGTCCAGAGCGAACACCACGGGATTGCGCTGGATGCAAACGTCATGGACCACCTGGTCGAATCCGCGCTGGAGGAAGGACGAGTAGATGGCCGCCACGGGCTTCAGCCCTTCCTGTGCCAGGCCCGAGGCAAAGGCCACGGTGTGCTGCTCGGTGATGCCCGTGTCGAAAAACCGGTCGGGGAACTTCTTTTCGAACTGGATCAATCCGGTTCCGCTGGGCATGGCCGCGGTGAGGGCCACGATCCGGGTGTCCTCCTCGGCGAGGCGCACCACATGGTCGGCAAACACCTGGGTGTAGGCCGGTCCTTTTTTTCTGGGAGTGATCTTCCCCGGGACCTTGACGGGCTCCATGGCCCGCGGTTTGGGCTCAGCCGCGTGGCACCGCTCGGGATCCTGATCCACACCCTCGAGGCCAAGGCCCTTCTGGGTGAGGACGTGAAGAAAGTTAAAACCGCCCTTGCGCTTCAGGTGGCTCAGGGAATGGATCAACCGTGGCAGATCGTGGCCGTCGATGGGGCCGAAGTACTCGAATCCGAGCTCCTCGAAGATGAGGCCGTGGCTGAGGACCCGTCGGGCCAGCTCGTGGGCTCGACTCAGTGCCCCTCGCATCCGGGTGCCGATGAGAGGCACCCGGTTCACCAGGCTCTTCAACTCCTCCTTGGCATCGTAGATGAAGGGCTTCATGCGGATGCGGTCGAGGTACTCCCGCAGCGATCCCACGGTCTTGGCGATGCTCCAGCAGTTATCGTTCAGGATCACGAGCATGTTGGGCTTCAGCACGCCGCCGTGGTTCATGGCCTCGAATGCCATGCCCGTGGCCATGCCGGCGTCCCCGACCACGGCCACGGTGGATTCGGTGCTCTCCAGGAGCATGCGACCCGCCGCCATGCCGAGGCCGGTTCCAAGAGCCGTGCCCGCGTGACCGGCGGTGAAGTAGTCGTAGGAGCTCTCGAACTTGTTGGTAAAGCCCGTGAGTCCGTCCTTCTGCCGGATGGTGTGGAACCGGGGATTGCGGCCGGTGAGGATCTTGTGGGTGTAGGTCTGGTGGCTGACGTCCCACACGAGACCGGTCTTCAAGAAATCGAAGCAGTAGTGCAGGGCCACGGTCAGCTCCACCGTGCCCAGGTTGCTTCCCATGTGGCCGCCGGTGATGCTGATCACATCGATGATCTTGCGGCGGATCTCGGCGGCCAGAGGGGCCAGGTCTTCCACCGGAAATTTGCGGAGGTCGTGGGGGGCCTTGATCCGGGGGAGCAGGAACTTCGGAGCATTCTGAGAAACCGGGTCGGTCACGATTGAAACCTCATCTCGGGTCGCTGGAATCCACGCCGGGGAAGCGTGGCCCATGCCATCGATTATTGATCATTGATCCTCGAAGGCACATCCCCGCCTGGATCGATTCATCACGGTAATGAGAGAATACGGAATTGTCCGGTGTTTCACCTCTGAATTCCGGAGAGTTCCAGCCGGCGTTCATCCGTCGAATAATTCCACCACTGCACATCAGGTATGCCTCTGGTGAACGAAATCCGCCAGTTCGATGAGAGGTTCACACCCCTGGCAGTCCTGAATCATCGATTTGGCCTCTCCGATCAACGCCGTCGCCAGTTCTCGAGCCCCGGTCGACCCCAGAACGCCCGGAAAGGTCAGCTTCCTACTTATTACATCTTTTCCTGGAGTTTTTCCAAGTTCTTCCGCGGTACCGCATTGATCCAGAAGATCGTCCACCACCTGGAAGGCCAGGCCGATCAACGCACCATACCTCCCCAGCCGCTCCACGAATTCCGGAGGGCCGCCCGCGGCGATGACTCCCATAGTGAGACAGGCTCGGATCAACGCCCCGGTCTTCTTCTCTGCGAGGGTCCGGACCCGGTCCAGGTCCGGCGGGGCGCCTTCGGCCTCGAGGTCCAGGATCTGCCCCCCCACCATCCCCGTGGACCCGGCCGCCAGAGCCAGCTCCTTGACGAGGCGCCTCGATACGGCGGGGTCCTCCACCTCGTCGGCCAGAATCTCGAAGGCCCGGGTCAGGAGGGCATCTCCTGCCAGGATCGCCACGGCCTCGCCGAACACCACGTGGCAGGTGGGCTTGCCGCGGCGGAGGTCGTCATCGTCCATGGCAGGCAGATCGTCGTGGATGAGCGAATAGGTATGCACCATCTCCACGGCACAGGCCGCGGATTCAAAGCTGTCCCCGGTACCGCCGGCGGCTTCATGGGCCAGGGCCACCAGCACGGGCCGGAGGCGCTTCCCCCCGGCGAAAAGGCTGTACCGCATGGCGGCGTGGACCGCCTCGGGCACGACGTCCTCCCGGGGCAGACGGCGCTCGAGGGCGGCCTCGATGCGAGGCTGCAGGTTTTCAAAGCAGGCCTCGATGCTCATGACGTTCCCCTGATCTTCCACGCCTGGAGCCCGTGTATCCGCTTCACCGGCCCCCTACCTGGAAGGTCCCGACCGGACCGACACACGCGGGGGGTCCCCCAGCATCACGGGGCGGACCTCGAGGGCCTGGCCGGTCTTCATGTCCAGGGTGACCAGAAGCCCCGGTCCGCGGGCGTCTCCGGAGGCCAGGTAAAACGGCGTGGGCATGCCGGTGATAAACCGGTGGAGCACTCTCTCCTTGACCCGGCCGATGATGGAGTCGTACGCGCCCACCATGCCCAGGTCGGTAATGAACGCCGTGCCCTTCTCCAGGATCTGGTGATCGGCCGTGGTGGTGTGGGTGTGCGTCCCCACCACGGCGCTGACCCGGCCGTCGAGGTGCCATCCCATGGCCATCTTCTCGCTGCTGGCCTCGGCATGAAAATCGACCACCAGGAAGTGGGTTTCCCGGCTCAGGTCCTCCACCAGGGCGTCGGCGGCCCGGAAGGGGCAGTCCATCGGGTCCATGAAGACGCGGCCGAGGAGGTTGATCACGCCCACCCGGACGCCCGACCGGCTCTCCACCACGGTGGTGCCGTGGCCCGCGGCTTCGGGGGGCAGGTTGGCGGGCCGGAGGATTCTTGGGTCTTCGTGGATCTTCATGAAATCCCGGTGTCGGCGGAAGACGTGGTCTCCGTTGGTGATCACATCCACACCGGCCTTGAACAGCTCCCGGGTCGTATCGGGCGTGGTGCCGGCTCCGCTGTGGAGGTTCTCCCCGTTGGCCAAGACGAGATCGATATCCTCCGAATGGATCAACGCCTCGAGGTGATCCCGGAGTACCTGGATGCCCGCCTTGCCGACGACGTCGCCGAAGCATGCAATCTTTAAGGTTTTCACTTGGCGTACTCGATAACGCGGGTTTCTCGCATGAGGGTAACACGGATCTCGCCGGGATAATTGCTACGCTGCTCGATGGCCGTGGCGATATCCCGCACCAGCTTCATGGCCACGGCATCGTCCACCTTTGCACTGTCCACGATGACCTTGACCTCCCTGCCGGCCTGGATGGCAAAGGCTCGCTCCACGCCCTCGAAATCCATGGCGATCTTCTCCAGACGCTCCAGTCGCCGGATGAACTTCTCGATGACGTCCCTCGGTTCGATGGGACGCGCGTTGGAGATCAGGTTGGCGGCCTCGGTGAGCAAGGCATACAGGGATTCCGGCTTTACCGAACCGTGGTGTGCGGCAATGGCGTTCACCACCTCCTTGCGCTCTTCGCATCTCCGGGCGAAGTCGGCTCCCGCCGCGTCGTGGGAGCCTTCGGCCTCGAAGTTGATCGCCTTCCCGATATCGTGCAGCAGCCCGCAACGCCGCGCCACCCCCGGCTCCAGGTTGAGCTCCGTGGCCAGGAGTCCGGCGATGTTGCCCACCTCGACGGAATGGCTGAGGGTGTTGCGACCGTGGGTGCGAATGAAGTGCAGCTTCCCGAGGAGGTTCACGATGCGGGTATGCACCCCGTGGAGATCCAGATCCATGCACGCCCGTTTACCGAGGTCCCGGACCTGGTCGTCGAATTCCTTGTGCGTCTGGGCCACCACCTCTTCGATGCGAGAGGGATGGATCCGGCCGTCCATGATGAGACGTTCCAGGGCCCGGCTGGCGATCTCCCGCCGCACCGGATCGAATCCCGATACCACCACCACCCCCGGCGTATCGTCCACGATGACGTCCATGCCGGTGGCCTTCTCGAAGGCGCGGATGTTGCGGCCCTCCCGGCCGATGATACGGCCCTTCATGTCGTCGCTCGGGATGTCCACGGTGGCAATGACCGTCTCTGCGGTGTGGTCGGCCGCAACGCGCTGCAGGGCCATGCAGAGGACTTCCCGGGTTGCCTCGTCGGACCTGTGATTCACCTCGTCCACCCGCTTCTGGATCAGGGCGGAGGCTTCAGCGGCCATTTCTCGGTCGAGGCGCTCCAGGAGGATCTTTTCGGCCTCCCTCCTGGACAGGCCGGTCAGGGCCTGCAGGGCCTCCTTCTCGGCCTCGAGGAGCTTGTTCAGGTCCCCTTCCTTCCGGCGCATGGAGTCCTGCTTGTGGAGCATCCGGCGCTCTGATTCCTCCAGCCGCCTCTCCTTGCTGGCCTGGCTATCCGCCCGTCGGTCCAGGGTCTCCTCCCGCTTGAGGAGCCGGCGCTCCTGCTTCCGGACCTCCTTGCGCAGGGCGGAGATCTCCCGCTCGACCTTTTCCCGCTCCTGGATGGCGATATCCTTGGCTTTGATCTCGGACTCGCGCTGGATCTGCTCGGCATCCCGCTGGGCCTGGTCCAGGATGGCGCGGCCCGTCTTCTCGGAGATCTTCTTGATAAATCGAACGTGGACCACCCGGAGCAGAAAACCGAGAAAGACCAGAGCCACGCAGCTCAAGGCCAGGACAGTGAAGGAGATGGTCACTCCCTCCTGGGAGCCCTCGTTCTGGTTCAGGAGCAGCACGAGGGAGAGAAAATTCATGATCAATACTTTCTGGCCTTAATATCCGGAAAACGGCAGGTCCGTCCCGGATATCGATTCGATGTCAGGAAGGGGTGCGTGCGAGATCGGGGTGCTGGAACCGGACGGCTCAATTCACGGGCAGATGGTCAGGGGTTGAAGGCAGCTGTAGACACAATAGACGTGGACCCACTGAGGAGATCGATTTCGAGTCCCGGTTCTAAATGCCACAGGTAACCCCATTATTATCAAGATCTTGTATGTATTGTAGCGCCGGAAATCCAGAGGCGATTCACCGGTGCCTGCGTCCAGGTCAGCGACTCGTACGGGCCCCCGGAGGTCTCTAGCCCTCAGGCTCGAGCCGACCGGGGTCTGCGATTCACCACGTCCTAACTTCCGTGTTAAACATGGAGTTAACGGGATTCTATCGGGTGAGTAAACCTTGTCAACCCAATCAAAGGCGGGTTTCGCAAAATAGGAGTCGGATGCCGGGCTCCCCGGTGTAAGCCACACCATTTACGCTGGTTAGTGGTCCGGAGTCTGGCCAGCGTCCGGAGCCAATGCCCTGGGAAAGGGGCCGCCGGCCAGGAGGGACTCCCACTCAACGTACGTGACCTCGGCGGACCGAAGCCGCACGGTCTCCTCTCCCAGGAGAATCCGGACACCCGAGGTCTTGGACCACAGCCCATTGCCCTCGAAACAGAGAAGGACCCGGGTCAATCCCTCGGATTTCAGGGTGATGGGCCGGTCCGGGGCCAGGGTGCGGAAAATGAGGCGCTCGGTCTCGGACAAGGTCTTCTTGAGGATGGAGTGCACGGAGACGTTTTGCTTTGAGGCTGTACCTTCCTGACCTTCCAGGAGAAGTTCCACTCGATGCAGGTCGGGATCAAAGGTGAAAGACGCCTCGCCCCCCCCATGGAAGATGTGGAGAACCAGGGGCGTGACACCGCTTTTTCCGACCTCGAGGCATTGTGAGATCCACTTCTGCTCCCGGGTCTGGCGGCTCTCCGGCAAGGAGCAGGGCGCCAGGACCGAGAGGCAGGCGCCCGCATGGCCGAAGAACACCCGGCTCTTGTGTTCCGGTTCGGGGACGGTACGGGGTATGACCCCGGCTCCCGAGCGCTTTTTCCTCGGGTCCGGGTTCACCCAGTATTTGCTGCCGAAGATGAGGCCGATCATTCCGACCAGGAGCAGGATGGATGTGACCTGGAGAAAGAGCTTTCCCTGGTTCAAGTCGAGCCCTCTATTTCGGGTCTTTTTTCTTCTTGGGCGGATTGGGCCAGAGTTTTTTCTTCTTCTTGGCCTTGTTGAACCACCTTCTCCAGTCCAGGGACCGGTTCCACTCCTGCTCGGTGAGGGTGCGCAGGGTGGCCACGAAATCGCCCTGGACCGCCCGGAGCTTCCGGACGGCATCGCTGTCCCGGCCATCCGAGGCCTGCGACTCGATCCCCTCGTAAATCTGGATCAACTTCTCACAGATCACGATCCGGACCTTCCCCTTGGCCACGGTCTTGTCGAAATTGCCGAGGGCCCGGGCTGCCATGGCCCTCATCGTCCAGTCCTTGTACGCGTTCACGATGCTCAGCAAGGCGGGGACCGCCACCTTCTCGTCCCGGGTGAGACCCAGGGCGTCGATGACAGCGGCCATCAGCTCCCCGTTCCGCTGCACGGGTTTGGCCTTCAGTGCCTTTTTCAGGACCTTCGCAGCCGGGGGACCGACCCGGCCCAGCGCACTGGCCGCGGCCAGCTTGATCTTGCCGTTGCGGTTGTCCAGACCCATGGCCATGGCCTTCAGGATCTGCGACTTCTCCCTGGCCGGTCTGGCCTTCTCCTTGATGGCCTTCAGCGCCTTTTCCAGGGCGGCCGTGGCGTGGGGCTCGTGCCTTTGTTTGTACGCCTTTTGCAGTTCCTCGAGGATCTCCTTGACAGGCGCTCCCCCCGCCTCGGCGGCCTTCTTGTCCTGAGCAACCGCAATTCCGGCAATCAGCCAGAGTCCGATCACCACCCATGCTCCCCATTTTATCCGATCCATCGGATGGCTCCTTTCTTGTGGAACGATCCAGGAATTGCCTCCTGGTCCGGAGCTTCGGTTCGATTCAACCTACCTGAACCCTTGGGTCTCAAGAAAGTCTCTCGATCATCTTGAAATCATACGGTGTTTTCCACAATCTATCAACCGCCGCAACTCTCGTCAAAGGCTGGAGATCCGTGTCCGGAAAAAAACTGGCCCTCCACGTGGACGTCTACCTGGACCACCTCAAACACCAGCGCCAGGTCTCGCAGCACACGCTCCGGAGCTATGGTGCGGATCTCCTGGACCTCCTGGCCTTTGCCGAGGAAGAGGGTGTAACCACGGCCGCGGCCATGAACCACGTCAAGGTCAGAAAGTATCTCTCACGACTCCGGTCTCGGGGCCTCAAGGCCACCTCCATCCGGCGCAAGACCTCAGCCATCCGGGGCCTGTTCCAGTTCCTCGTCCAGGAACGAGTCGTGTCTGCGAGCCCCTTCACCGCCATCCGCAGCCCTCGCATCGGGGAACGACTCCCCCACGCCCTGCACCCCACCGAGATCAAGAAGCTCCTGGAGGCCCCCACGGGCTCTGGCTTCCCGGCCTGCCGGGACCGGGCCATCCTGGAGATCCTCTACGGCGGGGGACTCCGGGTGGGCGAACTGGTGGCCCTGGATCTCCACGATGTGGATCTACGCCAAGGCATCGTCCGGGTCCTAGGGAAGGGACGCAAGGAGCGGCTCTCCCCTCTGGGGCGCTTTGCCGTGCAAGCCCTCAAGGAATACCTGCCGCACCGGACTCGCCACGCCCGGCTCCGCGGGGACGACGACCCTCTGTTCATCAGCCACCGGGGGCCGCGGGCCGGCACCCGCCTCACCGACCGCGGCGTGCGGCGGATCTTCTCGGGCTACCTGAAGGCCACGGGCCTGCCCGCCCGGTTCAGCCCCCACGCGCTGCGCCACTCCTTTGCCACCCACATGCTGGAAGCCGGGGCGGACATCCGCCTGGTGCAGGAGCTCCTCGGGCACAAGAACCTCTCCCCCACCCCGATCTACACCCACATCGCCTCGGAACACCAGAAGAAGGTCTACGAGAAGGCGCATCCCCTGGCCCGTTGACCGCCC